>JAHFSU010000014.1 GCA_023265595.1 Deltaproteobacteria bacterium
TTGCGGCCGATTGGGCCCTGTCGAGCGGTTTTGCCTTTCCCTCCATGGTGATGATGAGGATAGTCCGCTGGGGCTCTCCCTCTTGTCTGGCCAATGGGCGGCCAGAGCGCTGGGCATAAAGATTCCATGAATTGGTCTGACCGGCATGCAGGACACCATCTACCCCTAAGGCCCTAAAGCTTAGGGCCAACTTTCGGATGCTGATTAAAACTTTTGCGCCGGTGCCACGGTTGAATGCGTTGCGAATTTCTTCTGTTCGTTGATTGGATGTTTCAGCGGTTATCGCTTCCGCAACCTGCTTGTCATAAATCCTGTTGAAGTCTCTGGCCAGTGCATTGGCATGTTCAATGCTTTCAACAAAAATAAGGGCTTTTTTATCGGAAAGATATTTTTCGTAAGTGTCGATTACCCTCCGGTTATTTTCTGGTGTGTTGCGCATGACCGCCACAGTTTCTTCCCCATCTTTTATTATCTCCGTATCTTCTTCAGAATTTCCATATGGAACCTCAATGCCGGCAACATCATGAAGATAGCCTTTTTCGATCATGCCGTTTAAACCTCTGCCGGCAAGGAGTCTGTTGCCAAAGACTTCACGGACATGCCGGCCATCTCCCCTTTCACCGGTGGCCCCCATCCCCAAAAGAAATTTGTTGTGGGAAGAGATGATGGTCCCTTTGTTATCGACAAATCCGAGGCGGGTCAGAATTTTTTGCCAGGAAGGGGCAAGTGCAAAGGTCATCTCATCGATGATCACCAAGCCGAATTGATCGGGATTTAATTTTTTCAAGGCATCAATTTTGGCCAGACTAAAAGCACTGGCCACCACCACATCGCCTGTCAAATCTTTATTGTCCGCATCAAAAAGAGAGACAACACCATCGTAGCCTTCCAGCAAATCATCCACAAACTGGGAGGAGACGACATCATAGGGAGAAAGAATTAAAACTTTTTTTTCGGGAAAATAATCTTTGGCCAGTTCGGCTAAATGAGGCCCCAGTTTTGATTTTCCGGTTTGCCACGGGGCAATGAGATAGCCACGATCGTGGGGAACTTCTTTGTTCCATGGAGTAGATGGATCGGTTGTTTTTTCAAATCCTCTCTTCACCTGATGCAAAAAATCGAGCTGATAATCACGCAGTCGGATAGAGGCGATGCCGCCGTTATTGCCCGATCCGCTGGCCATAGAAAAAGTGCCGTTCGATATTGTTGTTCCTACGCCAGCAGCTGCGGTGATTGCAGGGCTATTCACAACAGACACTGAGCCGGTTGCTGAAATAGGATTTACCGGAATGCTCATCTTAAATATCCTTTACACCCGGTGGCAGGGCCGGAGGCAGTGGCGGGGGACAAAAATTATCCGGATCGGGACCGGGAATCATCAAAAAGAAGCGGTACTCTTCTTCGACTCCAAAATGGCGACCCCCATATTTTTCCTGATCCAATTTTAGCAGGGCTTTTTTAGAGTCGTCATCAAGATGGCTCAGCAAGAACCTAACACCTTTGATAGTTGTTTCGTTGTCGGCTTCCTGCAATGTGATCAGTATCTCCAAAAAACCTTCCGGATCGAAAACAAATTGGGAACTAAGCATGGCCGTAGCCATTGTTTCCTTGTCATCGGTATTTTGATCCCTGTGCGCCTCTACCCCCGCACTAATCGCTGTAGCTGCCCGGAAGACTGTGGGGAGTTCAGTAAAGAGCTGAAGGGCGGCCACTTTTTGATCGGCTTTGAAAAATCCCCCTGCAATCAGATTAGAGACTTCATTTAGTGGATAATTTTCTATGTGGGTTGTAAGCCTTTCAAAAAACCGGTCCCTCCACGGTTTGTCTTTTTCATATTTTGTGATTTCGCCAGCCTCTATAAAATGATCTTTGTTGAGATCGGGGGACAAAATATTTCCTGTGTACGGTATTTTTTTGCGGCTGGAGACAAACTCCGGATTTTTTTCTTCCATTTCATTTAATACAGGAGAGATTAAATTTTTTCCCAAAATGTCAATAAATATGGAATCGACCCATTGTTCCGCGCTAATATTTGTACAAACGGAAGCCCCCATTTCCAATATCTCTCCCAAACTCTGTCCCACAAGGCTTGGGTCTTGGGCCGCCAACTCTTTTAGATAGATTTTTTCAAAAAAAAGATTTGGGAGCCGCCCGTTTTGTACAAGACTTTTGAAAAAAGCGACGCGGTTATTACCGTCAGCCCCATTTTCAGAATAATAGGCATCATTCAGAAGAAGGGATGTTTGTTCATCCCCCATCGCCCCGGCTTCTTCCGGCGAGATGCCGCCCGATTCGTTGGTATCGAATAGCCGATAAGCCTCGAGTGCTTGGGTAATTCTCAGTTCGTTTATGTCGACTTCCAATTTCATATTTACCGTTTTTTTTAATTGCGTTCTTTTCTAAGAAGGAATGCCACACTGGGTCTATCGTATGTTGCTGAATATGCTGGAACCCTTTCTTGGGCCATTTGCCTCAAGGCCCGCATAAAATGAATTTGATACACCGTGACCTCTTCCGTCGCTGGTGGTATCCAATTTTCCGCTAAATTTCCAAACGTCATTCTTCTGTCGGCCTCTCTTGCGTAAAGCCCCGCCCTTTTTACAAGGAGAGAAAGATCATTGTCACTAAAATCCTTTGTTCTGGCAGCAACCGAAGTCAGATCGACATCACCACCCAAAGCCATATTGTGCGTAAGACGTTTTAGTGTCTGTAATATTTGAATGGGAGGCCGTTGGGCGGAGGATTTTTTACCTTCTTTTTTTTTGGACTGATGGTGATTGGTGAGTGCAACAAGGAGATGGGTAAACATAGCTGCAATGAGCAGAGTGCCAACCATTAAACCAATACCTATCAAGTAATTGGAATACTCTGTTCCACTTTTCGGAGGGATTATCACCACATCTTTTAAATGATTGTCATGATAGGAAGGGGCATCCATATTAATAGCCTGTGCGGCAGAGACCATAAAACTTGTGGCGGCAAAGGCAGCCGAGGTTGCTATTGCTCGGAGGGAAACGTTCCCCATCACCTTACGGGAGATATGCGGCACCTCCGGCATTTGGAAAGAATCGGCGGGGGGCGCGACTACATTAGTCGTAAGTGGCGATAAAACAGTATTTATGGGCCCCACAGGGGGCATTAAAAGGTTAATCGTCGTCACACCATTATTATCGTCAGGTCTCCAGAAAAGTTGCTTGGGCCTCTATTTCGATGGCAACCCCTTTGGGGAGTTTTGATACCTCTACCGTTGTACGGGCCGGCTTGTGGTTTCCAAAAAATTGGGCATAAACTTCATTCACTTTTGGGAAATGGGCGAGATCCGTCAAAAAAATCGTTGTTTTGATGACTGCATCTTTGGTCAACTTTTGCGATTTTAAAATCGCCTCGATATTTTTCAAGACCCGTTCGGTCTGCTTGGCGATATCGCCATCAAAAAGAGTCGCTTCATCGGTTGTCGGATCGATTGGAGTCTGGCCCGATAAAAATAAAAAATTGCCTACTCTTACCGCTTGTGAATAGGGCCCAATCGGTTTGGGGGCTTTGTCGGTAGATATGAATTCCACTTGTTGCAGCGTGTAGCACATTTTGACTTTTCTTCAAGGTGTGATATGCCGCCGTCTGCCATGCTTTTGGGATCCGACATTCTGCTTCGCGATCAGAAAAATATTCTCAAGGGGAAACGTGTAGGGATTTTGGGACATCAGGCGAGTCTTGATTCAAAAGGCCGACACATTCTCGATTTATTAATCGGTGCCAAAGAGTGGAAAGTGACAACCCTTTTTGGCCCGGAGCATGGGCTAACCACACAAGCGCAGGACATGGAGCCGGTTTCTTCCGGCGTTCACAAACCGACAGGGCTTCCGATCTACAGCCTGTATGGTCATTCGGAAAAAGAATTGAAACCGACTGAGGAGATGTTCTCCAACATCGATACGCTCGTGATTGATCTCCAAGATATCGGCGCCCGCTACTATACTTACATTTGGACAACCACGATGTGTATGGAAGTGGCCACCCAATTCAAAAAAGAGGTGATTGTTTTGGATCGCTCCAATCCGATTAACGGAATCACGGTTGAAGGAGAGCTCAATGAAAAAGGATATACCTCTTTTGTGGGGCTTCATCCGTTGCCGGTGCGCCACGCGATGACCATCGGCGAGATGGCCAAATATGTGAATGACATCGACGATATCGGTTGCGATTTGACAGTGATACCGATGGAGGGGTGGCGAAGAGAATGGTATTGGGAGGAGACCGGATTAAAGTGGATCAATCCTTCTCCCAACATGCGCTCTCCGATGCAGGCCATTCTTTATCCGGGTTTATGCCTTTTGGAAGGGACCAATATTTCCGAAGGGCGCGGCACCGATTTTCCGTTTGAAATTTTTGGGGCCCCTTTTGTGGAGCCGAACGATGTGATGGACGAATTGAGAGAACAAAAAATAGGCGGTCTTGAAATGGAGCCGGTCGCCTTTACCCCCACGATGCAAAAATGGGCCGGCAAGTCATGCAAAGGGGTTCGTTTTAAAATTACCGATCGGGAGATTTTCAGACCCTATGTGGCGGGCCTTGCCGTTATTGCGGCCCTCTATAATTTGTATCATGACAAAGGTTTTAAATGGCGTGTTGAGGCCTATGAATTTATTGAAGATATTCCAGCTATCGACCTTTTAACCGGCGGCACAACCGTCAGGCAGGGCCTCGAAAAACATCTCCCTTTGCAGGAGCTTTTAGAATGGGTTGGAGAGCCCTCCTCTCAATTTTTAAGACAACGCAAGCCTTATCTCCTTTATTAACTTGACTTTACGGGCATATTAAGCCGAAAATCCCGGCGCATGAACCTTCCGCTGTCTGCCGCTCAAATTGGTATTGGATTGATGCAGGGGGCTTCGACCACATTGGGTATGGTGGCCGATGTTTTGACCGGAGTACTTCCTTCCGGCCGTGTCGATTCTTATACCTCCCCCGATCTTTCTACCGCACAGCTTTTTCTGAAAACATTGGTAGAGCGCAGATTGCCGATTGATGTCCGCCGCAAGCAACTCATACAGCAACTTTTACCAAGAATCGCAGAATTGAGAGTCGAGGGAACCGAGGAAGAGACTGGCAAACAGGCCCAATGGCTCGGGAGCGGATTTTTTATAAGCAGTCAAGATGTGTTATTGACCCAATATCAACCAAAAACCGGTTACAGTTATCTCATCACCAACCGCCATGTCGGACGCATAGATGATTCCACAATCAAGGTTGAGGTGAAGGTGTTTGGTGATATCGGCATTTCCGCAAAAATTTTACTGGGGAGAAGAGAGGATATTCAAACTTTTCCGGCAACCATTTTGGCGAGCGATAAAAATTACGATGTTTCTCTCTTGCAGATCGAAACCGGCAGTCGGGTTGTCCCAACAATTCCTCTGGAGCTGGATTTGAACAGAATAAACATGGGGGGAGATGTTTTGGTTTTCGGCCAGCCTCTGGGGCTCTCCCAAACGGTGACGAAAGGGATGATAAGCGGCTTTGAAGAAGTGGGGTCGGGAGTTTGGATGATCCAAACCGATGCCGCGGTTAATCCCGGAAATAGCGGCGGTCCGATGGTCAATATGGCTGGAAGGGTCATTGGGACAGACAGTATCAAAATAAAAGATGCCGAAGGGATTGCCTTTGCCTATTTTATTACGGATCAGATTGCCGCCCTGCGCCGCCACATTATTGGACAAGTCTAAAGCTATAAGAAAATTGGATTTTCTGAAATATGCACTTGACAATTTACGCGCTGCGGCGAGAAAATCCCCCCCTCATGAGGAGGGGATATGTGGGGAGCCGACGTAGCATCATCCGTATCGTTTCTGTCGTTAGGTCATTTGCAAGCAGCTCCCATTAATGCAACG
Organism: Deltaproteobacteria bacterium; assembly: GCA_023265595.1. Lineage (GTDB taxonomy): Bacteria > UBA10199 > UBA10199 > SPLOWO2-01-44-7 > SPLOWO2-01-44-7 > JAHFSU01. The sequence goes on from JAHFSU010000014.1 coordinate 5,886, forward strand.
CCTGTTGTTAGACCAACGGCTACACCGGCCGATGTTTTTTTGACAACCACCCCTTTTTCTAACCTTAGTGTTCTTGCCGCCGCCGGTACTCAAGGCAAAGGTCCCCATTTTGACAAAAATTTGCGCTGTTATCTTGATGAAGCCCCCAATCACCAACCGGTTAAGTTGGATGTGTTGGGGAGTGAGCTAGGGTTTGCCTCGGAGGCCTTGAAAAAAACCTACGCGGCCAGTTATGCCGTTACCACCAAATCAGGAGGTTTAGGTTCTGCCGTCGCAGTTTTATCTCTGGCACAACCGGACGGAACCTATCTTACTTATCTCATGAGCGACCGCCATGTCGTGTTGGATGATGTTATTTGCAAAGATGAAAAAAGCGGCGAAGAAGAGCTTCGAGAGACTTTGGCACGATCCTTTTTTGTGACTTCCCTCATGACCGGAGAAATATTCAAAGGAGAGGTAGAGGCGATATTGGCAGATGGCTCCCCCGATTTAGCTCTGATTGCCATCCGCTCGGCTTTTCCGCTCGATACCATTTCGGTTGCGGATTCGAAACAACTCAAGTTTGGCCAACGTGTTTATGCTATCGGAAATCCGATGGGGTTCATCGGGACTGTGACCGCCGGAACTATTTCGCACCCTTATCGGATGAAAATTTTTGGAAAAGATGCCGATCCGGAGGGGCCTTTTATTCAAACCGATGCGGCCGTCAACCCGGGGAATAGTGGTGGCGCGTTGGTTAATAAGTCGGGAGAGTTGGTCGGTCTTGTGACATCGGTCGTTCCGTGGGTACCGGGGAGCAGTAAAGAGATTCCGGCACAAAATACCAGTTTTGCCTTTCCGGCCGATATTGCTTTGAGATTATTGTTGGAAGAACTAGCCAAACCGAAAGGGAGACGAGGCTTAGAATCTTTTGAGGAAGAACTAGACTTGGCGAGTTAACTGAAAAGCTTTTGGCAACAGTTCGGATAGGTTTATTTTTTCCGTTTTTCCCTTGGTGTTGGCCAAAATCAGCTCCAAACCGGGGCTAAATTCGATCAACATCTGACGGCACATGCCACAGGGGGTGACGGCTTCCGGCGTGTCAGCTACAATCGCAAGACGCTTGAATTTTCTGGCCCCGGCTGAGACGGCTTTCACTAAAGCGGTTCTTTCGGCACAGATCGATAATCCATAAGAGGCATTTTCTACATTGCAGCCGGTAAAAATCTCTCCATCAACGGTTTCTAGCGCTGCACCAACCGCAAATTTGGAATAGGGAGAATAGGAATTTTCTCTCGCCTCAACGGCTTTTTTCAATAAAGGATTCATGGCGGGTCAACATAACCGCCCTCCTTTTTTAGTGCAACTCCTTCTTGAGCCGGCGAATCGCCTCAAAATGTTTCGCAACAACCCCGCGAATAAATTCTTTGAGCTCTTCGGCCCTTTCTCCGGAGGCGTTCATTTTAAGATAAATGCCGACCTTTAATTCATTGGGAAGCGTTGATGTGGCGCTTGCCAGCTCGATAGTATTTTTTGAATAGATCGTCAAATCACAGTTGATATTTTTGCGCTGGTATTGATAGCGGATCTGGTTGTCCGATATTTCGGCCCGTTTCCATTTTTTGAGTTGGACAAAATTTTTGTGCTCTTTGCCGATATCTTGAGCAATGGCACGCATCACCGCTTTTAGATTGTAACGGGCTGCCTTGACCGACAAGGTATTGTCAAAGGTCGTATCGGAGGCATGTGCAACGGTGGTAAGAAATAGGAGGATCCAAAAAAAAGGTTTCATTAAGATATGCTTCATACATCAAATCTATCGTCTGCCTACCAAAAAAGTTGCTTGCCGGTCAAAATTTAATTAGTTTTTAAGATCGATGCTGAGTCATTTTTTTCTCTTGCATTCTAGTGGGGCGCGGTTCAAAAATCGGGGCTTCATGATCCCTTTTCGCATCAAAGTGGTGGAGCCGATCCGGTTTCTCTCTTTAAAAGAGCGGGAACAAAAAATAGGCGATGCCGGCCTCAATGTTTTTCGTTTGAAATCCTCCGATGTCACCATCGACCTCTTGACCGACTCCGGCACCTCCGCCATGAGCAACGCCCAGTGGGCCGCTATGATGATTGGAGATGAAGCCTATGCCGGCTCAACCTCCTTTTTCAAACTCGAAAAAACGGTGCAAGAATTAATGGGGCTCCCTTTTGTCATACCGACGCATCAGGGGCGGGCCGCCGAACAGCTTTTGGATTTTACACTGGTGAAACCGGGACAGATGGTGCCGGGAAATACCCACTTTGACACAACAAAAGCCCATATCGAATTTCGGGGGGGCCGCTGCGTCGATTGCACGATCAAAGAGGGAAAAACGCCGGAGGGAGAGCATCCCTTCAAAGGCAATTTGGATATCCAAACTTTGGAGACCTGTCTCAAAAAAGAGGGATCGGAAAAAATCGCCTATGTCTTGATCACGATGACCTGCAACTCCAACGGGGGACAGCCGGTCTCCTTGGAAAACATCGCCGCCGTGGCTGCTCTTTGCAAAAAATTTAAAGTAAAACTATTTTTGGATGCCGCCCGCTTTGCGGAGAATGCCTATTTTATCCAACAGCGGGAAAAAGGTTTTTATGAAAAATCGATTGGAGAAATTGTCCAGAGAATGTTTTCGTTTGCCGATGGATGCACGATGAGTGCCAAAAAAGACGGGCTCGTGCCGATCGGCGGTTTTTTGGCGTTGCGGGATAAGATACTTTTTGAGACGATGAAACCCCACGATATTTTGTTCGAAGGATTTTATACCTACGGCGGCATGAGCGGAATGGATATGGAAGCGATGGCGCAAGGTTTGAAAGAGGTCATTCAAAAAGACTATCTCGAACACCGTGTCGGACAGGTGGCCTATTTGGGGAGGCGATTAAAAAAGGGTGGGGTGCCGGTTGTGGAACCGTTCGGCGGACATGCCATTTTTATTGACGGACGGGAATTTTATAAAAATGTCCCCAAAGATCAATTTCCGGCACAGCTTGCTTGTGTCGAAATTTATAAAGAGGGAGGGGTGAGAGGTGTTGAAGTCGGGGCCTGTCTGGCCGGTCGTGATCCCGACACGGGAAAAAATATTATGCCGGCTTTGGATCTCTGCCGGCTTGCCATTCCGCGCCGTGTTTACACACAAGAGCATTTCGATTATGTAGCCGAGATTGTTTTAGGCGCCCATGAAAAAGGAAAGGGGCGCAAAACCGGACTGAAATTTGATCAAGAGACCCCACAGGGGATACGCCATTTCACCTCGACATTTAAATATGTGTAAGACGAAATATCTCATTATTTTCTCCCTCTTTTTCCTTTCTCCCCTTTTTTCGGCATCGGCTGCGGAAACCGGCCCTGAAAAAGTTGTGAAACAGGCACATGCCAAAGAATTGGAGGGGGATTATGAAAGGGCCCAATCCCTTTACGAAAGTATTATCAAAAATTATCCCGATTATGAACCGGCCCTTGTCGGTCTGGGGCAGGTGAAATATTGGCAGGGGAATTATCAGGGAGCGATCGACACGTATGCCAAAATATTGAAGATCGATCCCGATCATGTGGGGGCCTTGGTCGGTACCGGCAAGGCCTATCTCGCTTTGGGAAAACAGAGGAAGGCGCAGGAATATTTCAATCGTGCCGAAAAGCTGGAACCGAACGAAGAAGAGGTGGCGGCGGTCCGGCCGCAATTGGAGCATAAAACCAAAATGGAGATCAACGCCGGCTATCTGACGCAAGATATGAATTACGCGTCGGAGGCTCAAGGAGAATATCAGGAGATCCGGGTTACAAAAGAGAAGGGATATGGGTTGGGGTTGACCGCAGTCTATCTTAATAAATTCAGTCAGACCGGATTGGATACGCGTGTTTACGGCAATTATTATTTTTTTGAGGGGACGCGTCTCGATTTGGGGCTCGATTTTTCGCCGAAGACCAATCTGTTTCCTGAAGTGGGGGCCGATTTTGGATTGGCGCAAACGGTTTGGAAAATAACGGGAGAGGTTCATTACAATTATCAAAATTACGCCCAAGCTACGACACAAACGGTGCGGCCGGCCCTTTTTTTTGAACCGTTTGCATTTTTGAAAATCGGCGGCGGATATGAATACCAAAATTTGCGTTTTGGAAATGTGAGAAGAAATTTGAATGGAGGTTTTGGAGAGGTGAGAGTCACGCCGGTCGAGTGGTTTTCCGTTTATGGCTTTTATTCCCACATCCAGCGCGGCTTTGAAGCGGGGCGGAGACCCTCTCCCTACATCAATTATACCGCCAATGTCGGCGGCGGCGGTGTCGTATTCGATCTGATGGGAGGGTATCGTCTTCGGTTTGATGGCAGTTACGAGAAGAGAAATATCAACGAATATCAGGCTACAATTAATATTTCAGCCGGCTATTTATTTTAACTTATCCACAGTCTCATGCACGCGGTGCCTGGCACCTTATGCATGTTAATCTCTTCGCAAAGCGTCTGAAAATTTTATCGATGGCGCTATATTCTTTTTGTTCCACCTCTTTTGGCAAAGGCCCATTGGTCAAGGCCACAAGCCATTGCAGCATATTTTGATAATCATTTAGGCTGATATATTCACACGCGTAATTTTTGGGACCGTTGTTGTGATAGTTGCCCAGAGGAAAAGCGAGACAGCCGACCGAATACCCTTTTTCCACGTAGAGACTCGCTTCACAGCGTCCCCCTTGCAAAAGGGCCCGTTGAAATTGTTTTGGGGCCGAATGCTTTAGCCATAAATCTATCTGGGGAGAAAAAGAAGAAAATCGGTCGCCGACGCGCAATACCGGACCTTGGCCTATTTTAACTTTGCCGGCCTTTGCAGAGCTCGCCTCCAAAACGACCGTCGGAATTTTTGAGCTCAGAAAATTATGTTTTACCAGTCCGCTAGCGCCGACGAAACCGACCTCTTCGGCCCGCGTGAAAATACAAATAACGTGCGTTTTTAGTTTTTGCCTCTTGAGCTCTTTGAGGAGGTTCAGCAAGATAGCGACACTGGCTACGTTATCGATCGCCTTGCTTTCGATTTTGCCTTTTTTGAGCCTAAATCCCGGGAGATCAAAATAGCCAAAGGCCCCTTTTGGGATAGGCTTTTTTGAAACGGCCCAAAATCGGCGCCGTTTTTTGTCGACAATGCGAAGGATGCGCCCTTTAGCGATGAGCGCCTCGTGGCAAAAAATTACTTTGGCTTTGGCAAAGTATCTGTCGGGGACTCCTCCCAAAAGTTGAACCATCGGTTTTTTTCCGCCGCGAATGACCTCAAAACCGGGATGATCCATGTGAGCGGTAAAAGCGATCGGTTGGAATCGACCCCGTTTGTAAATTGCTTTAATGTTGCCAAAAGAATCTTGTTTGCAGTCGATCCCCATTTTTCGGCAAAAATGGAAGACAAAACGAGAGATAAACTCCTCGTGAAAAGGAGCCGTGGGAAGAGATAAAACTTTTTTGAGAAGTGTTTTATCCGCCTTCAAATTTTAAGCCCTAAAAATTCTTTCATCTGTTGCTCTAAAATTTCTCTGTGCTGCGGCAGAAAGGGGGTGAGCCGATATTCGTTGACTACCATGACACTTCTTTTTTTCCACTCTTCCCAACAGGGGCCGCAGATTTGTGTTTCGATCGCCTCTTTGAGAGGGCCGGAATAAGGGATAAAATCGGGGGGAGGGGCATCGGCGCCGCAACGGAGACATTTAATATTCGGCATACATTATCCTTTCTTCAAGAGGAGCTTATCACCACGTTTGATTCCAAAAGCCAAGGCGAAACTTCCCTGATTGATGGCCAATTCTATACGGCCAAAGTCATCGGGCAAGATGAGAGGATCCCCTTTGGGCACCTCCCCGAATGTTTTCGAAAAGAGCATATGGTAGCAGGTACTATAGGACACTTTTTTGCCGAAGCGGATCGCTTTCTTAAATTCCTCGGCACGCACATTCAAAAAACAGGAGCCATTTTCATTGATGTGAATCACCTCGCATTCCAACTCCCCATTTTTCCATGTTGCCTCGGGATAGGGGGAGGCAACCAATGTTTGAACATCGATTGTCGGCCCCAACTCCTTCGGCGCAACCCCATTGGCCAAGTGGGCCGCCACCGGCGCAAAAATATCGCGGCCGTGAAAAATAGGGGAGATGTTTTTGCGATGATAGTTTGCATGAGTCAATTCCCATGCCCCGACGATCCCCTCCAAAAATTCGGCGGCAGGTCTTAATAGACCATTATCAGGGCCGATCAAAAAATCGCCCCGTTTTGTTTCGATCGCAATACCGCGTCGTTTGGTTCCGACTCCCGGATCGACCACACCGACATGAAAACCGACCGAAATTTTATAGACCCCCTCCAAATTTCTCGCCCCCCCTTTAATGTCGAAACCGTGAGTGGTGTGGCACCAATGGATCACCTTCGCCTCGGGGCAAATTTCAAAAACGGCCGCCTCCATCGCGCCGCAACCGATGTTGCCCGGGCCAAAATCGCTCGATAAGGTAATGAGAGGGACCGATTCCTTGCGCATTTTTTCAAAACGTGACATGGCTTGAAGAGCTGCTAGCATATGCCACTTATTCTTGTCCATCGCGAAGAGCCGATTGCTGTTGTGCAACTCAACCGCCCCGAGGCGCTGAATGCCTTGAACCCCGCTTTGATGCAAGAGTTGGTGGTGGCGCTGGAAACGCTCGATGACGACGCAAAAATCCGGGCGATTATTTTGACCGGTTCCGAAAAATCCTTCGCCGCCGGGGCCGACATTAAAGAGATGGCCGCATTAACCGCTGCGGAAATTAAAAAACAAAATCCGTTACAAGTTTGGGATCGGGTAGCCACCATCAAAAAACCGCTCATTGCCGCCGTATCCGGTTTTGCCTTGGGGGGCGGCTGTGAATTATCGATGATGTGCGACATCATTATTGCTTCTGACACCGCAAAATTTGGCCAGCTCGAAATCAATTTGGGGATTATTCCGGGCGCCGGCGGGACGCAGCGTTTGACACACGCGATCGGCAAATCAAAAGCGATGGAATGGATTTTGAGCGGCAATATTTATTCGGCTCAAGAAGCCGCTGAAGCAGGTCTCGTCAGCAAAGTGGTCCCCGCTGCGCAAGTTTTGAATGAAGCCAAAAAATTGGCATTAACAATTGTCGAAAAATCGCCCATTGCTTTAGCCGCCGCCAAAAAAGCGATTTTGGCCTCTCTCGATCTTCCTTTAACAGAAGGTCTCCAAAAAGAGCGTCAGCTTTTCTATCAACTTTTTGATACCCAAGATCAAAAAGAGGGGATGCAAGCCTTCCTCGAAAAACGGAAACCGAATTTCACCGGAAAATAGCCCAGCAACAAAAAGTGCAAACTTGCCGATAACTATAAAGAGAGGTTAAATCGCCTTATGGTCACAGCCGGCATAAAAGATAGGTTGTTGGAATATCTGGACTTTTGGCATACTCATCTCAAAGTCTTCCTTAAGGCCGACTTGGACAACGATTGCACCCTCTCCGCTCTGGAAATAGAAATTGCCCATCTCGAAGATTCCACCATTTTTTATGATGACGACGGAGACGATGCGGTTTCTCTCAAAGAGGTTTTAAAACATATCGATCAAACAAGCCCCTTCAAGCCCCGTTTCTTCATCGGCTCCGAGCGGTTTGCAGAAAAACTCCAACAAGCGCCTCTCTATTATCGCGGCGAGGCGGTCAACCTCAGCCGAAAAATTTATGAAAACTATGCCCTGCTCGATCACTATCATCGCCTTGATGATGTTGTGGCAAGAGTATCTTTTGGATTGGGCAACTTTAGTCTGGACCGGTTTTGTGGGGACATGGAAGATCTTGTCGACATCGGTTTTACACAAGAGAAGGCTTTAGCGCTTAGTCTCGATTTTTATTTGAATCCAAAATGGGATTTCTTCAATACACATAATCTTATCTATGCCGCCACAAGATTTCATCAAATCGGTTTTTCTGCAGAACGCTCCCTCAAAATGGCCACAAAAACAGATGAACAAATCACCGGCGAATTAAATCGAATCTTAATAGACAATTTAAGTCTGATGGACCTAACTGAAATCGCCTATTTGGTTAATGCCGGTTTTTCAAAAAAGCTTCTCGCCGGGTGGGCAGACCTTTTTGTCCCTGATAACCTTGCCTACTTTGCATCTTTTCTTAAGTTCATTAAAAAATCTCATTGGAACGGATTGGAGGCCGACTATTTTCTCCGGCGGGTATTACAGAGCGGGCATTCCTTGAACGAGGTTTTGATTTTGCTGGGTTATAACCTTTTCGATGACAAAAACTATTCACCGGAAGAGGTCTTCACATTGCTCGATTTTGGGGCGAAAACCTGCAACATAGAATATTTTGGCCGCTATTCCCTAAAAATTCTGGATGCTGCCTATCACCAAAAAGGGGACAAACCGGCCTTTGTCTTTTTTGCCAAAGGGGACCACAATAATTCCTTCTACTATAAAACCTATATTGTAGAAGATCTGATCGCTCACGGCTACCGGATCACTCTGAGAGAAGCCTCTGCCGCCGATCAAGTCTATTCCGGCATTAAAACAGGGGATATCTCCTCTCCTTTTCAACTTCTTTTTGGGGTGGGGCATGCCGATTCGGACGGCATTTCCCTGAATAATTTAGGATTTTTATTGGGGAACGATTCCGATCTCGATATTTTTGACACGGAGCTGGCCCCTCTAAGGGGTTACTTTACACGAACAGCTCAAGCCGTATTTGCTTCCTGCTCCGCCGCGAAAGGGGGGAAGGGAGCTCATAATATCGCAAATCATATTTTGAACATGCTCGATATCGGTGAGGTGTTTGGTCAGGAAGAAGACGGTTCTTTCTATCAAATTGATTTTGATGATCAAGACAGGGTCTCATCGCTAGAGTCCGCCACAAAAATTGCCCTTCTCAAAAGAGATTGACAATAGCAACGGCTATGTCAAATAAGTCGCATGTCGGATAAGTTTCTTTTCGCGCAAGCCAAACTTTTTGGGCCCTCCAGCTCTTCCGACATGGCCGAGCGCCGTCCCACATTGGAAGAAAGGGCGAGGGTCCTCTGTATTGCCAGTGGCAAGGGAGGGACCGGCAAGTCATTTGTCTCCGCATTTTTATCTTCTCAACTGGCCAAGGAGGGAAAAAAAGTTTTGCTCCTCGATGCCGACTTTGGGCTCTCCGATGCCCATCTTTATCTGGGGATTCGCCCCAAAAATGATATTTCACTTCTTTTGAAAGATGATTTGCATGCCAACAATTCGGTTATTGAACCGGTTTTTCCGCAACTGGATTATCTCTATGGCGGTTCCGGTCTTTCGCAATTGGCTCAACTCACTTCTATCCAGTGGAGCCGCCTTTTAAAATCGCTTTTTCACTATGAACAACTCTATTCCCATATTGTGATTGATTTGGCCGCAGGCATCGGCTCGCAAGTTTTGCCCTATTTGCTCTCGTCTCCCGAAGTTTTTTTGGTTACCAACGCCGATTCGTTGGCGCTGCTCGATGCCTACGCGGTCTTGAAAGTTTTGATCCAAAAGCAATATGAGGGAGTCGTTTATCTCGTCATCAACAGAAGCATGGCTCAAAGGGGAGAGAAGGCGGCAGCTGCTTTAAACAGGGCCGCGGAAAAGATGCAGGCCCCCTTCAAAATTTGTTATCTCGGTTCTATTTCAGAGAGCATGGGGCTCCCCGAGGCGCTAAAACATAATCGTGTTTTTTTGGAGATGTATCCTTACGATCCTGCCGCCATCGATTTGAGAAAAATTTTGAAAAAATGGCTTGAAGAAAATAATAACGAATTTCTTTTCAAAACAGAGATGTCTTATTTCATGAAGGTCAAACAACGGGGAGGTTGGGCATGAAAATGATCACCGTTGCCAATCCCAAAGGGGGGAGCGGCAAAACGACAACAGCAGTGGAACTCTCGGCCATTTTGGCGCTGCGGGGTTTGAATATTCTTTTGATCGACTTGGATCCAAGGCAGGATGCCTTGATCTCTTGTAAAATAAAACCGGAGGGTCTTTCTCTTGCAACCGATTTGGGAGAGATAGCCGCTATCTACGATTTTGTTTTTGTGGATACACCGACCGCAAAAAATGTGATGACAGAGCAGGCCATCTCTCTTTCCGATGCACTCCTGATTCCGGTCGATTTCAGTGTTTCGGCCATTCGGGTTGCCAAACAATTTGCAGAAGAAATCTCTATCCCTTATTGGGTTCTTCCGACCCATTTTCGCGCCAGAACCCGCTTTGGAAAGGCCTATCTGGAAAATTTGACGCAGGAATTCGGTCCCAAATTACTTTCAAATCCGATTCACTCCTCCGTTAAATTTGCCGAATCGGCGGCAGAAGGAACTCCCCTTGCCCTTGTAGAGACTGAGGCGCGTGGTCTTGCCGACTATCGGCAGTTGGCAGAAATTTTTGTGAACCAAATTGCCGGCCAAATTCAGATGCGCCCGAAAGATCTCTCTTTATTGCATCCGCTGCTTTCAGCAAAACCGGCGACAGAAAAAATCATCCCCGCCGAAGAGGGAGTTGATTTAAACGAGTTCGATGAGATGATGAAAGGAGTTTAATTTCCGAATTTCTGTTGGACGTAATCTTCGACCATCTTTTTGAAGGTCATCATCATCTGCGGGCCTTCAAGGGTGGTCACTTTTTGGCCATCGATAAAGACCGGTGCCTTTGGGTTTTCACCACTTCCGGGAAGGCTGATTCCGATATCAGCCTGTTTCGATTCGCCGGGGCCGTTCACAATGCAACCCATCACCGCAATCTTTAATGTCTCCACCCCTTTCAATCCCTGTTTTTTCCAAACCGGCATTTTCTCTTTGAAAAATTGTTCCATCTCCTGCGTCATCTCCTGAAAAAGTGTGTTGGTGGTGCGGCCGCAGCCGGGGCAAGCGGTGACCGATGGCTGAAATTGGCGTTGGCCCAGCGCTTGCAAAATAAGTTGACAGACTCTCACCTCTTCGGTTCTGTCCCCATCGGGGGCCGGGGTTAGCGAAACACGAATGGTATCGCCGATTCCATTTTGCAAAAGATTAGCCAAGGCCGCCGTAGAAGCGACCGCCCCTTTTGTCCCCATTCCCGCCTCCGTCAAACCGACGTGCAAAGCGTAATCACACTGACTTGCCAAAAGGGTGTAGGCCTTAATCACATCCTGCACATGGCTCATCTTGACGCTGATCACAATTTTATTGGGGCTTAATCCATATTCATGCGCCATTTTGGCAGAGGTGAGGGCCGATTCACACAGGGCATCGACCATGATTTCTTCTGCCGATTTGGGTTTTTTGGAGCGCCCGTTTTCATCCATCAAACGGTTCAAAATGCTTTGATCGAGAGAGCCCCAGTTGACACCGATGCGAACCGGTTTGTCATATTTCAAGGCCACCTCGATCATTTGCTTGAAATTTTTATCGTGTGTTTCGCCAAAGCCGACATTCCCCGGGTTGATCCGGTATTTATCGAGTGCTTCGGCGCAGGCCGGGACTTTGGTTAAGAGTGTGTGGCCGTTGTAGTGAAAATCGCCGATGATCGGTGTGGTGTAACCTTTGGCCAGCAATTTTTCTTTGATGTGGGGAATGGCAAGGGCCGCCGCTTCCACGTTTACGGTGAGCCGAACCAGTTCCGAGCCGGCATCGGCCAAGGCCACAACCTGTTGGAGGGAAGATTCAATATCGGCCGTGTCGGTGTTGGTCATCGATTGGATGACAACCGGATGATTCGCGCCCATTAAGACATTGCCGATTTTAACCTCTAGACTTTTGCGCCGCATGGAGGGGGAACTTAAAATGAAACCGCTTTTAGTGCAACCTCTTTTCGAAGGCCTCTTTTACGTTTTTTTGGCCTTGAAACCCAAGGTAGTCCAACACGCTATAAAAACGGTCTTTCATCGCCTGATTTTCCAATGTGCCGAAGCCGACTTGCCAAGGATTATCTCCCGGTTTGTTGGCTTGGGTGGCTTGGATAAAAAATAGGGAACTTTCTTTGGCGGCGTTTTGAAAGAGATAGAGGGCGCCAATCATCTCCGGTTGGATGAAGGGGGTTTTGAGCTCTTTGCTGTGGAGGTTCACTTTGTGTTTTTTCACCTCGGCAAGGTAGATTTTTTGCTGTTCCGCCGTTCTCTGCCATAGGCCTCCTTTTTGATAGAGGACATAAATTTGGGCGCCATCTACCAGAAGATTCCGAACTGTTTTGGCGCGGCTTGAAACGGTCTTTTCTATTGCCTTATTTTTTTTCAGACGCTCATGGATCAAACCTTCCGAAATGTTTTCTGCCGCAGTGCAAAGGGGGGTAATCGGCGCCGGGGTTAGGAAAACGACCATCAATTTCGATTGGGGGTCTTTTTTAAGTTCTTGGTCGAAAACATTTTCCATGGCTGTTTGAAGACCGACAAAAACGGCCCTCTTTTCTTCATCACTGCCGCTTTGTGAATAGACCCCATTTTTTTTGAGTATTTTTATAACATTCGTTGAGGGGATTTTATCCAAGAAGGTTTTTCCGGCTGCATGCAAGTGGGGCGGAAAAAATAAAAGGGCGATTGTAAAAAGAAGAATTTTTTTCATATCGTTAAAATCACTTTGCCGAATTGTTTGCCCGTTTCGACATATTTGTGAGCCTCGGCGATGTCTTTGAGAAGAAATTCCTTATCGATGACCGGTTTTAGTTTTTTCTGGCGGACAAAATTCATGATTTCAAAAAGCTCGCCGCGCGTGGCCATTGTGGAACCGATGATTTGCTGGTGTTTGTAGAAAAGATGATTGAGATGAAGGCCCACCTCGGCGCCGGTGGTAGCGCCGCAAGTGACGATTTTGCCGCATTTGGCGAGACTTTTTAAACTCTCTTCCCATGTGGCTTTTCCCACATGTTCCACAACAATATCGACACCCCTTTTTTCGGTAAATTGTTTGACTGTCTCGGAAATCGGTTCTTTGTAATGATCGATCACAAAATCGGCCCCTAAAGCCTTTGCCTTTTCCAGTTTATCTTCACTGCCGGCCGTGGCGATCACCTTGGCGCCGTGGAGTTTGGCAATCTGGATTGCCGCGGAACCGATGCCGGAGCCGGCAGCGAGGACGAGCACAAATTGTTCCGGTTTGACCTGCGCCTTGGTCACCAGCATGTGCCATGCGGTCATGAAAACAAGCGGGATGGCCGCCGCTTCTTCATAAGTTAAATTTTTTGGGATCGGAATCACGTTGCGGCGATGGAAAACAGCCAGTTCGGCATCGCAACCGTTGCAGGTTTCTCCAATAATGCCGTATTCGTTACAAAGATTATCGTCGCCGTTGACACAAAATTCGCAATTGCCGCAACTCACATTGGGGATGATCATTACTTTGTCGCCAACCGTCAAATCTTTAATCCCCTCCCCTTTGCCGGCGATGACGCCGGCCCCGTCGGAGCCCGGAATCAATGGGAGGCTCACTTTCCAACCCGGAATCCCCTGCCGAACCCAGACATCGAGATGGTTGATCGATGAGGCCTTCATCTGCACCAGCACATCTTGGTTGCCGCAAGAGGGATCGGCCATCTCTTCATATTGAAGAACTTCCGGCCCGCCGTGCTTGTGAATTTGAACCCCCTTCATAAGGGAATCTCTATCGCCACTTAAAAATTTTGTAAACTATTATGTTGACAGGCTCGGCGTTTCATTGAAAAAAAACAGGGGAGGGGTCCATGAAACGCTTACTTATTTGTCTCGTCTTCTTTTTAAGCTTGGCCCAAACTGTTTTGGCCCAGACAAGAGATGGAGAAATTCAGGTTGTTGTCGGCAATGGCGCCGGATTGCGGAGTCCCGTCCGCTACGATCTCGACGGGGCCGTCGAATATTTTTTGAATGATAAAATCTCGTTCGGCCTCGATTTTGATGTTTTTTTACGTTCTCCCGTCTCCTACGATTTTTTGGGATTTGCCCGTTATCATTTTGAAATCCCCCGCTGGCCGAAATATTCCCCCTATGTCGGAGGTGGCGTGGGGGCCCTGATCAATACGCGTGGGCAGGGCTGGTTTGATCTGATGCTGCCCGAACTCGGGTTTTTATATGAATTTACCCCCCATTTTTATCTGGGTCCCAACATGTCGGTCCATCTTTTGAGCGGCACGAATGATACATGGGATGTTCAAGTACTGGCCCAAGCCGCATGGCGGTTTTAAAACAGGCCATTGACAGACTATTTTAAAGACTATTATAATAGTCCTATGGATACGAGCCTTTTGAACATCGATTTTGAACCGCTGACGGAGGTGAAGGCTAAATTTTCCGAAAAGGTGGCGCTGGTCAGTCAGAAAAAACGCCTTTTAGCCATTACCCTGAACGGCAAGCCCAAGGTGATGCTCGTCCCTTACGATGCCTTTTTGGGATGGCTGACTGATCAACAGGCAGCCTATGAGCCGCGTCGGATGACTCTGAAAGAATGGGAGAAGGAATCAAAAAAATGGCGTGAAGTCGTCGGCTCCGTTAAAAATCTTTTTGATCTTTCCAAGCTGGAGCGAAAAGGCCAAAAACCGCATAAACAAAATGTCCTTAAAAAATTTAAATAGCCTTCAAAAAGTCTTATGGGTGCCTCTAAAAACCGTTCATGGTTCGACAAGCTCACCATGAGCGGTTATTAAGGCTCACCATGAGCGGTTATTAAGGCTCACCATGAACGGTGGTTTTTAGAGGCGCCCTTATGCTAAAACAAAGACTATGTCCATTACCCCGCGTGAAGAGCTTTTAGATTTACAAAAAAAACTCTATCGCCAAAATAAAAGGCTGATTGAAGAATCCATTCTGATCAAGGAGCCCGACTTCGCCCGTTATGAAGAGGCCTATAACCGGTTTATCAGAAATTATCGCTCCGTTTCGAGCATTGAAGAGATGTTGGCCACCGTCCGAGAGGCCGATATCATTTATGTCGGCGATTATCATACCTGCAACCAATCCCAACGCTCTTTTTTGAGGATTTTGAAGGAGATCACGCCAAAATCTAAAAACTACAGGATTGGGCTGGAATTGCTTCACAAACGTCACCAACCGGCCATCGATCAATTTTTGAAAGGGAAAATATCCGAAGAGCATTTTTTAAAAAAATCGGGCATTAAAAAACATTGGGTTTTTGATCTTTGGGAAAATTTTAAACCCCTTTTTGACTTCGCAAAATATCATGAGATCCCCATTTTTGGAATCGATGCGGCCCAAAAAGAGGCCAACCTTAAAGAGAGAGACCGAGAAACCGCAAGGCTTCTTGCTCGTCTGGTCGAAACAGATCCGGAAAAAAAGATTTTTGTTTTTATCGGCGATTTACATATTGCGCCGTCCCATCTTCCTTTCGAAGTGGCAAGAGAACTTAAAAAATTGGGACTCCAGAAAAAAGAACTGATTTTGTATCAGAACAGCGAGCCGATTTATTGGCGTTTAGCCAAAGAAGGATTGGAAGATAAGGTGGAAGTAGTGCGAATAAATGAAAAAAGTTTTTGCCGCATGCACACCCCGCCCGTTGTTTGCCAGCGTTCCTATCTGAATTGGCTCGAACATGAAGAGGGGGAAATCGATTATGCCGACGCGAAACACAGTTTTGTCGAGCTGATCGACCGGATCAGCCATTTTTTAAAAATCGATGTCGGTGATGAAAAAGAAAATGTCGAGGTCTTCACCTGCGGCGATCTCTCGTTTTTGAGCCGGATCCAGTCGAGCCGGCGTTTTTCACCGGAAGAAATCAAAATCATTAAACAGCAGATCATTGCGAGCCAAAGCTATTATATCCCGAAGCTTCGTTTTGTTTACCTCTCCAACATTTCGCTTAATCATGCGGCCGAGGAGGCTGCCCATTTCATCAAGCATATCTGTTCCGGTGAGGAGAGGGGACGCGATCCCTTTGACGCCTTTTACGCCAACATTTTACATGAGGCGCTCGGATTTTTCGGATCCAAAATCATCAATCACAAACGGAAATGTTATCACGAAAAAGATTTCGAAAAATTGATCCACTATTTTCAATCGATGACGCGGCAGGGGGAGAGACATCTGGAATATGAAACAGCGCTTCTTGTGGCCCAATGCAAAAAAATGGAAGAGGATGGGGAGGCCTTAAGCGATATGGCTGTTTTCAAAAAACGAAACGATCTTTTTTTCACAGTGACCCATGCCTTGGGCTACATGCTCGGCGATAATCTCTATTATGCCCTTTTGGATGGAGCCGTGACAAAAACAGAAGTGCGTCATCTTTTTTATGATCCGTGGAAAGGCTTTGGCAAACCGTTTCAATCTTACTGGACACTCCTCACCAAAGTGCACACCGTCAAAATTCCTAAGAGGATGTAATTCACGAGGTATCCCCTCCATACAGCCGGCGGGCAGGCGGTTTCTCATGAAGGGACTGTGGATAGGCAACTTTTTTTGGGATTTGCCGATAATGGTAGTAGGAGAAAATAATATGGACCCTATCACTTTAGGTGCAGGTATTGCGGCCCTTTTAGCTTGGGCTTTTTCGAGCGGCTGTGTAACCCTTAGCAAGGAAGAAAGAGAGGGGGGTGAACCGGTATGGAAGGGCCTGAAAAAGGAACAGTTTACAGTAAAAGGGCCTTGCATATCGGAGGATGAATATATGGCGCCAGCTGACATGCGTGAAACAATCGCCCAGATGAAAGCGCAAAGTTATGCAACAAATAGGGCCTTGCTTTTGTGGCTGACACAAGAGGACGCCGGGAAATTATGCCGAGGCAAAATAATCGATGGCGGGATAAGTACAAAATCGTATTTTAGTTTTCAAACACCGGTCGAAATCTGCTCCGACGGGGAAAGTCCGCGTGGCGTTGTCGATGTGACTTCATTTGGTTTTACCTGTTCAAAAAAACCATGCAGCGAGGCATGGATAAAAAGCACAAACAACATAATTTCCGCCTGTATTCCTCCGGGCGTTAAAGTGGAATAATAAATTGGAGGTTTTTTGACCGTCAAAGCAACAATCAGAGTGCACAATCAGCCGTTCGAAGTTGTTTCCTCGCGTCCATTAACAGAGGGACAAATATCCTATCTTGAGTCCGCGTTTGAAGAATACAGTCCTTTCGCCGCCAAAGCGTTGTCGCAGGGAAAATTTGCTGAGCCGCCAGTCCGCATTATTGCCGTGCCAAAAAGTGACTGGTTCCAATTCCCCCGTTATTTTCAGTCCGGGCTGATAGAGCCTTTTCTCCCAAAAAATCATCTGGATTATGAGCGCGCGATGTATCAGTGCATGGACAATCAATTATTTTTGGATATCGAGAGAATCCCAAATCTTTCACCGGAAGAGGCGGTAAAAAAGAAGTATCCAAACCTCAATTGGTTAAAAGTATCGCCCGATTCCTATCAGCAATTAGTGGACCCATTTCTTACTCCACGTCGGGAGATGATGCACGAATTTGCTCATGCCATAGATGACTTCGGGTCGCAGGAAATTGTCCTCTCCCCTTTGGGCCCATTCGAAATCGGTCGGGCGTCACAAAATGTCAGTCTATTCCCCTACCAAACAGGATGGGTTGACCTTGGGAGCGCGTTATATTTGGGTAATTACTTCAGTATTGACCAGACGGATTCTCCCGTTGAATGGTTTGCCGCGATTGCTGCCTGTCAACATGACAAATATCGTGATAAAAGGGGATGCGTAAGCCCAAATGGATCGATGACCGGTTTTGCCACCGCGGTTCAAACTTACTTAGATGGTCTTCCGGATCCCGGCACTGAAACTTGGAGAGGGTCGTGGATCGATTTTTCATTTTGAGTTTACCTTCTCTTTTCTTATGAGGGCTTGATTTTTCTCTCTTAATGCGTTTTAAGGCGAGCCCGTGAATCATTCCAAAACATTTCGAGAACTGTTGAAGAAAAGGCCGCTCGTTTTACCGGGCATTTTTAATCCTTTGGTGGGGCTGGCCGCCAAAAAAGCCGGGTTCAAAGGTTTATATCTTTCCGGTGGCGCCCTGTCGGCTTCGCTGGGTCTGCCGGATATCGGGCTTATTACTCTCAATGAGCTGGCCGCGCATGCAAGGGCCATCGTGCGCGCAACGGAACTGCCATTACTCGTCGATGCCGATACCGGTTTTGGCGAGGCGGTGAATGTTTATCGAACGGTTCAAGTTTTAGAAGAGTCGGGTGTAGCCGGATTGCATATCGAAGATCAAATTTTGCCCAAACGCTGCGGCCATTTGGAAGGGAAAGAGCTGGTCTCAAAAGAGGCGATGTGTGAAAAAATCGCTGCGGCGGTTGCGGCGCGTAAATCAAAAGATTTTTTTCTGATGGCCCGTACCGATGCGCGCAGCGTCGAAGGTCTGGAAAACGCCGTTGTGCGCGCTAAGGCTTACCTCAAAGCCGGTGCTGATGGGCTTTTCCCTGAGGGGCTTCAATCGTCGGAAGAATTTAAAAAGTTCGCCGGACACTTTTCTAAAACACCTCTTCTTGCCAACATGACTGAATTTGGTAAGACCCCTTTCATTGACACGGATCAGTTTGACAAATTGGGTTATTCCATTGTTATCTTTCCTGTCACCGCTTTGCGATTGGCGATGAAGGCGGTTGAAGAGGGCTTTGACGAGATAAAGAAAAAGGGGACGCAAAAAAATATTGTGAATAAAATGCAGACCCGCAAAGAACTTTATCAATTATTGGATTATGAAAAACAGGTGCAGTTGGATAAAAGGGTGAGATACAAATGACAGCGGAAATTTTGTTGCCCGAAGGCTATTCACCGGGATTGGAAGGGGTCATCGCTTCCATTTCTGCCATCTCCAAAGTCGATCCGGCCGGAGATGAATTGATCTATTACGGTTACAAAGTGAGTCAGCTTTGTGAACAATCGAATTTTGAAGAGGTTTCCTATCTTTTGCTTTACGGAAAATTGCCGACACAAAAAGAGTTTAGCGAATTCAAGAAAAAAATGTTGGCGGAGCGGGCGGTCGATAAAAAAATCCTCGATTATTTGTGCGGTATGCCGGAGAAAGCCCACACCATGGATATTTTAAGGAGCGGTGTTTCGTTGATGGCCCATTTCGATTTGCAATGCGAGGATAATTTACGCGATGCCGAAGTGGCAAAATCGATACGGCTCATCGCCAAAATGCCGACGTTGTTGGCGGCGCGCATTCGGGCGCTGAAGGGACAAAAACCGATAGCGCCCAACGACAATCTGGGGCATGCCGCCAATTTTCTCTACATGGTCGATGGCAAAGAGCCCGACGCCGATTTTGCAAAGGCGCTCGATGTCTCTCTGATCTGTTATGCGGAACATGGACTCAATGCATCGACTTTTGCCGCCCGCGTGGCCGCATCGACATTGGCCGATATGCATAGCTGTATCACCGGTGCGGTGGGGACATTGAAAGGGCCGCTTCATGGCGGCGCTAATGAACATGCGATGCATATGCTTTTGGAGATTGGCGAAGCGGCCAAGGCAGAAGGTTTCATCAAAGAAAAATTAAAGGCCAAAGCCAAAATCATGGGATTTGGGCACCGTGTTTATAAAAAGAAGGATTCTAGGGCACCGATCGTCAAGGCTTGGGGTTGGAAAATGGCCAAAAAATTGAAAAATACAAAGTGGAATGAAATTGCTGACATCGTTGAAAAAACAATGATGGATGAAAAAAAACTTTTTCCGAATGTCGATTTTCCTGCTGCAACGCTCTATTATCTTTTGGGTCTGCCCATTGAGGCCGACACACCGTTGTTTGTAGTTGCTCGCATGCCGGGTTGGTGCGCGCATGTGATGGAACAGAGAATCGGCAACCGGCTTTTGCGCCCCGAGAGTTTCTACACCGGCCCCGAGTCCCGCGATTACATCCCGATTAGCAAACGCTGATTTTCACGAAGTATCCGGCTCCTCGTGAAGATTAGAATTCGATCATTGCGGTAAAGCGGACGGCGAAGCCCAAAGATGCTTTGTCGGAGGGGACCGGGTCGATGATATTGCCGGGGTCGGTAGCGGTTACATCGATATTGTATTCTCTGCCGGGTAGGAGAACCGCCCCCTCAAAACTGGTGTAGAGGTTATGAAAAAAAACCGCCTCGGCAAGCGCGTCAAATTCCAGACCGTACCATCTTTTCCAAATCGAATTGGCCGTCTCGCTCAGTGTGGGGAGACTTGTGTTGTTTAAAAGTTGGGAGAAATTGAGATTCACATTTTTCTTGGGGGCCCATGCCGTAACCAAGAGTCCGCCAATTTTAAACCAATCAGCTTGCGGGATAGCATCGCTGACATCCAATTTATGTTTGTAACCGAGTGAGAGATAAAGGGCATTGTTGATAAAATTTCCGGTGATTGGAACCCCTCCGGTTAATTTGCTGGTGACGGAGGGATTGTTGGCAGTGCCACCATAAAGGGCAGGAGAGGTGCCGAGTGGATAATAAAACATCATGAGCCCCAAGCGATAATCGGGCCGAAATCCGTATTGCGTAATTTTACTGCTGAGCGGAGCAGAATCGCCGCTGGCGTAACCGAGCTTTGTCCACCATTCCCCACCCCAATCGTAAATGCCGGTTCCTTCAAAGGCGGCCATGATGACGCCGATATCTTGATCTTTCGGAAGTTGGATGATGCCGGCGCCGGTGGCGCTGGAGGAAAAGGCGCTGAAGGGGACTGCATTGATTGCAAGGCCGGTCGAAATTTTTCCGCCGAGATAGACCCCTTCCAATTGGAAAGTATATTCGTTGTAATTGTATTTGGCGTAGAGGTCGCCAAAATAGACAAGTGTGTCTCCATCAATGCCGGAGGCAACGACATTCCCTTTCGCATCGGTTGCGGTCATGGTGGTTCCGTTGCCGCCGCTGCGATGACGGATTCCGGAAAAAGTTCCCAAGGCCCATTGCGGGTGTTCATAATAAAGAACCGCGGCATATTGTTGCGCATCCTGTCCGTTGTCCCGAATGGTGCCGCCCAAACCTTGAGTTCTTGGGTCTTGTTGGGCCTCAAAGGGGATGTCCCACAGAACACCTGCGGCCAAGGCGCTCCCGTCGTTAAATGGAAATTCCGTCAGAAATAAAATGCGATCTTCCGAATCACCGAAATCCCCCTGTCTCTCTTCACCGTCATTTTGGAAAATACCCAAACCCCAGTGAGAGGGTTGGCGCCCAAATTTGAATTTTCCGATCGGGGTTAAAACCTCTGCCCAGATCCGTCTCACATTAATCGCCCCATTTTCACCGGCCGCGCCGCCGACTTCGCCGATGGTGCCGGCGCCGGAGGGGAGGGTTAAAGTACCAACCACCGGAGAAAGAATTTGGAGATTGGTATTAGCTTTGGATCCGAAAACGATGTTGTCGAGGAGGTCGAATTCGGAATAGACGCCGATGTTGTCATTGATTTTCAAATTGGGTTGAAGCCGGAGGCGCATCTGATTGAATTGCAAGAGTCCGAAACGATCGTTGTCGTGGGTAATGCCGGCGTTGTGGGATTGCAGGTCTAAATCATGCGTGACGACGATTCTGTCACGATAATATCCTTTGAGACCAAACTCGATTGCGAAAGCGGAAGAAGACGAAAAAAATAAAAGGAGAAAAAAGGAGAATCCCTTGCCCCCAAAGGACTTACAAAACATGAGAGGGTCTATAACATAAAAAATAAAAAGGGGAAGTGGTTTTCGCCACTTCCCCTTTTTCCAATTCTGTTCATCCTGAGTCCTGAGCTTGTCGAAGGATCGAAGGATTACATTCCGTAGTCGGGTGGCATGTGCGGTGCGGGTGACCCTTTATCTTCCTTCGGGCGTTCCGCAATCATCGCCTCGGTCGTAATCATCAGACTGGCAACCGATGCGGCATTTTGCAACGCGCTTCGGGTAACCTTCGTCGGATCGATGATGCCCACTTTCAACAAATCTTCAAAGCGACCCTCTTCGGCGTTGAAGCCTTCGGCCCCTTTGAGTTCCTTGATTCTGGCGACAACAACCGCCCCTTCCCAGCCGGCGTTTTCAGCAATCTGACGGCAAGGTTCTTCAAGGGCTCTCCGTATGATGTTGATTCCAAACTGCTCGGCCTCATTGGCCCCTTTCAGGTTTTCCAATGTGGCAAGAGAGCGGAGATAGGCAACCCCACCACCGGGGACGATCCCCTCTTCAACAGCGGCGCGGGTGGCATGCAAGGCATCTTCGACTCTCGCCTTTTTCTCTTTGAGTTCGGTCTCTGTTGCGGCACCGACATTAATGACGGCAACGCCACCGACCAATTTAGCCAGACGCTCCTGTAATTTTTCTTTGTCATAATCCGAGGTGGTCGTTTTGACCTGTTCACGGATCTGTTTGACTCTTGCTTCGATCTGCTCTTTTTTGCCGGCGCCATCGATGATCGTAGTATTGTCTTTATCGACCACGATTCTTTTGGCTTGGCCAAGATCACCGAGTTGGACACTTTCCAGCTTGATTCCCAACTCTTCAGCAATCATTTTGCCGCCGGTTAGTGTAGCGATATCTTCGAGCATCGACTTTCTGCGATCGCCAAAGCCGGGGGCCTTGACGGAGCAGACCTGTAAAGTGCCGCGGAGCTTGTTGACCACCAAGGTAGCCAATGCTTCTCCCTCAACCTCTTCGGCCACAATCAACAGCGGTCTCCCCATTTTGGCAATTTGCTCCAAAACGGGAAGGAGGTCCTTCATGCTCGAGATTTTCTTTTCATTCAAAAGGATTAATGGATTTTCCAAAACACATTCCATTCTCTCCGGGTCGGTGACGAAATAGGGAGAGAGATAACCGCGATCAAACTGCATTCCTTCCACCACTTCCAAAGTGGTCTCCATTCCTTTGGCCTCTTCAACGGTGATGACACCCTCTTTGCCGACTTTTTCCATCGCCTCGGCAATGATGGTGCCGATGGTGGTGTCGTTATTGGCAGAAATGGTTCCGACTTGCGCAATCTCTTTTTGATCTTTGGTCTGTTTGGATAATTTTTTGAGATCTTCCACAACGGATGCAACGGCTTTGTCGATACCGCGCTTCAAACCCATCGGGTTGTGGCCGGCACTGACGAGCTTGGCCCCCTCGGCGAAAATCGCCTCGGCCAAAATAGTTGCGGTGGTGGTTCCATCGCCAGCGACATCCGATGTTTTGCTGGCAACTTCCTTCACCATTTGGGCACCCATGTTCTCAAACTTGTCGGCCAATTCGACATCTTTGGCGACGGTGACACCATCTTTAGTGACGGTCGGGGAGCCGAACGACTTTTCCAAAACGACGTTGCGCCCTTTGGGGCCCAACGTGACCTTTACTGCTGCGGCCAAAGTACGAACCCCTTTAAGGATTCTGTCTCTAGCCTCTTGTTCAAACAAAATATCTTTTGCCATACTGCCTCCTATGCCCGCCGTGTTGTAGTGGCGGGTCTGTCATTAATTGATTAAGCGATAACACCCAAAACATCATCCTCGCGGATGACCAGATATTCTTCTCCATCCAGCTTGACTTCAGTTCCGGAATATTTTGAGAAGAGAATCTTGTCGCCGGGTTTGACATCCGGGACTTGAAGCTTTCCATTGTCTAAGACTTTACCTTGACCTACTGCGATGACCTCCCCCTCCTGCGGTTTCTCTTTGGCGGTATCGGGGATGATGATACCACCGGCGGTTTTCTCCTCTTCGGTCAGTCTGCGGACGACGAGACGATCCTGAAGGGGACGAATCTTGAGTTTTGCCATAACTTCCCTCCTTATTGAGTGTTGGTTTTTGTGATTAGCACTCTAACCACTAGAGTGCTAAACCTTTCGGCGCCGGAGATATAGTGTTGGCTGTTCAAACTGTCAAGAGAGATTAAAGCCCTTTTTTGGCAAGTTCTTCGTCGAAGTATTGACGATAAAGGAGGTCCCATTCACGGGAGCCTTCGGGGATATTTCTCTTTAACGTTCCGATTTTCTTACGAATTTGGGTATCTAATGTGTCTAAAAGGGAGCCAAATTGGTGAATCGCCTGTTTAACACCGGCTAATACTTTAGCCTCATCGGGAAAATTCGCACCCCCTTTAGCCCTTAGCTCCTTTAATATAAGATGAGATAAATAATTAATTCTGTCGTCGGATAATGTCATAAAACGAAATTTCTCTCTTTGGCCAACTGTTTTTTAATCATGGAGAAGGCCTTCTCTTCGTCGATATTTTGGCCGATCTTCTTTTTGTTGAGATCGAGGAGTTTTTGGGACTCTTCGTTTAGCTTTTGCTCTTGCTCAAAGTTTGTTTTGAAAAGAGTGGCAATAATATTCGCCAATGTCTCGTCGGGAGTTTGGCCAAAATTGGTCAACTTTTTCTCTTTTAGCGTTTTGATAATGTGCCTTGCAAGCGGCTCCAGTTGGCTGAATTTGAGTTGCATGGGCGGCACCTTAGATTGCTTCGCTTGCGCTCGCAATGACAAATTGCTAGGAGAATTGCTCTATG
Source organism: Deltaproteobacteria bacterium (assembly GCA_023265595.1). GTDB lineage: Bacteria > UBA10199 > UBA10199 > SPLOWO2-01-44-7 > SPLOWO2-01-44-7 > JAHFSU01. The sequence goes on from JAHFSU010000014.1 coordinate 30,225, forward strand.
CGTCAGTTCAAAGTCAGGGTCTATCCCTCCAAAGAAAAACTCCCCAAAGAAAAACAGCTCGCATGGGCTTTGGCGGAGATGGCCGCTCAAAATAAAAAAACCGATCCCGAAGCGGCCCAGATGGTGGTCAACCGTCTGATCGATAATGCCTCCGTTGCGATTGCGGCGATCAATCGAAAACCGGTTGTTGCGGCCCGATTGCAGGCGCTTGCCCATCCGCGTGCAAACGGAGCTACCATTTTTGGTGTGCCGTACGACCAGACTTTTGAATGTGAATGGGCCACTTGGGCCAATAATGTTGCCGTTCGTGAATTAGATCAGCACGATACTTTTTTGGCGGCCGATTATTCCCATCCGGGAGACGCCATTTGCGCCATTTGCGCCGTGGCGCAGCAGACCGGCCGCACCGGTCGTGATCTTTTGCTCGGTATTTTGACCGCCTACGAAATCCAGATGAATCTCGTCAAAGGAATTTGCCTGCACGAATTCAAAAAAGATCACATCGCCCATCTGGCCCCCGCCATCGCCGGCGGCATTGGGACTTTGCTACGGCTTGATACCGAAACGATTTTTCAGGCGATCAACCAATCGGTACATTTGAGTTTTTCGACGAGGCAGTCGCGCAAAGGAGAAATTTCAAGCTGGAAAGCTTATGCCCCCGCGTTTGCCGGAAAGCTGGCGATTGAAGCGGTCGATCGGGCGATGCGCGGCGAGGGGGCTCCCGCCCCCGTTTATGAAGGAGAGGATTCGGTAATTGCTTGGATGCTCGGCGGAAAAAATGCTTTTTACACAGTTCCCCTTCCCAACCCCGGCGAACCATTCCGAACAATTTTGGAATCGTACACCAAAGAACATTCGGCCGAATATCAGGCACAGGCGTTGATTGATGCCGCCTTCAATCTGCATCGCAAAAAAATCGATCTTTTGAAAATCAAGGAAATCGTCATCAACACGAGCCACCATACTCACATGGTGATCGGCACCGGCGCCAACGACCCGCAAAAATTCGATCCCGATGCCAGCCGCGAGACACTGGATCACAGCGCAATGTACATTTTTGCGGTGGCGCTGGAAGACGGTGTTTGGCATCACGAAAAAAGTTACAGCAAAGAGCGGGCGCATCGTCCATCAACCGTAAAACTCTGGAAAAAAATAAAAACCGAGATGACGAAAGAGTGGACCGATGCGTATCATCACCCAGACCCTTCGAAGAAAAAATTCGGCGGCGAAGTGGTGATTACAATGAAAGATGGTTCTCAAATTCGCGAGCGCCTCGACAATGCCAATGCCCACCCGAACGGTGCGCGACCGTTTGCACACGCACAGTATGTGCAGAAATTTAAAACGCTGACGGAAGGGATCATTACTGCATCAGAAAGCTCTCGATTTTTAAATCTAGCCCAGAAACTTTCCAAATTATCCGCCGAAGAGGTCAAACAACTCAACGTCGCCTTGCCCGTAGGCAAACTCCAAGGTGCTACACGGGACCAAAAAGGAATATTTTAATCGAATGCCACACGGTCAGGAGCATATGTTACCTGTTAACATATGCTCCGTGGTTTGACGCAACTTTTTTTGCATCCTTCCGACAACCATTATAGAGGTAGAGAAAACATGGCCACAGAGGCGATAAAAATGGCAGGAATGTCGAGTGTTGATGGAACGAGTGAAGCGGTGCCGGTGTATGAAGGGGCCGACAAAAAAACAGAATCTCCTGCGGATGTATTTATCCCTCCGCTCCTCCCCCTTGCAGGGAGGGTCAACGATCCTGATCCAAGGAGAGATGTGTCACCACGATGTCAAGTTGTGTCAACCAATATAAGACTCAAGATACTTTCTATTCCTATCGCTACTCTTGGTGCCTTACTTTCTTATGAATCTTTTCTATATCATCCTCAGAGTCCTGAGGAGGAGGTGAATAGAAAGATATGGTTTTGTTATGGGCTACTCTTTACCGGAATGGTTCCTATACTCACCATGGGTTTTAATTATCTTATGCTTCGGCAGGATCCCGCCTTTGCTGATGTAACCAATCTAAATTTGAAGCAGCAAATCTTGTATTATCACGATAACTGTCTCGGGGGCGGCGATGGTCCTAAAAAAAGAAGAGAGGTGTCAAAAGCATTTAAAGCAGAACCGGTCCTCGTTCGAAACCCTGTGCGTAATTTTGCGGAATCTTCCTCAGAGGCGGCCACTTCAACACTCACAATAGGATCTGCCACCACCACTTTGACTTTGGGAACCTTGGTTTATCTCGCCCTCCCCGAACTCCGTTTCGCCCCAGTTGCCAACTCTTTTGTCATCACCAACATACAACCCGCCAACACCCCGGAAATGTTTTGACAAAATTTGCGCCCGTTCAATAAATTCCCTCTGCATCCCCATTGATTCGTACCTCGGTGCGTAATTCGCGTGATCGGTCAAGGGCCGACTGGAATGATGGCATCACTGTGAGATAGCAGCCCAAATAATCGAACTGACGCTTCGTACTAACAATCTTTGCCCCCGGCGCCATAAAAGTCGTGTGGAACTTCACTTCGGGAGCCGATGGAAAATCGACCGACTCAAATCTATCCATCACGGGTGGCAAAAAATATTGGAGGCAGGAAAAGGCCTCCTGTTTCAGATGAGGTACACCTCCAACACCCAGCGCGAAGTCCAACAACATCTCCTCAATTCGAAGACCGTAAGCGAAATTAATGGACTGCAAAACGTCTGCGCCGACGAATCGGGGGTTCAGGTCAATAATCTCTACTTCGCCATTTTGACTAACAATGACTTCGGTGTGTGTGGGGCCTTCAAGAATTCCAAGTTGTTCATGCGCCCGTTTTACGAGGTCAATAATTTTGTCTTCCAGCGGATGTGGATACGGAAAGCAGGAACCCATTTCAACTACGGGGTCTTTTGAGTAGAGAATCCGAGAGAGTAATCCAAGTGGACGAAACACACCGCTTCGTGAGAACGCCTCGACCGAAAGCAGTTCACCATCGAAAGCTTCTTCAAGATGGTATTCATTTTGGGAACGAAGATAATTTTTAACATACGAAGGATCGGATGCAAGACCGTTACGCCATTCCTCTCGAGCCAAACGAAGGTCGTCCAGCCCGTTGCATTTTTTGACGTAGGCACTAAAAAAACCGCGTACCGGCTTGAAATAGGTAGCGCTTGGCATCGGCCATGTCTGCCAAGTATCGGCGACCCTTCCCGGTATTGTCTGAAGACGGCTTAGTCCGAGCTCGCGGAGCTTACTCCGTAGCCAATGTTTATCGAGGATGAGATCAAGAGTCTCAGGATCCGATGTCGGCAGACCATATTTTTTTCTGAGACGTGCTGTGGCTACGGCACAATGGTCCATGCCTGAGTAAATTCCCATAATCGGATTCTGAGAGTTCAAATCATCAACCTCTTTTTCGATTGTGGCAATGTCCTGCCAAGATTCGATTTTCAGAGTTACGTCGATCAAGGGAATAGCAGTTTTATAGGGTGCCGGGGTTTGAAGGAGCAGTGATTCGTCGGAGGTGAGCGCGACAACATGGAACCCACGGCTCTTGGCAGCACGGACAACCTCAAGAATAGTCCCTTTGGGTTCGAGAAAAACTAGGGTGTCGCTCATGGTTGCGCCCTTTCCGAGAGGGAAATCATTTCCGAGCGCTTTCCGATAAACGGGGAGACTCCTGCCATGAGCACTCCAATCAGAATGATGATCAGAGTGGCAAGAGAGACGCCAAGATATTGGACAAGAGCTGAATAGGTGAGTGTTAAGGTTGCCATTAGAAAGGCCGCACAAGCAGAAAGAGTAAACTGATATCTTGCCGCTACAGCTTTCGGACTCGTCCTAAAAAAATCCGAGTTGTGATGCAACCAAATCCACTCATAACCGAGATTCACGACAAAAAAACCGATCAAACTAATTGATAAAGCACTCGCAGTTACAGAAAACAAAAGCGCCATGCTCGCAATCGCGGCAATTCCAATTGTACGCAGCGGACGAGTCGGCTGTTTTTCAGCCAGGGCAGTGTTCCTTAACCAGTTGATAAGAAAACCGCCCGTAATGCCTGCGGATGCTGCCAGCTGGAATCCGCCCACACCGCCGAGCCCTAGCTTAAAAACCTGAATCGGGAGAAATGAAACGAGAACCGAATAGGTTCCTTGAAACATCGCTTGCGAGAGACAAACTATCAGGAAAGAGGTACGCATCACCGGCATTGCGAAAATGGTCGAAAGGGTTTGACGGAGCGACGGCTCAGGAATTTTTGTAGAGGGAGATGATTCGGTTTGCAGCGCCGGAAGTTGTTGGAGAGTCATCCATACGGCAACACTCAAAAAATAGCTTGCCATATCCAGATAAACGACCGTCCAAATCGATGACCGACTCAGAACGATTCCGGCCAAGAGTCCCGAGATGGCCGTCGAAAGAAAAAAGCTGAGATAGAAAAGTTTAATTCGGTTGGCCTGAAGCTCATGAGGCGTGATCACCTTGAGCCACTTGGTTGCGGCGGCTCTGCCAATGAACATGAGGAGTGAGCGAAAACCGAGGATCATACAGAGCAGAACCAGCGGCAGATGGAGAGCGATGCTAATCCCTGAAAGCAGGGTTGCGACAACTGAAATTAACTCGTTTCTTGCGATGAACCAACGCGAAATATTTTCATCCACCCAATGCCCGAGGCGCGCACTCACAAGAATGGAGGGTAGAAACGAAACGACGAAGATCAGTGCCGATTGAACCGGTGATCCGCTGGTATAAAGAACAAACGCGGCTATTGCCAGTGTCAGGAAATGGCTTCCCGTTTGAGAAATAAACGAGGCGGCAAGAAGTTTTGTGAATTCTTTGCTGCTATCCACTCTTTTTGTTCCTCACCATTTCGTGTGAGATCACGCTGGTAGCAGTCGTCCAGAACTGTAGCCAAAACTCTAAGCCATGGTCGAAGCCTTTGATAAACAGATGCTTGTCTTTTTCAGTCGTGCAGAATCGCAGGAAATTAGAAACGGTCAGGCGAACGTGCTCAATCTCGATCTGCCGATGAAGCTTGAAAAATTTATGTTCGTTTAACTTTTTAGCCACCTCTTCGGAATAGCACAAGGACGCCAGAATAGTCTCGATATTTTCGACTGCGGGGATTTCAAGGCCCAGAAGAAGGCCGAGAACCTCTGCATCGCTTTGCGAGTCGGAAAGAGCTGTTCGAAGTAGGGTCAAGGCTTCTGCAGGTTCTTTCGTCGATCGAATCCGTTCCCGCGCTTCGCTAGTAACACCCGCGATCTGTGCTGCGTTCCAGAACATATTAGGGTGAATCTCACTGGCATCGCGCATTCCCAGCTCTTCAAACGCTGTCTGAATAACATAATGGCGCTTCTCATTACTGGAAACCATTGCTGCTGCTTGGCAAAGAAACCATGGCATGAAGCCGGAGAAACGGTGCCAGAGGACGCCGACAATCGTTGCTTTTTCCCGTGATGGTTCTGCGTGCAAGGAGGTAAACAGATCAAAGATTTTCTTCTCTGTTGCTCTCTGTTCAAACTGATGGGTCCACGCCATCACTTCGGGATGTTCCAAAGTATAGGTTGCCTCTTTGGTTCCGCTGTAGCCTGCTTGTTTTGCCTCGTTACTTTCTACAACTTGATCCAGATCCTTCACCAATATGACCGCACTCATTGCAACACCCTGTTCTCCAGCAATTCCCGCTGTATCCTCTCCCCAATTTTGAATGGGTTCAACGTCCTGTACTCCTTGTGTAGATTCCATAAATTTTTCTCCTTTTGTTGTTATTCCCCCATCGCTTTTGCAATAAATATGCCAAGGCATTCTCAAATAAAATACAGGAGGAGATCGAAAAATGTTTGATTGTGAGACAAGTTGTTGTGGCTATCGGACACATAAAAAATCGGACGGATTGGTGGGGATGAGAATTTTTCTCAAAATGATTGATTCTTGACATTCTCTAATTCCTCAATAGCATGCGCCGCATGAATTTTGAGGCCTTCATCAAAAACAGACCCTTCGTGATTGCGGGGCCGTGCGCGGTGGAATCGCGCGAACAGATTTTGACGACGGCCCGCGCCGTGAAAAATGCGGGGGCGCAGGCGCTTCGCGGCGGGGCTTTCAAGCCGCGCACCTCTCCCCATTCTTTTCAGGGTTTGGGAGAAGAGGGGCTCAAACTTTTGGCGCAGGCCCGCGCCGAAACGGGACTGCCGATTGTCACGGAGGTTTTGGATACGCGCGATGTTTTGCTTGTCGCCGAATATGCCGACATTATTCAGATCGGTTCCCGCAGTACGCAGAATTTTCCTCTCTTGAAAGAAGTTGCCAAGACAAACCGCCCCGTTATTTTAAAACGCGGGATGGCGATGACCGTCGAGGAATGGCTCTCCGCCGCTGATTATATTTTGGAATCAGGCCACGACAAAATTATTTTGTGCGAACGTGGTATCCGCACTTTTGAGACAGCCACAAGACACACTCTTGATCTCAATGTTGTTCCGCTGCTTAAAGAAAAAACAAAATTCTCTGTGATTGTCGATCCCTCGCATGGCACCGGCCGCGCATCATTAGTGGCTCCCATGGCAAAGGCCGCTTTGGCCTGCGGCGCCGATGGCCTTTTGATCGAAGTTCACCCCGATCCTCATCAGGCGTTGAGCGATGGCCCGCAATCGCTCGATTTTTCAGCCTTCGAAAAATTGATGGGGGAAATTCAAAACATATGAAGTGTTTTATTTCTCTTATCCTTTTTCTAAGCCTCTCCATGTCGGCATACTCTGCCACATTCAAAACCTACGAGAATAAAAAGTTGAGATTGCGTTTTGATTACCCGGCGGAGAGTAAAATGGCCTTGTTGGGAAAAAGCCAAAAACAAGGCGAGGGGGAATTGTTGTTCCTTTCAAAACAAGACAATCCATTTGTATCCAGCATTACCATCACGGTTAAACCCAAAACAGAGTTCAAAGATGTCTGGCATTTTTCCGAAGCCTATTTGAGGAATCTCACCGCCAGCATGGAGCCCGAACGGCAAAAACTCCGTGTCACTAAAAACAAGCTCAACCTGCATGGCAAAGAGGCGCGCGAAATAGCGCTCTCCCATCTGGCAGAAGGGGAACTCCACAAACAGACCCTTCTTTTTGAAGAGGGAAAAAATCAGTTTGTTATTGTGGACTATTCGCGGGTTGCATTTTCCGGCGAACAAGACCTCCCCATCTATGAAAAAATAAAGGAAAGCCTGGACGTGGAACAAAATTGATTTGAACGCCACCCAGAGCTAGAAACCCTCCCACTATGACAATACGCATTGGAATCAACGGTTTTGGGCGCATCGGCCGCATTGTTTTGGAAAATAGTGTTACAAAGGGCTGAACTCACGAAACCTCGGCTGTTTTTTGACCTATTTTGAAGACAGTGTGTCTAACCTGTAGACAGTCAAGGTGAGACCCGTAGCAAAATATCAAAACATTTCAACGCAGTCATCGCCATTTTTATGGTACGCGAATTGCATTTGATGCATGGCAATATGGTATAAGAAAGATCATGCGATCGAAATTGCTTGAGAAAGGAAATTTTATGAGTCACACAAATTCAGTTTCACTTGCAAGGGCCTACTGGGCCATTCGAGAAGTTTATGGAAAAGACGCGCTTGAAAAAACGCGAGGTTTTTTTAAACAATATGGTTGTGAAAGTAATGGCAGGATTGAATTGTCGCAGGATACTCCCGGCGACGGAATGGTTTCATTATTATACCAAATAAATTTGCAGGGGCGTCCCATTCAAGGCGTATTGCGGTTTGCAGAGGATGGAAACGTTTATGATGGCATTGTCAGATCACATCAAACACTTTTGCCCGCGGCCGCTCGCTTGCTGATCGACGAAGCTTTCGGCCCGGACGAATTGAAAACTAAACCGACCGAAAAAGAGCTTCCGTTTTTTCAGGGAGCCAAAGAAGTCTACGAATGTCATTATCAGGGGAGCGGTACCGCGGCTTTCGAAGCGGCGTGCCTTTTGCCTGTGAGACAAAAGTTTGCGGAAATGCACAAAGCAGAAGAGGAGGTGGTGAGAGATAAAAATATTCAAAAGACAACAAACCTTGTCACAATGGCATATCAAATGTTGGCGGTTGCAAAGAAAAAGGAGAGTATTTGGTTTTGGAATCGCTGGGACTCAAAAGATTTCCAAGATACCGTCATGAGTTATTCCGCACAGATCAATACGATTCCCAGCGATACAAAAAAGAGATCCGAAGAGAGACGTCAAAAGGCTGAGGAGATGATCAAAAAATCGTTGGACACTTATAGTGGTGCTAGGGCGTGTGAAGAGTTGGGTCAGTGTGAGCATGAAGATATCGCCTCCCATTGTCCCCACGACGGGGGAGGGATGGATTTTTATTTAAAGTCAGAGGATGGCAAAAGAATAGTTCGTAGGGAAGAATATGGTTGTTCGTCGCCTAGCCATGATAGTAGTCCGCACGGGGGCGAGGGCCACTATAATGAGGGAGGACATGAGCATTGCAGTCATCGCTAGAGCATTTATTAACAAAGGAGAAATTTATGAGTCGTATCGATTCTATTGTCCCTGCACCAAAACCAGAGTGCCAAGAGCAGAGCGAAGACATTTGCCTGTCAGATTATCCGCAAGAATTTCATGCCTGCGCTCAAAGGGTAGAGGCACACAACAAAGAGTGTCAGCAAGAGCGTGCTGCAAAAACATTGGCTTGTGAAGAAGCTACCATGGACGAGGATACTTATTGTCATCAATTGCCTCGTGGCATCGTTGGCGCTGGAAGAGATCAAATTGATGCGCGCCAAGAGTTTCGCATAGAATGTCAAAAGGCCAAAGCAACTAGAGAACAATTTTGTACAGAAGCCGAGAATCCAATCGAAAAAAATAAAGGAGGGACTATGGCAAATATAGATCCAAAAACAGTTTCCGGAAGCTGTTTTTCTGACGGAAAATATCTTTATTCCGCGACAGTCGCGGGACAAACCACCGTGATCGATCCGCAAGCAAAAACAAAAGCGGAAGAATGTGCCGGAACCGGAACTCTCGGCGATACAGTAGAGGGAGTGTCGACAAGCTATACCGGACCGGGCGGCACTCTTATCACAGAATTTTTCAATGTTGTGAGTGGTAACAAGTATAAGTTGGAGGGTGGTTGTAGAAAGTAGTGTTACAAAGGGCTGAACTCACGAAGCCTCGGCTGTTTTTTGACCCATTTTTAAGACAATGTGTCTAACTTGCAGACAGTCAGGGTGAAACCCGCAGCAAAATATCGAAACATTTCAATGCAGTCCTCGCCGTTTTTATGGTATGCGAATTGCATTCACTACACAGCAATATGGCAGACCGATTCACGATTCAAAAAAATTACAATTTTACTCCAAGGCTTTCGGCAGAGGCGCCACAGAGGATGACCCCCGTCACCATGCCCATTGCAGGGATAGGGAAGTACGATGATGCGACTTTTCAACTAGAACGTTATAAAGATTTTACGAGGCGCCCCGGAGAGGGAAAAGGTTGGGCTGATATTTATTTGCGCGGCAAAGAGAGAGAGCAGGAATTTCGAATAAGGCAGGCAGAAGATGATGCACGGAATGCTGCGCTGAAAAATAAGGGGAGCGGTTGCGGCGGCGGGCCCAAGAACGGCCCTGGGACTTCAGGGGATGTGACCACTTCGGTGGTGGCGACAGTTTTGTTGGGGTTGGCCTTTTTTGTCTCGCGTTTTACACCAGCCGGACTTGCATCAAGTTTTATCCCCTTTGCATCGGTGATAAACAATCAACAAAACGAAATTTTATAAGGAGGCATTATGGGAGATTCAAATGTAGAGAAGGATTGCAGACCGATCTTTGTAAGGCATACAGAGCCCCGTTATATCCACGGGACTGACATCGAAATACAAGGGACCATCACCCGCACACCGCCGGGATGCCCTTCCGAGGCAAGTATGCTTTGGCAAGCATTTTTAGATTTATTGGCAGGCAGACTAAACACGAAACAATAACAATAATTTTAATTAAAATAATTCACGAAGAAACGGCACCTCACGCAATCACCTTGATCAACTCCACCACCGCCTCGTATTTGCCGAAGGGGGGGAAGATGTAGACCCCTTTGACGGCGGGCATGCTTTTTGCATCTTTGAGCGCCTCTTGCGCAACGGCCAATCCGATATCTCTTTGAGCCTCTTTCGTTGCCGCCTGCCCCAGTTTTTCCATAACCGAAATAGGGATCTGCATTCCCGGAACTTCGTTGTGCAAAAATTCGGCATTTTTTAAACTAGCCAATGGCAAAACGCCGACGAAGAAGGGGATACTCAAAAAAAGTTTGCACTTGGCTAAAAATGTCTCCAAAAGTCTGGAGTCGTACACAGGCTGTGAAAAAATAAATTCGGCACCCGCAGCGATTTTTTTGCGGAGTCGTTCCACTTCCAAATCCATGTCGACAGCGCCCGGATTGCAGCCACAGCCAATCACCAGAGAAGTCTGCTCGCCGATAGGCCGGTTGGCAAAATCCAAACCGTGATTCAAATTATTGACAAAATGGATAAGACCAATCGCATCGACATCAAAGACCGCGGTGGCATCGGGATATTCTCCCATCTTTGGCGGATCGCCGGTGATGACCAGAATATTTTTAAGGTCAATTGCATTGGCGCCGATCAGATCCATCTGCATCCCCAAAAGATTTCGGTCGCGGCAGCAATAATGAATGACTGTTTCCATGCCGATCTGTTGTCGGATCAAAACTGACATCGCCATGGGACTCATGCGGGCCATCGCTCTGGGGCCATCGGCAATGTTGATGACATCGACGCCGTGCGCCTTCAAAAATTTGGCCCCTTCGATCGCCTTGCTCGCATCCAAACCTTTTGGCGGATCGATTTCAACACTGATCGCGAATTTTTTTCCTAAAAGGGCGCCGAATGCACTCCTTTTGTCGAGCGGGACCGGCGTTAATTTTGGGGTCTCCTCTTTTTTTAATTCTTCTGCCCGAATCGTCTCGATTTTTTTTGTCGGCTTCAGCGTATGAAGATATTTTTTCATCTCCTTGATCATCGACGGTGTGGTGCCGCAACAGCCGCCAACAAGCGAGGCGCCGGCTTGTGCCAAGCGGCGCGCGTATTCGGCCATGTATTCGGGAGTGGCCAAATACAAAAGACGGTTTTGTTTTGTTTGGGGAAGTCCGGCATTCGGGAAGGCCGAAAGAGGCTTGGTTGCAATCGGCTCCATCAATTTGATCGCCTCCAAAACGCCGACCGGTCCGTTGCAGCAATTGACGCCAATGACATCAGCCCCCCATTCGCACAGGGTCTTGCAGGCATCCATCGGTTGGATTCCTTTAAATCCCTCTTCCCCCTCGTATTTTAAAGTGACTTGCGTGATGACCGGATGGCTTTTGGAAACCGAACGGACCGACTCATACGCCAATTTCAATTCGTCGAGATTATAAAATGTCTCCAAAATAATGAGATCGACTCCCCCTTCGATCAACGCTTGAATCTGTTCTTTAAAACAATTTTTAATTTCGTCATTGCTTAATGTTGTGGACGATTTTGCTGCCCAAGATAAAGGCCCGACAGCGCCGGCAACATAGGCCTGACCTTTGGCCGCATCTTTGGCAATTTTGGCGCCGGCCCGGTTGATCTCTTTGACTTTGTCTTCAAAACCGTACGCGGCGAGGGCCAGACGGTTTGCGGTAAATGTGTTCGTCTCCAAAAGCTGTGCGCCGGCGTTTAGATATTCAGTGTGGATGTCGCGGATGAGTGTTGGGTTCGACAGATTTAGTTCATCATAATTGCGATTGATGAAAATGCCGTGTGCATAGAGCTCTGTCCCCATCGCCCCATCGCCCAAAATGCCGTCTTCAATGAGTGCTTGCAAAAATGGCTTCATCAAAAAACACCCCTTACATTAAAAAAGTTTTGCTCCCCTTTAAGCGCTGCCGCCAGATAGGGGTTGGTCTTTTTCTGGTGGCCGATGGTATCGGTCGGTGTGGGGCCGTAGTTGTGGCCGGGATAAATGATTGTCTCATCAGGAAGGGCCGCCAATTTTTTGAGTGTCTGAAACATTTTTTGAGGGTCGCTTCCGGGGAGGTCGACCCTTCCACAACCATCTACAAACAAGACATCGCCGGTCAAAAGATGATTTTCAACCCAATAGCAAATTTCGCCGGGGGTATGGCCGGGGGTTAAAAGACATTTTATCGAGGCATTTTCAAGAGAGATGCAATCGTTATCGACCACCGCATGTGCCGGAATCCTCATCTCTTCCAAAGCCGCAATTTCAATACCCGAGACGTAAACCGGAACTTTCAGAATCTCAAAGGCCTTATCCAACTCCTGAATATGATCAAAATGGGTATGGGTGATGAGAATTTTGTCGATAGTCACCCCCATTTTTTGAGAACGATCGATCACTTTTTGGGTCTCAAACCCGGGGTCGACATAGGCCGTTTTTTTACTTGCCATATCTATTATGAGATAGGAGAAATTGGCCATCGGCCCAACCGGAATTTGTTGAATCAAAACCGTTTGCATTGGGCTCACGGTTTATGCTAGGAGGGCCCCCTTGTAAAGTATCATATAGTGCCAGGCACTAGGTGACGATTTTATGACCAAAGTACCGATGACCCCTGAGGGGCACAAAAAATTGATGGGGCGTTTAAAACATTTAAAGAGTGTCGAACGCCCCAAAAATATTCAGGCCATTGAAACGGCAAGAGGGCATGGTGATCTCTCTGAAAATGCCGATTATGATGCCGCCAAAGAGGCGCAGGCCCATTTGAGCCGTGAGATTGCCGAAATTGAGGATAAGTTAGCCAGAGCCCATGTGATCGATCCGTCTACTCTGAATCATACGAAAATTACCTTTGGAGCAACTGTTGTTTTAGAAGAGATTGAAAATAGCGCTAAAATGACTTATCAAATCGTCGGTGTCTTTGAATCCGACATCAAATTGGGCAAAATTTCCATAGAATCTCCCATTGCTAAAGCCCTCATTGGGAAAGAAGAGGGGGACGTCGTTCAAGTCCATACCCCAAAGGGTTTGAAAGAGTTCGAAATTTTAGCCATCCAATACAAGTAGAGGGGACGTTCCATCGGTTTTTTGACGATTTTTAGCGCCACCGTCAAAATTTTGGTGGAACGTCCCCTAGTTTTTTTGACGCAGTCAAAATTTTGACGTTTTATCGAGAAAAAGCGTCAAAAATCACCCATATTTCGTTATTCGTCGCATTCCTTTACAATTGTAACCCTTTGTAATCACAAGAATTTTAAGTTTACCTTCTTTTTCAAAGAGTTGGCATCTTTTTTGCTGTTCCAAAAGAGAGGAGGGTAAATATATGAGTTTCTTAAAAGCGTTTGGGATCATTACCTTATGGATCCTGATCTCGTTTTTCTGGGTCAGTCTTGGTCAAGCCGCGCCGAAAAATTGCCTCAGCTACGGTAATGCCGAAACGTGGATGAAACCCTACCCTGTGTTGAGCGAATGGTACAGATATTATGTTGATAAGCACGCTTGTGAAACCGACGAGGCCAATTTTTTCAAAATTTTAGCCAGTTCGGAACCGTTAGCCACAAAGCTCAATCAGGTCAAAGTGAAATTTGACCAGTTTTATATCCCCCTCTCCAATCTGATGGATATTCAGTGGGGCAATGTCAAAGATGGAAAATTGCAAAACATCCAGAGCGATTTGACATTAATTGACGGGAATCTTGAAAAAGTCCTTTCCCATATGAAGGCGGCTGACCAAGATTATTTTCGATCCATTGTATTGCTCGATCTTCCGAGCGAATTTGCGTCGCTCAATGGTCCGCCCATTCCCATTAGGGAAGAAATGATGCTGACGCGGCGCTTGAATACGGACAAATCCGCTTATGCAAAACGCCTTCCTATTGCTGTCCGCGAAGTAACCCCCCCACCTTACAAAAAGATCTATCCTTACGGACTTGAATAATTTCTGACGCCACCTTATAGTCCGCGCTTCGATGTGAATGAACATTATGAATTGGCGTGCCCTTGCAAAATTGATCGGGTTTTTTTCGTGTATCGTCGCTTTTTTGATCGGCATTTCTGCGCTGATTTCCGTTTTTTATGGTGAGAAAGAGGCCCTGTGGCTCGCCGCTTCTGCCCTCATTCCCCTTTTGGGCGGTCTTACGCTCATGCAATTTTCGTGGAATGCCGATTCAGACAATCTTTCTCATCGCGAAGCAACACTGCTCATTGCGCTTTCATGGGTGACTGCCATTGTGTGGGGAGCCTTTCCCTATCTCCTCTCAAAATCGTTTGGAGATTATACCCCGTTGGCATTTCTCAATTCTCTTTTTGAAGCCACGGCCGGATTTACGGCGACGGCCGCTTCTGTTTTGGAACCGGGGACGGCACTCGAAAGGTTGCCGCATGGCCTGCTCTTTTGGCGGGCATTGAGCCAATGGCTCGGCGGTTTGGGGATTATTCTCATGGCGCTTCTCTATCTCCCCTTCATCCGCTCCGGCGGCATGGAGCTTTTTCAAACCTCCTCCATTGTGCGTGAAAGAATTCGGACCAAAGTGGGTGAGGTTTCCAAAACGGTTCTTTTTATTTATTTGAGCCTGACGGCTCTTGCGGTCTTTGCCTTGACGGTTGCGGGGATGCCGATTTTCGACTCTTTGTGCCACGGTTTTTCGACAATCTCCTCGGGCGGTTTTTCAACGCATACACAAAATGTGGCTGCTTATGACAGCCGTTGGATTGAAATTATTTTAGTTTTTTTCATGATATTGGGGACGACCAATTTCGCACTCCATTTTTCATTTCTCAAAAAAGATTGGGGGGCATACTGGAACAGTTCTGAACTTCGTCTCTATGTCTCCGTCCTATGTGTTGCCTCTTTATTGATATGGTGGAATCTTCATACAAATAATCAGGAGGCCGATTTCTTTTCGGTTATATTTAATACCGTTTCCATCGGTTCGACCACCGGTTTTTGGAATACCGACACAAGCCTTTGGCCCCCTTTTGCAAAGGCGGTTTTGTTGCTGCTGATGTTTATCGGCGGAACGGTCGGCTCTTCCTCGGGCGCAATCAAATGTTTTCGGATGGCGCTTCTTTTTAAATATTCCTATCGCGAAGTTTTTCGAATTGTCCATCCGGCCGGTTTTACCCCTGTGAAATTAGAGGGACGAGTCATCGATCGCGAAATTTTGGAGGGAGTCACCGCCTTTTTTTTCATCTACATTTTTATTTTTACAGCCGGCTCCCTTATTTTACAATCATTGGGATATGATATAACCGTGGCGGTTTCCGGGGTCGCGGCAACGTTGGGCGGCGTCGGCCCCGGTTTTGGTGAATTGGGCCCCGCCGGTGGTTATATGCATGTGCCGGTCATCGGCAAAATCACATTGATGTTTTGCATGCTTTTGGGCCGCGTCGAAATTTTTCCGATTTTGGTCGTCCTTTCAAGAGAATTTTGGAGAAAATAATTTTTATGCACGAAGGCGACGCACATTGTTGCCATGGTGTTGACGTTCATTCCGATTCTTACGACAAAGATTTGCAGAATTGGAAAGTTCAGCTTGGTGTCGCCATCCCGCTTACGTTGATTTTGATGTTTGTTCCCCATCCCCATTGGCTTGGGATTTTTTTGGCGCTGCCGGTTTATCTTTTTAGTGGATTCCCCTTTTTGAAAGGGATGATTCTCTCTTTGTGGCGGCGCCACCCCGACATGAATGCCTTGGTTGGGATCGGTGCGACGGCTGCTTTTTTTGCGCGTTATTTTGATACGACCGCCATGCTCATCACATTTTTACTGATAGGCCGGATGCTGGAGGCCAGGACCAAACGGGCCGCGAGTCGCAGTTTAAGGTTTTTGTACACATCGATGCCGCAAATGGCCCATTGCTTGAAAGAAAAAGAGATGGAAGAGGTGCCTGTTGGAAAATTGCAGCCGGGCGATTTGATCTTGATTCGGCCCGGCGAAATCGTTCCGGCCGATGGTGTTGTGATGGATGGCATGTCGGCCATCAACGAAAGTCTGATGACCGGAGAGCCGCTTCCCAATTTGAAGCGCTATGGAGATACGGTTTATGCGGGGACTCACAATTTAGATGGAAGCGTTACGGTTCGGGTGCAAAAAAAAGAGGGGGAGACTTTTTTGTCCCAGATTCAGAAGATGACTGAAGAGGCTTTAACGAACAAAGCGCCGCTTGAAAAAATGGCCGATAAAATTTCTTCGATTTTTGTTCCGATTGTTTTGATATTATCTCTCATCACTTTTTTGGGCTGGTTTTATTGGGGCAATCTCCATTATTTTGCGTCCGCACTTCAATTTGCGATTTCTGTTCTTATCATCGCCTGTCCTTGCGCATTGGGATTGGCAACGCCCGTTGCCGTCATGGCTGGCTTGGCCCGCGGGGCGACAGAGGGAATTTTGATTAAAGGAGGCGATGTGTTGGAAAAAGTGAGTCGTCTCAAAACGGTTGTTTTGGATAAAACGGGGACGATTACCGAAGGACGCCCAAAAGTAAAACAGGTGTTGTTGCCTGAGCCGCCGGTTTGCAATGCCGATGAGGTGCTTCGTCTTGCGGCGATGGTTGGCAAATATTCCGAACATCTTTTGGCAAGGGCCGTTGTGGAGGCCGCTCAAAGAAATCAACTGGAATTGGAGTCTGTTTCGCAATTCAAATCGTATCCAGGTCTGGGATCGAAGGCCCTATGGAACGGAAAAACCATTTTTGTCGGGTCCTCCCATTTTTTATCGGAAAATGAGATTCCTTTTTCGAAAATGGGCGATCGGGTTCAGGAAGAACGGGAAAAGGGGGGTACGATTGTTTTTGTCGCGCTCGATCAGACATTGTTTGGGGCGATTGTTTTGACGGATGAGGTGAAGAGTCGTGCGCAGGAGGCAGTTCAGAAAATAAAGGGGATGGGGTTGACGATATGGATGATTACAGGCGATCAGAAGGCAACGGCGGAAGGGGTCGCGGAAGAATTGGGGATCACAAAAGTTTTGGCGTCGATGCGTCCCGACGAAAAAGTCAAAATAATCGATCAACTCAAAAAAGAGGGGGCTGGTGTTGCGATGGTGGGGGATGGGATCAACGATGCGATGGCGCTGGCCGCGGCTGATGTGGGGATCGCCTATGCGTCGGGAAGTGATTTAGCCAAGGTGGCAAGCGATATCACCCTTGTTAGAAATGATGCGTTGGGGATTGTCGATGCGATTCATCTGGCCAAAAAAACCTATCGGACCATTCTTCAAAATCTGTGGCTCTCTTTCGCCTACAACATCCTTGCAATTCCGATTGCGGCCGGTGTTTTTTATCCCTCTTTCGGTTTGAAGCTCTCCCCCGAAATCGCCGCGATCGCGATGAGCTTGAGTTCCGTATCGGTGGTGCTCAATAGTTTGCGATTGCGGCGGGCTTAAGGAAGTGTTGCCAAAAAACAATCCGCCGAACAAATCCACTGCAATTTTTTATTCTCCCGCGATTTGCGCAGAATTTTGGTGGTGTTGATGACCTGAAACGCAACGGGGGCGTTTAGTTTTTCCTGATAGTATAGCAATGAGGGTGAAAGATTGAGATTGTTGGTTTTTACCTCGACCAAGAATAACGGTTTTTTGCCTTCCATCACCACAAAATCGACCTCCCGTTTTTCCTTATCGCGGATATAAAACAGTGAACAGGCTTTCTCGCCCATTGCATTCCATGTTTCCACGGCCTTCATGAGATGCACTGCCATCATATTTTCAAAACGAAAGCTATCGTCTGTCACCTCATTCCAGTCATACAAGTAGAGTTTGGTTTCTTTGCGTAGCGTGCGGGCAAGACGGCCAGTATAAGGGTATAAACGAAAACAGTAGTAAAGATTTTCCAGAAGCGTAATCCAATCCCGAACAGTTTCAAACGCAGTCCCAATATCTTCTTTGAGAGCATTGATAGAGAGGGGGCTGCCTACCCGATCGGGCAAGAGATTGGCTAAAAGCCCCAGCTGAGATAATTCTCGGACATGAGAGATATATTGAACATCTTCACGCAAAATGGCTTTTTTTCGTTCCTCTTGCCAGATGCGGTAGTAGCCAGTGTCTTTATGACTTAAGGGGTCTGGAAACCCGCTTAACTGCCATAATTTTTCAAATGCACCGGAATAACTGGAGGGTGTTTTTATCTCGTCAACCCATGTGTCCATAAAATCGCTGCGCTTGGCAAGCTGTTCCTCCAATTCACCCACCGAAAAAGGCATAAGCTTGAGTGGAATATAACGCCCCATTAAGCTATCGCCTCCGCGCTTCAATAAGTCCAATCGACTGCTACCGGTGACGAGAAAATCAAAATCTTTTGCATAGGTGTCATAGACGCCTTTAAGATAGTTTTTCCAGCGAGCGTATTTGTGAATTTCATCGAAAATGACAAGTGGTTTTTCGGGTGGTGAGCGGTCCATGTTACGAAAGAAGTAGGGATCTTTGAGCAACCGTTTTTGGTCATCAAAGTTGTCCCAGTTGAAATAGATGGAGTGTTGATAACGCTTCCGGTACTCTTGGGCGAGCGTGGTTTTGCCTACCTGCCGTGGACCGGAAAGGAAGATCATCTTATTCCAATCCCGATGCACTTTGATCATGAGACTTGCAAGCGTCCGTTTCAGCATGGATTTATTATCTCAATTAGGCTCTAAAAAAGTCAAGACTTTTTTAGAGTATGGTCTAGAAGTGGGCGGACAACTTTTTTGGGAAATTGCCGATAACTTAAGTGATGAGTTTGCCACTGCATTTGGGACTTGTGTCGTCATTGGAACCGGTATGGGTTTGTATGCGCAGCATGAATTAGCCCCATTTTTATCTTCGGAGACAGAGTGGATTCCATTGGCGAGTGGGGTGGCCTTGGGAGCTGTATTTGGTGGGATGTCTGGCGCCTTGACATGGCTTCTCAAAGATCCCTCTCCATTCAAAAAGAAAAATTATCCAAAAAAAGCGGAAGAGGCTTTTCGTCCATCCCATTGCACCCATACCATTTTCGTCACGGATAAGGTGGAAGACAAAAATCTAATCATCCTATGGGACAGACTTGGAAATCTTCTGGAAATGATTCCTCCTCAAGATAATGTTATTGTTCTGGGTCATGAACAGCTATTTCTTTCTTTGAAGGAGTCAAAGTTTTTCGCAAGTGCCATGAATGACCTGCGGAATAGCAGACCTTATGTAACCATGCTTCTTGGGGTCTGTCTTTTTAGTACCAACGGGGCTCATCGCTGGTTAGCCAAAGGGGAAAATCGCAAATCTTTAGAAACATACCCTATTGCCTTTCGAATTTGCGCCGAACTTCATCAGTTTGATTTGTCCGACACAAGCGCCCTTTATTTTGTTTCGGCGGCGGCTATTGAAACAGATTCAGATCATCATTCTGTAATCAAAAGACCGGCCCGTCAAACCATTTACATTAATGATGTAGTAATGGGTCTTCGCCGCATCACTCCTGATTTGGATTCGGGATGGCTAGCCTCATCGGAAATAGCGATTTGGGACGATCCGACTCATCGACATTATGCGGTATCGTTGGGTTGATCACTGGCTGTTCATGCAATCCAGCCGGGAATCTTGCAAGCCA
>JAHFSU010000036.1 GCA_023265595.1 Deltaproteobacteria bacterium
AATTTTATAGGTAAAGAGTTGATGGAGCGGCGTAAGTATGGCGATTTGTGCAAAATGCAACCGCGTTGTCATGTTACGCGAGATACTCTATGCTCCCCTTTTATGAAAGTAAAAATTATCACTATTGGCAGACTCTCTTTAAAGCCGGTGAGGGAGCTGGTTCTGGAGTATCAAAAGCGCCTCAAGCATTATTCGCCGGTTGAAATGATCTCTCTTAAATCACTGGAGGCTTTGCCAAAACGTCTGGACGCCGGCGATTTTTTGGTAGCGCTGGATGAAAAGGGAAAATCGTTTGACTCTCGCGCGTTGGCAAAGTGGCTGGAAAATAAAAAAATGGATGGGACGAAATCGCTCGTTTTTCTGGTGGGTCCCGGCGAGGGGTTGCCGGAGGCCATCAAAACAAAGGCCGATCTTTTATTGCGGTTATCCGATTTTACGCTCCAACACGAACTGGCCCTTGTGATTTTGATGGAACAAATT
This sequence comes from Deltaproteobacteria bacterium, assembly GCA_023265595.1. Classification (GTDB taxonomy): domain Bacteria; phylum UBA10199; class UBA10199; order SPLOWO2-01-44-7; family SPLOWO2-01-44-7; genus JAHFSU01. The sequence goes on from JAHFSU010000036.1 coordinate 481, forward strand.
TATCGGGCGTCCACTATTCTGAAGGGGGAGCCGTATCATAAGTAGGAATTGGTTTCGATTCAAGAACTCCCCCAATCCATGGTCTTTGCCGCCATTCTTTGCCATTCGAGTTTGTTTGTTCTTCAAATCAAATGAATCCATGCAAGGTTTGCTCTTGTAATTTGCCCGAAAGAAATATTTTGGAATTTTTCACCGGATCGTTTGATTCCCCAACCGGTTTTGTAAAATAAACCTCCACCGTTTCGACATCGCCATTTTGGTTGGGCGGACTGATTCTAAAATCCTGAATGTATATTTTTTATGTGGAGTAAAAATCAGCCGATCAGCGATTTGAAATTTCTCAGAGTATTGTCATCATCCATCACAAATTCATCCACAACCGCGTCGGGTTTTGCCGCGGCGACGTTGTGAGGCTCTTTTGGAGGAACGGTTGAATCCGAAGCGGAAAAGTTCGCAATCCGGAAAGGGGACTCCAAATCCGAAAGGAGCGATTGATAATTCTGAAAACGATTTGTTTTATCGATGGCCATACCCGTCCTTTATAGCACACATCCCTTATTATTGTTATCGGCAGTTTAAGACCCTTAAGTTGCGTCCCTGACAAAATTTTTTATAACCTGTTAATATTCTTGATATTTTTAGTGATTCGCAGTACGACAAAACAGTCATGAAGGGAATTTTTATCACATTTGAAGGGATTGAAGGGTGTGGCAAATCGACACAGATTAGCCTTCTGAATAACTATCTTCTCTCCAAAAATATCCCCGCTATTTTGACGCGCGAACCGGGCGGCACCCAAATCGGCGAAAAAATCCGCGAACTTCTTTTGGATGTCGCTTCCACAGGAATGAGCAAAATCACCGAACTGCTCCTTTATGCCGCCGCCCGCGCACAGCATGTTGCTGAAGTAATCCGACCCGCCTTGAAAGAGGGAAAAATTGTCTTGTGCGATCGCTATTTTGACGCCACAGCCGCTTATCAAGGAGCGGCCCGCACCATTTCTGAATCGGTTTTGCAAAAAATACACGAAATCGCCACCGACAATACGATGCCTCATCTGACTTTTCTTCTCGACTGTCCCGTCAAAATTGGTTTTGAAAGGATTCACAATCAGCGCGGTAAAAAGCAATTTGACCGGCTGGAAAAAGAGTCGAAAGATTTTCACGAAAAAGTGCGGAGGGCCTATTTGAATCTAGCCCAAAAAGAACCAAAACGATTTTATGTGATTGATGCCGCGCAAAAAATAGACACGGCGCACAAGGAAATTATACACCATGTGGAAAAATATTTTGGGGCATAAAAAAGAGATAGCCCTTCTTCAAAAAGCCATTCAGGAAAATAAACTGGCGCATGCCTATCTTTTTTCCGGCATTGAAGGGATCGGCAAATACACCGTGGCTTTGGGTTTGGCAAAGGCGCTCGAATGCAAAAGCGATCTCCAAATCCTTGAACCCCAAGGGACAACAATCAAAATTGAAGCGATCCGCGAACTAAAAGAGACCGCTTATCTCCATCCGCTGGAGGGAAAAGCAAAGATGATTCTAATCGATCAGGCCGATACTTTGACCGATGCGGCCGCCAATGCCCTTCTCAAAATTTTGGAAGAACCCCCGTCGCAGACCTATTTTATTTTGATCACTCCCAAACCGCTGAAATTGCTGCCGACGATCCGATCCCGCTGTCAAAACCTCGAATTTTCGCCGCTTCCAACCGATTTGATTATTCAGAAACTTCTGCAGGAGGGAATGGCTCCGGAGGAGGCTAAGCAGAGGGCCCTTTTGGGTGAGGGAAGTCTCAAACAGGCGATCGAACTCGACATCGCGCTAGCGGAACAAATTGAAAAAGAGCTACAGCAATTGGGCAACAAACCCCCTCCGTCGGAAATTTTCAAGACCGCCCAAAACTGGATCGATGATGAAGAAAAAATCCCGCAGCTTTTGGGGATTTTAAATCATTTATGGCACCAAAAAATCGTGGCACAAAATAATGAGACCGGCCGAGAAATCACCATACAACAATGGAATGCGATCCAAAATGCCGGCCGAGGGCTGGAATCCTATGCAAACAAACAGCTGCTCATGGAAAATCTTTTATTCACGCTGACTGCATAAAAATGAAAAAATTTTATATCACAACGGCCATTGATTATGTGAATAGTCTCCCGCATATCGGCACCGCTTACGAAAAAATCGGGGCCGATGTTTTGGCCCGTTTTTGGCGCACGCGGGGCGCAAAAGTTTATTTCCAAATGGGGAACGACGAACACAGCATTAATGTGGAGAAGGCGGCAAGGCAGGCGGGACTTGGACCAAAAGTCTATTGCGATCAGATGCGCAAAAAATTCGAGGCGATCTGGAAAAAACTCGAAATTTCCTATGATGATTTCATTCAAACCTCCGAACCGCGCCATATCAAAGGGGTGCAAAAATTATTTCAGCAGATTTACGACAAGGGCGACATCTACAAAAAATATTTTGAAGGGTGGTATTGCGAATCGTGCGAAGCCTATATCACCGAAAAAGATTTGGCGGAGGGCTTATGCCCCAATCACAAATCAAAGCCGAAGTGGCTTCAAGAGGAAAATTATTTTTTCAGCCTCTCAAAATATCAGGAGAAGCTCCATCGACATATCAAAAAAAATCCCGATTTTATTTTGCCCGCCATGCGCCGGAACGAAATTTTGCGTCTGATCGAGGGGGGATTGCAGGACATCAGCATCTCGCGTGCTTCGGCACAATGGGGTATTCCGGTCCCCTTTGATAAAACGCATGTCGTTTATGTCTGGTTTGATGCCCTTATCAATTACATTACGGCGATCGGCTTTGGAACTTCAACGGCCAAATTCAAAAAATGGTGGCCGGCTGATATGCATGTGATCGGAAAAGACATCACCCGTTTTCATTGTGTGATCTGGCCGGCGATGCTGCTATCGGCCGGCATCAAACTTCCCAAAAATGTTTTCGGCCACGGTTTTGTCTATCTCAAGGGTGAAAAAATGAGCAAGACTTTGGGAAATGTGGTGACCCCCATGGATGTGGCTGATCTCTACGGCGCCGATGCGCTCCGCTATTATCTTCTGCGCAGTTCCGGTTTCGGGCAAGACAGCGATTTTACATGGGACGATTTCATCCGCCGCTACAACGGCGATCTGGCCAATGGCCTTGGAAATCTCGTAAGCCGAACTTTGGGGATGGTGGAACAATCATTAGGCGGCGTTATCAAGCCGTCCCAAAAAAAAGGGTCGCTGATAAAAACCTTGAATGCGATTGAAAAAAAAGTTGAAGCGGCTCTCGATTGGAAAAACGGTGACATCGAATTTCATCACGCGCTGGCCGCCATTTGGGAAGGGGTTAGCATCATTGACCACTACATTAATGAGAATAAACCGTGGAAAATGACAAAAAAAGAGGAATTGGAAACGGTCTTAAACCAGAGCGCGGAGGGAATCCGCATTCTTGCAAAATTATTACAGCCGTTTCTTCCCTCCACTTCAGAAAAAATTTTAGAACAGTTTTCCGGCAAAAAAATTCAAAAAGGGATCGGATTATTTCCGAGGATTGAAGAAAAAAAAGAGGAGAAAAAAATGGAACCGACACAGAACGCAGAACGCACCACGCTAAACGAACTCATCGATATTGCCGACTTTGCCAAAGTGGAATTGAGGGTGGCGCAAATCCTTCAAGCCGAAAAGGTCGAGGGAGCCGACAAACTTTTGAAACTCCAAATCGATTTGGGGACCGAAAAAAGACAAATTGTCGCTGGCATCGCGCAGCATTATTCACCGGAAGAGCTGATCGGAAAAAAAGTAGTCGTGGTGATTAATTTAAAGCCCGCCAAAATTCGCGGCGTCGAATCAAACGGAATGCTTCTGGCCGCCAGCGATGCAAATATAATTTCTATTCTCACACCATTGAAAGACGTCGCCATCGGATCGAAGGTGAAATAAAAAGGAGCATATGGTAACAGGGACCATATGCTCTTACAAATCCAAATCGTCCAGATCGGGGATGGCATCTTCGGAGGGTTCCTCACCAAGCGGCTTTTCTTTTGCCAAAGAGGGTTTGGCGCCGGCCGGTGCCGGAGATTTAAAACCGTGACGATATAAAGAGAGGTCTTTGCTGTTACCTTTCACCACATCAATAGGGTGATGCGCTTGTCTCTCCCATTTTTTGATTCCCTTTTCCAAAAGAGGTTGGTTGATTGACCACAAAAGGGAATCTTCCCCTTTTAATTTCTGGTTGGAAAACAAGGCGTAGCTGATCGAATAAGTCTGAAAACCGCTCTCATCAGGCCCACCCCAAACGACAAAATTGGCCGGCTCCTGAATTTGCAGACGGATCAACTGATCCGGATCCCACTCCGTGCGTAGAAACCCGACGATATTTAAATGAAGTCGAATGACCCAAAGAGGCTCATTCAAATTTTTCATCACAAGCATCAGCTCATCCAAAAAAGTCATCTGGTTTAAATTTTCTTTTTTGATCTGCTTTTTGGCATTGTAGGTGATCACTTCCATCCGATCGGGAACGACGAGACCGAAAAAAGCGCGCAAAAAATTGAAGACCTGTTCAAAAAACCAGACATTGGTCTCCTCCGTCGACATTTTGGCGAAATCGATGTGTGAGTTAAAACCCCAGCTCCCCACCACCTGATTCTTTTTAGTCTGCTCCAAAAGAAGATCATCAAGACCGGTCGGAATATCAATGTCGCCAAGATCGGGAATGTCAGATTCAAAGTCGGGCATGGGTTTCATTTTAAACTAGGATCAGAAGTATTCCAAGGATTTAAACTGCCAAAATTTAGATGGCTATCAACCAAATATTTTGGTATGCTGCTCGTCCGATCAAGGGTTCGTAAAAACTAAAGGGGGCATTATGAAAAAGAATGGTTATCTTGCAGCATTGCCGATATTAGGAATCTTTCTTTTGTTCTTAATCGGCTCTCCCCAATCTTCTTTGGCAGGAGATTGTATTTGCGGAAGCGACCGTGACAGTTGTGTCTCACATGATATGAATGGTTTTACCCACAGCCATTATTGTATAGTAACGGACGATAGTGGCAATTCGGTTTGTGCCGACTCTTGCCCTATAAGTGAAGCAGAACTGGATCGTTTGAACGCCGATGCGGACCATGCTTCAGAAATGCAAGATTGCGAAGAGGGCAGAACCCATCTCCGACACCTCCTAAACAAAAAACGGGATCAGCTGGCCTCCTGCGAAACGGTAAAGGCCAACCTCCAAGACAATCTCAGTCAAGTACGCCAAGAAAGTGCCACTAACTTGCAAAATTGCCGGCAAAGGGCCTCGCAAGATCTCAATAACTGTGCGCAACAAAAAAGGGAGGCGCTGGCCGACAGCCTTGGCCTTTGTATGCAAATAGGAAATCAAAAACAGGATAAAATCGACCAGCATTGCGACAAACTCTCAAAAGCCATTGGCATGTTAAAAATACGTCTACGTAATGCCCAGTTTGAAAATGAGGATCAACGCATTTCTTTAAGAGAGGCTGTCCATTCCCTTGAGGATAGCAAAAAAGAACTTTGCAAAGCGGAACTGATAAAACTCAACCTATCGCCCAAGGTACAAGAAGAACTGAAAAGTGTCCCCTCTCCTGCCCCCAAGTCAGCTCTCCCGGCAGGGGTTTCTGAAAAAATAAAACCGACACTTCCCTCTTCGATACAAAAGAAACCGAAAAAAAATACGACTTGGCCGCCCCAGCATTAGGAATGAGTGAGTGATTTAATTCAGGGCCACCAGCCAAGAGCTGGCGGAGATTTGGATGAAGTCCAAAAGATTCGACGGGAATAATCCTAAAAGGGCAACGCTTAAAAAAGCAATCCAGATGACAGCCAAAACCGCCCGTGGACTGCAGAATGGAGCCGCGCCTTTCTGGTCAACGGAGGGGACAGTCCCCTCCGGGGAGAGTCCCCCGAAATACATCGCCACAACCGGGCCCAAATAATAATAGACCGAAATCACGCTATTGATCACACCGATGATGGCGAGCCAGATGTAGCCGGTCTGTATCGCTTGAATGAACAAAAAATATTTTCCGAAAAAGCCGATCGTCGGCGGAATGCCGGCCAGAGAAATTAAAAAGAGAGTCATCGCAAAACCCAAAAACGGTTTTTTGTAGCCGAGCCCCGAAAGGTCGGAGATCAAAACCTCCTCTTTTTCTTTTGTCAGGGTAATGAGCACCGCAAAGGCGCCGATCGTCATCAAAATATAGGCCAAGAGATAAAATCCGACACTCGCGACAACAGAATTACTTTGCTCATGAAAAGCCACAAACGGAATGAGTGCGTAACCGGCATGGGCAATGGAGGAATAAGCCAGCATCCGTTTCATATTTCGCTGCAAAAGGGCCGAAATATTGCCGACCGTCATCGTCAAAACTGCCGCCATCCAAATAATTTTATTAAAAAGAGTCGGCTCCCATTGAAAAAGGGCCCAAACCGCACGGAGGATGACGGCAAAACCGGCCGCCTTCACGGCCGTTGCCATCCAAGCAGTAACAACGAGCGGCGAACCTTCATAAACATCGGGGGCCCAAAAATGAAACGGGACCGCCGCCACTTTAAAGCCGAGTCCTACGCCCAAGAGTCCCAACCCCAACATCAAATAGAGACGAGCATCACCGGTCGCTAATGCCGCGGCATTTTGATGCAACAAAACAAGATCCGTTGTCCCGCTCGCACCATAGATAAAGGCAATGCCCAAAAGAAGAAAGGCGCTCGCGAACGCACCGACCAAAAAATATTTTAAAGAGGCCTCAATAGAAAATGGATTGGTCCGGTGAAAACCGGCAAGGACATAAAGAGAGACCGACATGATCTCCAGCCCCAAAAAAATCACCATGAGATCAGAGCCGGCCGCCATACAGCCCATCCCAAAAACACAAAATAAAATGAGGGCATAAAATTCGGGTCGGTTAATGCCCATCGTCTCCAAATAATGATAGGCCAAAAGCAGAACCAAAATAGCGGCGAGCAAAAAGAGAATCACAAAAAAGAAACTGATTTTATCGAACAAAAGAAAACCGATGACCGTCTCTTGAGCCTGCGCCCAATTTTTCAAACCGAGCCACAGAGCAATAAAACAGCTCGCAAGGGAGATGAAAAAAGAAAACCGGCGGTGTCTTTTGAGAAACGGGGTGATGAGGAGCATCAAAAATCCGGCAACCAACGGAATCCCCAGCGGAGAAACCAAATCGGCAAATTGCAGCCAGTTGATGTTCATTATATTTGTCATTGCGAGGACCCCGAGCGAAGTCGAGGGGAACGAAGCAATCCCGGTTCCACACTAGATTGCTTCGTCCTCCTCGCTACGCTCGGAGTCCTCGCAATGACACCTCGATTAGACAACTTCACAAAATTTTCCGTCGAAAGACTCATCATCTTCAATAACGGTTTGGGATAGACGCCAATGCCAACCATCGCAACAATCAACGGGAGCATCACCAAAACTTCGCGCAATCCCAAATCGTGCAATTTTTTATTTTCTTCATGTTTGATGCCACCAAAGAAAACCCTTTCCACCATCCAGAGCATGTAGATCGCACCCAACACAACGCCGACGACAGCAACCGAGGCAAAAGCAGTTTTGGTTTGAAAGGCGCCGACCAAAACCAAAAATTCGCCGACAAAATTATTGAGTCCCGGCAGACCGATCGACGACAAGGTGACAAACAAAAAGATGGCGGAATAAAGGGGGACTGTTTTGGCAATGCCGCCATAGGCATCAATTTGCCGCGTGTGACGGCGAAAATAGATCATGCCGATGAGAAGGAACAGAGCACCCGTGGAAAGGCCGTGATTGATCATCTGCAACACCGCCCCCTCAACCCCTTTTTGATCGAGGGCAAAAAGCCCCAGCATCACAAAACCCAAATGGGCCACCGACGAATAAGCAACCAGCCGCTTGATATCTTTTTGCACCATCGCAACGAGCGAACCGTAAATAATTCCGACCACGGCGAGCGTCAAAATATACGGAGAAAAATGGGCGGAGGCCTCCGGAAAAAGAGGCATCGCAAAACGATAAAAACCGTAGGTCCCCATTTTGAGCAAAATACCGGCCAAGACAACGCTACCACCGGTCGGCGCCTCGGTATGCGCATCGGGTAGCCAAGTATGCAGCGGAAAAATCGGCACCTTGATCGCAAAGGCCAAGGCAAAAGCCAAAAAGAGCCAGAATTGCTCGTCGGCGGTAAACGGTGTCGCCAACCACTGTGTGTAATTGAAACTTTGGCCGGCTTTAAAATAGCCATACAAAATGGCGATGAGCATCAAGACCGAACCGGCCATGGTATAAAGGATGAACTTGAAGGCGGCCATAATCTTACGGCCGGAGCCCCAAACGCCGATCAAAAAATACATCGGGATCAGCATGATTTCCCAAAAAATATAAAAGAGGAAAAAATCAAGGGCTGCAAAGGTCCCTACCATGCCGGTTTGCAAAAGGAGCATCAGAAAATGATATTCTTTTACTTTGGTTTCAATTTCGCGCCAAGACGACAGAATCACGATCGGCATCAAAAAGTTGGTGAGCAAAATGAGAAGGAAACTGACCCCGTCGACCCCCAAACGATAATCGATATGAAAAGCGGGAATCCAAGGGATCACCTCTTGAAATGTAAAATCGGTCAAAATTTTAAAATGAAACAATGCCCAAATATTGACGACAAATGTGGCAACGGTTGTCCCCAAGGCCAAAGCCCTGATGGAGTTATGTTCCCCCTTCGGCAGGGCCAAAATAAAAAGCCCGCCCAACGCCGGCAGAAAAGTCAAAAGAGTCAAAAAATGATCATGAATCCAGTTGATGAGCATAAATTAAAAAGCATACCTCCAAACCATCAAGATGACACCGATCACAAAAAAGAAAAGATATTGTTGGACGATGCCGGTTTGTAGTCTTGTCACACAGCGGTTCCAAAATAGAACCATTTGGCCCGTCCCCATCACGGCATATTTGTCGATCCATTTTTCATCGACCACACCCCACAAAATATTTCGGGAGATAAAAAGAAGCGGCCTTACAATCACAAAATCGTAGAGTTCATCTATCCAATATTTGTTGAGAAGTAATTCATAAACAAAATGAAAGCGTCCGGCAATTTTTTCGGGCCACTCTTTGCGCTGCGCATAAATCACACTCGCCAGAATTGCAAAATGGAGCGCCCACAAAACAGAAACTACGCCCAAAATAATCTCCGGCGCATGTGAGACCTCCATCTCTTCATGCACCACTACTTTTCCGAAAACTCCTTCGAGCCAATGGTGCAAATGATTGCCGCCGCCAAAGGCCTCCGGAATGCCGATCCACCCGCCAACCACCGATAAAAATCCCAAAATGAGAAGTACCGAAGACATAGAGGGGGGTGACTCGTGCACCTTCATCCATTTGGTGGAACTCATTTGGGGCTCGCCAAAAAAAGTAAGGCCAACGAGGCGAAACATATAAAACGCGGTCAAGCCGGCGCCAATGAAGCCGATCAACCACAAGCCGGTATGGCCGGAGTGAAACGTGTGCCACAAAATTTCATCTTTGCTAAAAAAACCGGAGAGGGGAGCAATGCCGGCGATGGCGGCCGCACCCATCACAAAAGTCCAGCAAGTAATCGGCATTTTTTCTTTCAATCCACCGTAATTGCGAATGTCGTTATCGCCGCTCATGGCATGAATCACAGAACCGGCCCCCAAAAAGAGAAGGGCCTTGAAAAAAGCGTGGGTCATCAGATGAAAAATCGAGGCGCTAAAGGCTCCGACACCGAGCCCCAAAAACATGTAACCCAGTTGCGAAATAGTCGAATAGGCCAAAACTTTTTTGATGTCGTTTTGTGTCACGGCGATTGTTGCCGCAAAAATGGCGGTTAAAGCACCGACCCAAGCAACAACCGTCATCGCCGTCGGCGACAAAACATATAAAAAATTGAGCCGCGCGATCATGTAGATGCCGGCGGTCACCATCGTTGCGGCGTGGATCAGAGCGGAGACCGGCGTCGGGCCGGCCATCGCGTCGGGGAGCCAGACATACAAAGGAATCTGTGCCGATTTGCCGCAGGCCCCCAAAAAGAGCAAAAGACAAATCGGTGTGGCATACGGCAACAGATAGGCTCTGTAATGTTGGATCACCTCGAAATTGAAAAATTTAAATCCGTGTTCGGAAATGGGGAGATTATTTGCCGCCAGCGTGGTGTAAATCAAAAATATCCCCAACAAAAATCCGGCGTCGCCGATACGATTCACCACAAATGCCTTTTTGCCGGCGGCCGCTTTTTCCGGATCTTCAAACCAAAAGCCGATTAAAAGATAGGAACAGAGCCCCACCCCCTCCCAGCCGACAAAAAGCAAAACAAGATTGTCGGCCAAAACCAGAAGGAGCATGAAAAACAAAAAGAGATTCAAATAGGAAAAATATCTTGTGTAACCTTCGTCATGCCCCATGTAGCCCATCGAATAGAGATGGATGAGGGAGCCGACGCCGGTGACAATGAGCCCCATCACCAAAGAGAGCTGATCAAATTTAAGGCCGATATCGACAACGAGCGTTTTATCCAAAACCCATTGAAAAAGAGGGCCGGTAATCATGGTCGGTTCCTGACCGGCTGGAAAACCGATCAAGAGCAAAAAAGTAACGAGTGTAAATACAAAAGAAAGAATCGGAAAACCGCAGCCGATAAAACTGGTAAGCGAATGCGACGTCTCTTTTCCAAAACGGCTCGCCACCAGTGAACGCATGCCATTGATGGTGGCACCGGCCAGAGGAAACGCGACAATGAGCCAAGCAACCGTCTGAGGAGAAATAATTTTGTAAATAAAGTCTAGCATACCGAACCAGCCGCTCGTGCTGAGCTTGTCGAAGCACCCTTCGACAGGCTTAGGGTGAGCGGTTATTTATCCCTTCAATTCCTTTACCTCATCGACATACAACGTCGGCTTGTTTCTAAAAAGAGCCACGATGATCCCAAGCCCCACGGCCGCTTCGGCCGCGGCAACGGTCAACACCATGAAGACCCAAATTTGACCATCGGTGCTTCCCAAAAAACGGGAAAAGGATAAAAAAACAAGATTGACCGAAGAAAGCATCAGCTCAATCGACATAAAAATGACGAGCATATTGCGGCGGACAATCACACCGAAGACGCCGATGCAAAATAAAATAACCGCCAAAACCAGATAATGATGCAAGGTAATCATAATTTTCTTTTTCCCATCACAACGGAGCCGACAATGGCCACCAATAACAAAACAGAAGTCAGTTCAAAAGGAATCAGATATTTTGTAAACAAAAGTTTTCCAACCGGCGCCACATAGCCGAAATCGGCCGGCAGAATAGGAAATGACGCCACTTTCTCTTTAAGCACTCCGAGCGCAAAAAGGATAATGAGATAGATGGCCGCCCCTCCCCCCAAAATTCCGGAAAATTGAAGGACTTTTGGTTTTAATTCCTCTTCGCGCACATTCAAAAGCATAATGACGAAAATAAACAAAACCATGATGGCGCCGGCATAGAGCAAAATTTGCAGCACGGCAATAAATTGCGCGTTGAGCATCAAAAACAAAACGGCGAAGGCAAAAAAACAGACGACGAGCCAAACCGCCGAAAAAATGGGGTTTTGCCGCGTGACCATGAGCAGTGCCGTCACCACTGCCAAACCGCCGAAGGCATAAAAAATAATCGATTCCACGATGCAGCTAGGTAGCCAAAATAGTAATGAAAATCAAGGATAGCTTGATTTTATCTCTCTGTTATGTAATTTTTGTCAGTGGTATGGAAACGCGTCTGGATCCAGAGTGGTTGAAAGATTTTGAGGCCGCCTCCCGTCGCAGCCTTAAAGAACGGCTACGATATGCTTTTATCCATACCTACAAGCCTGTTTTGGATGATGAGCCTTTTCGTTCATTTGATACCATGGAAGAATATCGAAAATGGTGTGAATTAAAACTCCCCTCTTGGCTCGGTTATGGAAAGACGATTTGACTACAAGCAGGCGCAGGAAATTTCAAAAATTTTTAAAAAATACGATGTCCGTTATCTTTTCATTGGAAAATCGGGGGCCATTATCCTTGGTTTTCCTGACACAACCCAAGATGCCAATCTTTTTGTGGAGAAAACGCCGTCAAATTGCGGCGCCATTGTCAACGCCCTTTTAGAAATCGGTTTCCCATTAAATCAAACGGAACAAGATGAAATAAGCAAGGAAAAGGATTTTGTCCAAATCCGCGAAGGCCCTTTCGATCTCGACCTTGTTTTTGCACCAGATGGTTTGGATAATTTTGAAAAGACCTACAAACACCACATGGAAATAGAGGGCTTGCCCGTTTGTCATATCGATGACATTATCAAAAGCAAAGAGGCCACCGGAAGAATAAAAGATAAAGAATCCCTGCCCCGTTTAAAAGCTTTCCGTGAATGGTTGATAAAAAAATAATCCCCACCGATCACGCTCGCCAAAAGTTTTCTGCTCCTGTTAGGGAGTGCTGGGGCGCAACAACCGGAAACCGACATCACCGCTCCAGTCGCGCGGACGGGCTTTGTCACGAAGTGCAACACGCACACCCCCGATATTAAAGCGCCACGAACCGCCGCGAAGTTCTCTTGCTTTTCGACCTTCTTTGTATCGATTGGCCATCACTTCCCACACATCCCCCAGCATGTCATAGAGTCCAAACTTGTTTGGCTCTCTAGTTCCTACATTTGCTGTGGCTCTTGCAGGATAAAAATGAGCCACTCTGCGTAATTTTTCTTTTCTCCGATATTTTTCATCTTTCAAATCAGCGGCAGCCGCCTCCCATTGCACTCCTATCGGCAATGCGAGACCAAATAGTGCCGCAAAGGCATAGGCTTCAAAGGGACTTGCCAATGCCGGCTGATTGGGACCCCTAAACCTTGCTGGCAAATGGGCTTCCAAGGTTACAGGTACTATTTTCGTTTGACGACCAAAATTAAAAGTTCTCAGAGCACCAGAAACAAAACGCTCCCCTATTCTGGAAAAAGATTGCTGTTCCAAACCAGACTTGGCGATAATTGCTGATAATCTTTTTTCTTCAATCTTCCTCACCTCCCTCTCTGTCCCCCTTGCCAAAATAGCCCAGCGGTGATCGGCAAGTTCAGTCATCAAAACGGTGGTGCGACCTCTAAGCTGTTTCAATCCTTTTGCGAATTGTTTATTGGTCGTGGGGGTATCAGCCAAATTAAAAGCATCGAGTGTAACTTGCCGAAGAGGATTGTCAAAATCTCCATCACCGACTTCATAAGTCCCCGCAGAAATGTTTACAAAATTGAGACCCAATAACGAAGCATTCAAACCGGCCGTCGCTTCTATTCCTAGTAATGCACTCATATTCATCCTCCTTTAAAAATATCGGGGCAGTTATTTTCGCCGCCAAAAGGGTTGTCGTCACTTCTCCAAAATAGTTGCGTACCCCCGGCCAAAATTTTTGGGGATTTAAAAAAATATATAATAAATACAATGAGTTTCACTTGAAATCAATTCACCAAAGCCACCCATGCCGTCACCAATATATTTGCCAACGCCAAGGGCAACATAATTTTCCAGCCGAGTTTCATCAGCTGGTCATAGCGAAAACGGGGGAGCGTCCAGCGGACCCAGATAAAAAAGAAGCAGAAAAATAAAACTTTCGCCAGAAAAACACCGATTTGAATCGCCGCCAGTAAAACAGACGGGCCCCATTCGGGAAGAAAAACTTTGTTCCCAAAAATGGCGAAGAGCCCCAAAAGACCGAAGCCGGTTAAAACACCGGGGACGCCGAATACCAAAGGTTCAAAATCGCGTAGGTCGCCATAGCGCTGTTTCTTGAAACGCCGGCAAAGGAGACTGCCGCCGACTACTGAAAAAAGACCAAGCCCCATCCACAAAATTTTCAAAACCAAATCGGCATTCATCTTGATCCATTCGGAAGAAACAAACGGAATATTCCATCCCCCAAAAAAGAGGGTTGCGATGATGCAGGAACCGACAATGATGTGGGCATATTCGGCCATAAAAAAGAGAGCGAATTTCATACTCGAATATTCAACGTGAAAACCGGCGACGAGTTCTGATTCCCCCTCTGGCAAATCAAAGGGCAATCGATTCGTTTCGGCAAAAAGGGCCGCCAGAAAAATAAAAAAAGCGACCGGCTGCAAAAAAATGTTCCAATGAAAAAGATTGGCCCCTTGTTGATTCACAATGTCGGAGAGCCGCAAAGAACCGGCCATCAAAAAAATCCCGACGACAGAAAGTCCCATCGACACCTCATAGCTAACCATCTGTGCCGCAGAACGGAGTCCCCCCAAAAGCGCATATTTATTATTGGCCGCCCATCCGGCGAGCATCACGCCATAAACGCCGAGACTGGAGACCGCAAAAACATACAAGAGCCCTACATTCAAATCGGCTACTTGAAGTAGAAACGGGGCATGCGAACCGATGACAACCGGATCGCCAAAAGGAATCACCGCCATGGTGATTGTGGCAACAAACATCGCAATCATCGGGGCAAGAATAAAGAGGGGTTTGTTGACATGAGAAGGAATGATGTCTTCTTTGAAAAGTAATTTGACGACATCGTTCAAAGAGTGGATGAGGCCGCCGAGCCGCACTCCAAAAATAGCGGCGCGATTGGGTCCGCGGCGGTCTTGAATATAGGCCGCCCCCTTCCGCTCGAGCCAAATTAAAAGCGGCACAATGTTGATGACCACAAAAAAGATCAGAAATGTTTTTAGCGCGGCGACAGTGTAGTCCATAGTTCCTCAAAAACTTTTTTAATTTCTTTTGAATGCCCTTTCGGGTCAAAGGCTTTCTTGGCCTTTTGTTTTATATTTTGACGATTGATAAATGTCCCTTCTTGTTCCGCAAAGGTCGGCTTGGGCAAAACAAGATCGGCCCACAAAGGGGACGTTCCTGGGGACGTTCCCCTTTTTTGGGAAACGTCCCCGAAATTTGAGGTGAACAAAATGACTTTTTTGGGGCCAGAGTCGATTAAATGCTTCCTCTGATCTTCTGTAAGATTGTCTAACACCATATAAATCGCACCCTTAGCTAAAGGTCCCTCCCCTAGGGGTCCGACACCTAGAGAGGTGAGGAAGGAGGAGTTGGGATTTTTGTCGGCATCGATTAAAAATTTGTCCTGTGAGGGATTTTTGACCTCTTTTCGCGTCGCAAAAAAAACGGCCTTCGGAAAGAGGGTTTCCAAGAATTTCTTGAGCGCTTCATTTTCTTCACAACTGGCTTGCGTTGACAAAACGCCGACAACATTCGAAGCAACCGGCGTATTTCCCAAAATATCGATCATCTCTTTCATCGCCTCCTTCCAACTGATTGCCACAAACTCTCCATTTTTTTTCATCATCGGTTCCAAAAGACGATTTTCATTGATGAACTTGTAGGAAAGGCGCCCCTCATCGCACATCCAGCATTGGTTAATCTCATTATTTTCGCGCGGGCGATAGCGATAGACTTGGCCATCATCCCAATCCATTTTGATATTGCAGCCGGTGGCACAGCCGGTGCAAATCGACGGGGTCGTTTTCAAAAACCAGACCCTCTTTTGAAAACGAAAATCGGTCGAGGTCAACGCCCCAACCGGACAGACATCAACGGTGCAGAGTGAATAGGGATTTTTAAGCTCTTTTCCGGGATAGGTAGTCAATTCCGAATGGCCGCCCCGCTCTGTAATGCAGAGCTCATGCGTTCCTGCAACCTCGTCACAAAATCTTACACAGCGTGTACAGAGAATACAGCGTTCATCATCCAATGTCACGAGCGGCCCTAACGGCTTGGCCTTCGGCTTATGGATTTTTTGATCTTCCAGACGCGACGGAAAATTGGAAAATTTGAAATAGTTGTCTTGAAGATCACATTCTCCCGATTGATCACAAATGGGGCAATCCAAGGGATGGTTCACCAAAATAAATTCCAGCACTCCTTGCTGCATCTTTTTGACCTCCGGCGATGTTGTATCGACCTCCATCCCCTCCCGCACACGCTCGCGGCAAGAGATGACCGGCTTGTTTTGCCCCTTCACATTCACAAGGCACATCCGGCAATTGCCGGCAA
>JAHFSU010000063.1 GCA_023265595.1 Deltaproteobacteria bacterium
TTTTCTCGACGAGATGCCAACCGCGCGGACGAACCATCAATGTGGCTGTTTTTTCATTCAATTTGTATTCTTTGCCTTCGGGACTTTTAAAGGTGATGGTGCGGCGGACGGCATCGCAGAGATTAATTTGGCCATTGATATTGTTTTCCCATGTGGGGGAATTGGAATCCTCAAAATCGGCCATGAAGACCTTAGCCCCCGAATTCAGGGCATTGATGATCATTTTGCGCTCAACCGGGCCGGTAATTTCGACACGGCGGTCTTGAAGGTCTTGCGGCACGGGGGCTACTTTCCAAGATCCATTGCGAATGGCCTCGGTCTCTTTGAGAAAATCGGGAAATCGGCCTTTATCGAGTTCCACCTGCCGGTCTTTCCGTTTTTGAAGAAGTTTTTCGCGCGTGGGATTGAATTGGCGAGCCAGTTTGGTGATGAATGCAACGGCAGCGGGAGTCAGGATTTCTGATTTCTGCATCGCGTTATTAAAATCAAAATTGCAATATGATGTCAATCAGGAACTACCAATCTGTCATCTAAGCATTAAAAGTGCACTATTTCCTTGTTCCCTCCCCCTAGATGGGGGAGGCCAGAATTCGTCACTTAAATTTTTCTTACTTTTCCCCCTCCCCTTGTGGGAGGGGGAATAAAAAAGTGCGGTTTTAAACTTTAGCTAAAATCAGGAACTACCAATCCTGTTCAAAAGGTGGGGGGATGGCATCATCACCGAAGCGTTCTCTCACTTTTTCTTCTACGCTCCGGTATCGATTATAGAGCGGCTGAATTTGTTCCAAACTGAAGGACTGAAGATGTTGGCCAAAAAGCGAAGTTCTTTTTTCTTCGAGGGCTTCTCGGAGCGCTACCTTCAAAATGGTTTCATCTTTGTATTCTCTTTCCGGCAGCGTCATTAAATCGATGAGCCCTGTTTCAGCACCTTCCAGAAGAATTTTGGCCGTTTTGTCTGGATTGAAAAGCATCTGCGTCATCATTTTGTCCAGAAGTGTCAGGTCGCAGAGAGTGTCCTTCAACAAAACCCCTTCGAGAAAAAATCCGAGGCCTTTGGTAATCAAGGCATCGTTTGGGAAAAGCATCGTCTCTTGAATGTCGGGAAGTATTCGCTCCGCAAGTGAACATCCCTCTTCTTTCAAAAAAGCGGCAATATTTTTGGCAGAAAAAATACAGTGCATGTCGTCTTGGCTCCCCTCGCACTGTTTTTGTTCTTCAAAAAGATGGGCGGCGCTGATCAATAGCCATTTATAATAGAGGGCGTCCTCACGGTTTTGTGAAAAGTGGGTGAGAAGAG
Source organism: Deltaproteobacteria bacterium (assembly GCA_023265595.1). Taxonomy (GTDB): domain Bacteria; phylum UBA10199; class UBA10199; order SPLOWO2-01-44-7; family SPLOWO2-01-44-7; genus JAHFSU01. Next base: position 1,298 of record JAHFSU010000063.1, read on the forward strand.
CTTGCAAAGATTCCATCGGCGGTTTGCCCGGATGGTTTTTTAGCATCTCGGAGAGGGCCCATTCGGCATTGTTGGTCTCTGTCATCACAATACCGGCATCGGCCCATTGCTCTACATCGATGACCTTTTCCCCCTTGCGCTGCCTCTTTTTTTCAAGAGCGATATTCCAAAGAGCGGCCTCTTCTCTTTTATTATTAGAAAGTTCTCTTCTCGCTGTAGAATAACCCGTGTACGGTGTTTTAAAAAAAGGTTTTGCGAAATCGCCGACAGGATTGACAATGGCCCCCGAATTTTTGTGCCAACAGTAGAGTGTTGCCCCCTCATTAAAACAATCATCCCCATTTCCATTTCCACTTTCAATTGTGAATGGAATGGTGTTGTTGGAATCGGGGGATATAAAAAGAGTTTCGCGGGGAACTTGGGAGGGGGTGGTAGTTACACCAATCCATGATCCATCTTGAGCGATATTGTCTACTACATAAGGATATTTGGAGTGGGGAAGGATTGCCGCCATTTTTTCTTCTCCCGCGTTCACTGTAACCCAAGCCTCTTGGCGACTTTTTTCTCCCATTTTTAAAATCCAATCGACCCTTTCCATTTTGACCTCCCCTTCAGATGGTGCAAAACGGATGGCATAGGCTTTATCGCCCCCGTCTGTCTGCTCCCAAGATGCGGAGAGGTCATCATTTATAGATAATTTTTGATGATGGATGAGATTCCCTTTTTGCGGGAGTGCTTCAAAAGGAACGCGATAGACCTCTTTTGTTCCGTCAAAAACAACGACCGTATTTTTTTGAGCATTTTCACTCTCGTGATCTTTGGGATAAAGGCGAATGGCAACACTGTTTCCGGTGGGACTCATTTCTTCCGTTGCCCACATTCCCTCTGGTATCTCAAAGAGCGGTTGCGGCAGGTCTTTTTCCAAGATTGTGATCGGTTTATTTTGTGAGCCGTGCGGAAGAGGTATCTCCAGTTTGTAAACTTTGTTTTTTTGAGGGGTGAGCCAATGGAGTCTCCCATCGCCATCTTCAAAATGTTGACCGTTAGGCAGTTCTTCAGGAACATCAAATTCATAAAAGTAGGGGGAATATTTTGAAACCCAAACATTGAGTGAGTACAAAGCCTCGTTTTTGTCTCGTGAAAAAACAATTTTTCCCTTGTGATTGAAATATCTCCGTTTGACAAAATATTGACCCTGTCGGCTGCTCTCTTCTGTTTTGGTTACGCACTGGTATTCGATGACCGGCCCTTCAATGGTTTCCCAAATTTTTTCTTCACGTGAGTAAGAGCGACAATCTTTTGTATCTTCCAAAGCTTTTTCCGGGATGGGGATGGTAAAGAAGGACTCTTCTTTTAAATCGTAAACGTCTTTGGTGTTGGGAAGTGTCCCGTTGGCGGTAAGATAGCGCCCTTGAGGTTCCGAGAGTTTCCATTGCTCACCGCGAAAAAGCCGAAATGTTTTGAGCGGCCCGGTCTCTTTGGAAAGGGCGTCATAGGTGAAAAGATTCCATGCCTGGTCCGCATTGTCTTGTTTGGCGGGTGACAGAAAAGGGGAAGAAAAGTTGGTGAAGGGACCTTTTTCCAATCTTAATTGGAAAGAACCTTTTTGGACTTTTTCGTAGCGGGTCATAGAAGGGGAGGGCTGTTTTTTGGGTTCCGATTTTTTTGCGGCAGTCGTCCCCTTTTGTTTTGGTTTGGGAGGGAGAGCCGGCGCCGCCTCGAATGGGGGTGTCAGATCGCCGCTGATCCATGCCTTCAAATTTTCGTTGTAATACTCAAGCCAGCCGTGAAAACCGACACCCCGCTTGTCGATGAGAAATCCGGTAACGAGTCGTGTCGGCACATTTTGTTTGCGGAGCAAAATAGCGCCGTAGCTGTTGGCCACATCGCAATCGGCAATTTTCATCTCGGAGAGTCTTTGGTAAAATTCAACACCGGTTTTTGCCGGAAAAAGGGCTGTACCGTTGAGAATCTGTCTCATTTGTGGGTATTGTAATTCTTTCAAAACATGTTGGCGAGTTGTTTCAAATTTGCTGCGTGCATCATAAAAATGTCCCTGATCAACCAGCCGTTTCAAATGAGGGGGTAAGTCCAAAAATGGGATCGGATCTTCATTGGTCCCTTCAGCAAGGAGGGGCAAGATTTGCGGTGATTTTCCGCGCATTCCAAATGTGACCGTTAGCCGGCCAAAGCGGGTTTCAGTCAGTTTAAGATAAATGGCCCCATCGATTGGGTCATAAAGAAGTTCAAAACCATCTGGCTTGCCATCCACCAGCACGCTTCGGCTGTCGAGAGCAAAACCATCGGGGATGGGGAGTAAAAAATCTTTTCCTACACCGTGAAAAATATCGTAGATGTGAAAAATTCCGGCATTTCTCACAAACAGGGGGCCTTTGTAGGTGTGTGTCGGTTGCACTTCGTTTTTGTAAGGAACCAAAGGATTTTGCAGGGCGACCCATTCGTTTTCTGAGGTGTCATATCGGTTGAAAACTTCCCTTCGAATATAAGTCGGTGCGGGAAGGGCCGGATCATATTGCATCTCCTTGGTCAGGAGTGCCGAGAATTTTTTGGAGTGAACATTGTCTGCTTTGTGACGATATTCTTCCAGTTTCTCCCTCCCCGATTTTTTCTCCAAATCGGCCTGTTTGAGATGATAGAGTTTGCTTCCCATCACGCGGCTATTTTTCTTGGAGAGATTTTTGAGGGCGTCAAAGCCATATTCGATGACGACCGTGTCTTCCGCATTCAATATTTGCAACGGGTACAGCCCATCTGGAATTTGGTTTGTGAGTGCGTTGTTGGAAAGATATCCGGCATTGTTTTCTTCCAGTTTTTGAACCTTGTGAAAATTTTTGGGTGTTTGGTAACGGCTGCCTAATTGCAAAGATTGTTTGTAATATTCGAGTGCCTTTTCACAATCGTCCATGGAGGATTGTTTGAGGCAGGAATAACCGTAACCTTGGGCGATGAGGGTTAGGATGGTGTAGCGAAAATCGGCATCTTGGTCTTTTTCTTCAAGATACCCAAAAGCCTCTTTTGTAAAAGGTTCCCAATTTTCCTCTGAATAGCTCTCTCCCAGCCTTAAGAAGTGCTCATAGCTTAGGCGGACTTTGTCATCGATTTTGTCTGTCATCAGAAGAATCTTCGGCAGGGGGCAAAATTTGTTGCTTAAAAAATAAATCAGAATTCGTCAACAAAAATTCCCTCCTTTTAACGACTTCTGAGAGTCTCAGAGATTCATTTCACGCACTTGGATTGACTAAGGAAGAATTTTGGGATGAAGTTGCAAAACAGGGTGGCGATATGGATGAGGCGTGACGTGCTTTTGCTTTGAAGGAGCGTGCAGCCTTTAAATATCGCACACTCTGAAGTAAATCTTCATGCCAAAAAATTATCCCTCTATGCCACCCTTGCCTCATCCAGTACATCCAATACCACATGGACATTGTGGCTCATCGCGTGGATGAACTCTTCCACTTTGGTAATACTGGGAATCGAACGCGCTTGCTCATATTGCGCATAGGCATTTTTTGAAACACCGAGTCGGTCGGCCACATCTTGAAGGCTCAATCCATATTTCGCCCGCTGATTTTTGAGCATCAAGGCGATGAGATATTTGTCATCGTCGGCCTCTTTTGCCCGTAATACAAATTGATTTTCCGGGAGTGGGTTCACTCTTACAAAAAATCCTTTTCGATCGACCATCAATTCCACAGCCTCTTTAATCATCGCCAAGGCCTCTTTTTTGGATTTGCCCTGCGTATAAACGTCCAGGGCCGGAACGCAAACCGCCCAATATCTTCCATCCTTTAATAATTTTCCCTCAAACTTGACACACATGACGCACCTCCTGTTTATTTTTTCGTGACCGCGTTTTTCTCAGCCTTTCTGAGAATACCTCTCGCGGTAAATTCGTTAATCTCTCTGTGGCGAGGGATCGGCACCGTATGCTCGCCATTGGTCCAAATTTCATGGTTGCCACCTTGCCGCAAAAACCACCAACCAAGACGTGTCAGCTCCGCTTCCAGAGTCCTCTTTTTCACAAGCCCAAGTGTACATAAATATATATACGATGTCAATTAAGCATTTTGCCTTAAGCATCATTAATAGCAGGGGAATGAGGAGGCTTAAGGCCGCAAGGTTTTCAGTGTTTACAGCGCGGGCGTGGGTAAAAGTGTGGAGAGGCCACAACGGGAATTGCTTCGGTCCTTGTCTTCGTGATGACAAATCGGTTTCCTTTTCATTTTCAAAATCCTTTTCACTTTTTGGTTTTAAAAATTTTCCATAGATTTTTGGACATTTCGCGCCGGAAATGGGTTCGAATTTCGAGGCATAAGGACCACAAAACAGAACCGCACCTATCGGCGCGATTCTGTTTTTTGTGGGCTGTGCAGGGATCGAACCTGCGACCCGATGATTAAGCATCTGTTGCTCCGGATTTCTCTGGAGTGTCGGACTATATCATTCCCCGCCAATGTTTCAGTGGCGGGGACCGGGCGCTTATGAGAGTTTATCGGTTGCCATCCTCACTCTCTAGTCTCTGCACCTTCCGAATTACTTTGCTTGGCTTCATTCGGCTTGGCTCAGGATTAGCATGCCTTGCGGTTTAGCGTTCCCTGAATTCACCCGGTTTGCATACCCATCTCGCGACGGGCAGGACCCTTATTTAAGTCATCTGCTCTACCAACTGAGCTAACAGCCCAAAAATCAAAGAACCAACATGCGAACTCCAATAGCCAAATCCCAAACAAATTCCAAGCACCAAATTTCAATGTTAAACAAAACGGCCCGGGGGATTTTCCCTGCACCGTTATAGGAAACCTGCAAAACCGGCGGTTGATTGCTGGCGGCTGCTTGATTGACAGTGGCTGGTGCAACGGGTGGCGCACCTGCTGGTGCAGCGCCCACCGGTAATGAGGCAACAAAATCCCCATCAGGATCCGGAAGGCGATTTTTCCCAATTTCTGCGACGCG
>JAHFSU010000037.1 GCA_023265595.1 Deltaproteobacteria bacterium
GCCGGATCATCTATCTCATCGACACCGGCCATATTGAGTTTCTCAAATTTCCCACATTCTGGTTTGAAGCCACGCCCCAAGGGAAATTCATGTTGAACATTGCCTTTGGGCAGTCCAAATATTTTGTCGACAATTTGTCCGAGAATACAAAAAGGGGAATTCGCCAGAAATTACGCAACGGCGGCTGGCCACATCCCGCACCCATCGGTTATTTGAATGACACGAAACATAAAACCGTCGTCATCGATCCTGTTCAGGGGCCTCTTGTTCAAAAAATATTTCAGCAATATTCCACCGGACAATATACGCAAAATGAAATGCGGGATGCGGCCAACCAATGGGGCGTGGTGAGCCGCCGCAAATCCAAAAAGTTGCCGCTCTCCCTCATTGAAAGAATTTTGACCAACCCGTTTTACTACGGTTTGATGCCCTATCATAATGAGGTTTATCAGGGAAAACAGGAGCAGCTCATCACGCGGCAACTTTTTGAGCAGGTTCAGGAAGTATTGAAAGGACGAGGCAAGAATCACGAGGTCCGCAAGCATCACTTTCCCTTTTTGCATTTTGCCATCTGTCCTTGCGGGGCATCCGTTACCGCAGAACGCCAAAAAGGGCATAACTATTATCGCTGCACGCGCAAAAAGGGTCCGTGCAAAGAGCCCTACATACGTGAGGAATCCTTAGACCTCCAAATGACCAAAGTCCTACAGGATATCGCCCTTCCGGAAGAGGGATATAAAATGATGCTTGCGGACCTTCAACAAGAAGAGAAGGGTTCTCGCCAAAGATTGCAGAAAGAAAAAGAATCTCTGCTTGCCCCTCTCAAAAAAGTGGAAGCGCATTTGGAAAAACTTTTGGACCTTCACATTCAGGGGCTCATTACGCAGCAGGAATATCTTTCCAAGAAGGGGAATCTTCTGAATCAAAAGATCGCTCTGGAAGAAAAGTCGGAGTCATTAAAAGAGGGGGGCAATCTTTGGCTCGAACCGATGCAAGAATTCCTCAAAGCGGCTCACCACGCGAATCAGATGGCGACAGAAAAAAATTTGGCGGCAAAACGGGAATTTCTGAAAAAGATCGGCTCGAACTTTCGCTTGAAGTCGAGAACCCTCGAATTTTCCTATTGTATGCCGTGGTCGCTCCTCCAAAATTCGCAAAAATCGCGACCAATTAGACATTGGGGTGGCTAACGGGATTCGAACCCGTACAAAGAGGACCACAACCTCTTGTGCTACCTTTACACTATAGCCACCGTATCAACAACAAACTCTAAATCCTAAACTCTAAATTCCAAACAAATTACAAACCACAAATCCCGAACTCTAAAATACTGGATTCCGGCTCCCGTATCGCAGTACGGGACAAGTTTCGCCGGGATGACGACGCTCCTTATCAAATCTCCGCCAAGATTCAAGCAAGTTTATCCTTGCCTCTTTCTCCTCTTTTTCCCATATAGCGCGCATGGCTATGGATCTTCTACTTGTCCGGCATGGGCAGACCGACTGGAACCCGATTCAAAAAGTGATGGGGCGCGGTGACATCCCGCTCAATGCCGTCGGCAAAAAGCAGGTTGAAAATTTAAGGGACTGGATTAAAAATATTCCTGTCGATGCTATTTATTCCAGCCCCATGCCGCGCGCGTTGCAAACGGCCGAAATTATTGCCGCCGACAAGAGTCTCAAAGTTTTTCCCGAAGAGGGGGTTGCCGAAATCGATTATGGCGATTGGGTGGGACTCACCTTTAAAGATTTGGCTGTAAAACATCCCGATCATTACCATGCCTACCGTTTTCAAGCCTCCAAAATGCAAATTCCCGGCGGCGAGGCCGTTATCGACGTTGAAAAGCGGGCGGTGGCGGCCATCGAAAAATTGCGCAAAAAATATACGAAGGGAGAAAAAGTTTTGGTCGTCTCCCATGCCGATGTGATCAAAGCCCTTCTCCTGCATTATCTGAAATTGCCCATCGATTATCTCCAACTTTTAGGCTGCGACAACGGCTCGCTCAGTATTTTCCGTTTTGGCACGGAGTGGGGGGACCGGCTTGTCGCCCTCAACTATTTTGCCGATGTACAAAAAATTCTGCCGTGGTAAATGGTGTCATCGGGAATCCTTTCCATGACAGCAAAAAAGCGGGACAAAATGTCGATTGGCGAACTCGAAGAGGCCGTTCGCAAACATAATGCACTTTATTTTGTCAAACACACCCCCGAAATTTCGGATGAGGAATTCGACCGTCTGGTCGAAATTTTAAAAAAGAAAAAGCCCGATTCGCCCGTTTTGACCGAGATCGGCTCGGATATCGGCGTCATTGGCAAAACGGTGCGCCATGACATGCCCATGCTTTCACTTGACAAATGCTATACCGAAAAAGATCTGAACCACTGGGCTTCCAAATTCGATGGAAAAATTCTGGCGACTCCGAAAATTGACGGTTGTGCCGTCGCCCTCCGTTATGGACAAGATGGGCATTTAATGCTGGCGGCGACGCGCGGATCGGGGGTGGAAGGGGAGGTCATCACTCCGAATGCAAAATATGTCGCCGGCATTCCGCAAAAAATCGGACTTAAAAATGTGGAGGTCCGCGGGGAAATTTACATGCCCCTTTCCGTTTTTAAAAAGTTCGAGGAGGCGTTTGCCAATCCGCGCAATCTGGCGGCCGGCGCGATCAAACAAAAAGACCCTAAAAAAACGGCCAACTATCATCTCCGATTTTTCGGTTATGAGTTGCTCGGCGCCGGCTGCAAAACGGAAGAAGCGAAACGCCATCATCTCAAAAAAGAGGGATTTCATCTGGTGGAAGGAGACCTTGTTGACAAAAAAGGGATGCAAAAAATTTTCGATGAATATTTCCGTGAACGAAACAAAAGAGATTACGAAACCGACGGCGTTGTTTTCAAGGTCGACTCGGTTGCCGAGCAGGGAGAGTTGGGGGCCACCGCCCATCATCCCCGTTTTGCGATCGCCTACAAATTTCAGGGGGATGCCGGTGAGACAAAATTGCGCGATGTGATCTGGAGCGTTTCGCGCACCGGCACCATCACGCCGGTGGCGTTTGTCGATCCTGTCCTGCTCTCCGGCGCCACGATCCAGAGAGTCTCCCTCCACAATTTCGGCCTCGCGAAAAAAATGGGAATCACAATCCCTTGCAAGGTCCTTGTGGTGAGGCGTGGCGGCGTTATTCCAAATATCGAAAAGGTGATCGAGGAAAAGGGAAAGCCCTTGACCGCGCCGAAAAAATGTCCCTCGTGCGGTTCGGCCGTTGCGTTGCGCGACGATTTTCTTTTTTGCACGAATCCAAAAAAATGCGCCGTGACCACCATCGCGGAGCTCGATTATTTTTGCAAGGTGGTTGGCATCGACGGGTTTGGGAGAAAACATCTGCAACAATTGTATGAAAAGGGTCTTGTAAAAGACCCGTCCGATTTTTATCTATTGAAGGCGGAAGATCTGGTGCCGCTTGAGAGGATGGGGGAGACGCTGGCGGCCAAACTTGTTGCGAATATCGAAGCCAAAAAGAAATTGCCGCTCGCTGTTTTTTTGCGTGCGCTCGGGATTCCCGGATTGGGAAAACATGTCGCTAAAATTTTGGCCGGATATGGAACGCTCGATCCTATTTTGAAAATGAAAAAAGAAGAGCTTGTTTCCATCCACACCATTGGTGAAAAAATTGCCGAGGTGGTTGTCGAGGGCTTGAAAGAAAAACATTCGCTCATCGAATCGCTGTTGCAAACGGTTGCGGTCGAAAAGGGAAGACCGATCAAGGCTTCTGAAGGGCCTCTCAAGGGAAAATCGTTTCTTTTTACCGGTGCCCTTTTGGCGATGGAGCGCAACAAGGCTGAAGAGTTGGTTGCATTGCTCGGAGGGGTAACCGCGGGCGGGGTCTCGAAAAATCTTGATTATCTTGTCGTGGGCGATGGAGGAGGGGCCGGCTCTAAATTAGACAAGGCGAAAGCACTTCAAGAAAAAGGTGCAAAGGTTCGAATTTTAAGCGAAAAAGAGTTTTTAAAAATCGCTCTTTAATTGTCGTATAAAAATTGATAAAATAACCTCTATGACAAACGGGTATCTTTTAGGATTTTTGGTATCTTTCCTTTCTCTCTTCAGTTTTTCATCCCAAGCCTTGAATACATTGGTTCCCCAATTGCGTCTCTCCAATTTGCAATGGGAATATAAAACAGGATCCAATCTTGAGAATCGGACAATCACGATTCCTGTTCGGAAAAATGATGGGAGTCCTGTTCCTGTTTTGCACCCGACCATTCTGAATCAGGTGAAATCACAGCTTAAATTTCGGGTCTGTCTGGGGACCGCTTCGCCGGATCAGTCGTCTACATGCCATCAGCACTCCATGCTCCGGGTCAATCCCAATTTTGATCTTTATTATGTCGACGGGAAACTGATGGCGGCTGTTGTGTTAGAGCAGGTCAACGATACAGATCTGTTCTACATCAATATGTCATCCTACGATAACGGCAGCGAGGCTTTTCTTTCTGCTACCAAAACAATCTCGTATCGGTTTATCGGGGATCTCGAAATGTTGCGGAGCAGGCTCTTTTTCTATCAGCATCCTCCATCGGGATATGAAATCGCCGGAGGTGGTTTGGGGACGCTTATATTCGGCACGGAAAATGTTGGGGCAGGGTGTCTGGCCCGTGCTAAACCGCATCTTTACGCCAAAGTTTGCGACGGCAGTTGGAACTGTTCTCAAAGCTGTGACATCGGCTCCAGTTGGGGGGTCGCTTGCCCTTTGACGAACGCCAATTATGGCAGAGGAATTTTTCTGCTGCTGAATATCGGGCCTCTTTCGGAAAATGTTCAAAACGATGGGTGGTCCGGCGTCCAGTATCAGAATTGGGAGATTACACATTCTCCGCTTCTTGAGATACCGGCAGCGCAAGTGGTTCAAGCTCAGCCCGATGTTGCTACCGTCGCCGGCGGGGTTCACTTGGATCCAAATATCATCAATAATCTGGACAATGCAGGCAATACGATTGCCAACCAGCTCGGCGATCAGGCCGACAATTTGAGCGGGGTTTTTGCCACGAATGGTGGACAGGCAGGTGCGCCGGAGGCGCATGCCGGCGATGAAGCAGGAAATAGTGAACCAGACAATCCTATTCCACCTCCTGATGTTGGAGAGAATGTCCCCCATCCAGATCCTGGAGAGCCTGTTGGGGGATGGGGGGCTCCTCTTCCAGAGCCTGCTCCCCAACCCGGTACCGGTCAGGAACCAAGTGATGGGGCGCCTGCTGGCGGAGGTTCTTCCGGAGGTTGCAGTCTGCAAACCCCCATTTCTTCCGGCAATGCCATGAGTTTCCTTTTGGTCGTTTTTCCCCTTTTCTTGGGACTTTGCGTCCTTCGCAGATCGAAGCAACCTTTTTGAAAACCTGCCGATAACTATAATAGGTGCTTTATGGCTATCGAGCAAACTACTGGAAAAAAAGGACTTTTGGCTTTGGGTTACCAGCCCGGAGACTCCTTAGGGTTTGTGACGGAAGCCGGCATCCCCAATAGGGTCGATTCTCAGGGCCTTTTGGAATGGTATCAAGGAGATACCGAGTTAGTCCGTCTGGAATTGGAAATGGATTTTAAGCGCTATTTGTCGCTTCAAGACGACAATATTCTCCGAAAAATATTTCGTAGCAGCCTTCTTTTTCAGCGTGCCTTAATGGGAAACCCAACACCGGTCCTTCTCGAAAGTTGGCCCATTCTCCCATTCCCCATTTTTGAAGATCCCGCCGCCATTCCGAGCGTATGGAGAAAAGCGCCGTACGCGGTTCAAACGACGACCTTTGATAAAGCCAGAAATCTCGCCGTCGAAAATCTCAAAAAATATTATGAAGATGCCACGGGGGACAACTCTAAAGGGAGTGGCGAAAAAGTCGCGTGAGGAATGCATTTTGAGAAAAGACGCGACTTTTTCGCCACTCCTCTAAATCATTTTCGGATCGATTTTATGACGCCTCAACTTAGAGGCGAGTGAAGAGCGGGCAATTCCCAACTGGCGTGCTGCTTCGGCATGGTTGCCATGCGATTTGCGCAGGGCCTCCATGATCGACACTTTTTCCTGATCCCACAATTTCATCTCTCCCAACTCATGAGACATGTCTAAAAATAATGTCATCTCCAAATCTTTTTCGGTGATGGTGTTCTCGGTGGCCAAAATGAGTGCGCGCTGGATGGTGTTTTTCAATTCACGGATGTTCCCCGGCCACGCATGTTTTTTTAATTTTTGAATGGCTCCGTTGGAGAGAGACACTTTGCGATTGTGCGGAGAATAAATCTCCAAAAAATGTTTTGTGAGCGGTTCAATTTCTTCCGGCATTTTTCGTAGGGGTTCCAGTTCTATCGGGAAGACATAAATCCTGAAAAAAAGATCTTGGCGAAAGGCGCCATTGGCAACACATTCCTTCAAATTTTTGTTTGTTGCGGCAATGAGCCGAACATTCACCTTGATGTCTATTTTTCCACCAACACGGCGCAATGTTTGCGTCTCGAGCACGCGCAAGAGCCTCGTTTGTAACTCCAACGGCATCTCTCCAATTTCATCCAGAAAGAGGGTGCCGCCACTCGCCTCTTCAAACACACCGGTATGTTTTTCGGTGGCACCGGTGAAAGAGCCTTTCTCGTGGCCGAACAAAATACTTTCGATCAGATTTTCCGGAATGGCCCCGCAATTGACGGCGACAAAGGGTTTTGTCCGCCGTGAACTCAGATTGTGAACCGATCTTGCACTCAGCTCTTTTCCGGTCCCTGATTCGCCCATGAGACAAACGGTGGCATCATGTTCCGCCGCTTTCCGGATGCGCTCAAAAAGGGTCTGCATGATTTGCGAAACGCCGAGCATCTCTCCCAATTGATTTTTTTTTTGGAGAGGCCCTTTTTCTTTCACCACCGTTTCGTCGGTGGTTTGAGAACTATAATAATGGGGCATCACCTTAAGGTGCCAAGGTCCTATCTGGATAATGTCGGTTGGGCGCAACGCCGATTGAAAAATCTTTTTGGAATTGACGAAGGTTCCGTTGCGGCTGGAATCTTTCAAAACCAAATGGCCATTTTGTTTTTCGATGGTGCAGTGAAGTCTGGAAATTTCCGGGTCAAAAAGCTGGATGTCGGAGGTGGGGTCTCGGCCTATCGTAATTTTGCCCGCTTCAATAGAGCGTTTTAAAATGGGTTCGCCGTTTTTTTCCAAAACCAATTCCATGGGACAAAATTATCCGGAACAGGTCCCTTTCTTCAATAGTGAAATCAATCAGTTATGATTTTTCTTCCTGTCTTTATTTTGAGACACATTGTCTCCTTTTGATACAGCGTATCAAACATCCGGCAGTCCTTATGGTCAGTTGGCCGCAGGTTTGCATTATTTTTAATAAGGAGGGGATATGAAGATAGAAAAGTACCTTATTTGCGCACTTGTCGTAACGGGCTGTACGATTTTCGCCACCCAACTGACCGATTTGGAACCGAATCGGATGTGCAAACAGGAGAAGATCGATCCGATCCCAAGTGGTTGGCCCGTTTTGGGAAGGATTTCTTCCGCATACGGAATGCGAAGACATCCGTTGTGGCATCGTCGTCTTTTTCATGAGGGGATCGATATCAAGGCCCCTTATGCCTCTTCCGTTCGGGCGACCCAATCGGGAAAGATAGAATGGGCCGGATATAAGGGGGGCTATGGTCGTTGTGTTGTTATTGATCACGGGTTTAACTGGAAAACAATGTATGCCCATTTGAAAAATACCCTTGTTGTAAGAGGAAGTGTGGTTTTGAAGGGACAAAAAATCGGGCTCGTCGGATCGAGCGGCCACTCAACGGGACCTCATTTGCATTACGAGGTCCGGTACAAAAATAGCGTTTTCAACCCAAAGCTTTTTACAAGCGGATTTGATCAATCAGCGATTTCACAGCTTGGAGGCTCTTCTCAAACAGAGCTTTCTCGTCTCCGTTGAGTTTGAGTTCGAGAATTTTTTCGACCCCTTTGGCGCCGATCACAGCCGGCACACCGATGTAGTAACCTTTGACGCCGTATTCTCCGTTAAGATGGGCGGCTAAGGGGAGGACTCGTTTTTGATCTTTGAGATACGATTCAGCCATGGAGATGGCCGAGAGGGCCGGTGAAACAAATGCCGAACCGGTTTTAAGAAGCTCCACCACTTCACCCCCCGCCTTTTGCGTCCGCTCCGAAATTTTTTGAATTGTTCCCGCCGGCAGTAGATCGGTGATCGGTATTCCCCCAACCGTGCAATAACGAGGCACAGGGACCATTGTGTCGCCGTGACCTCCGAGCACAACGGCATGTACATCTTTGACGCTGACACCGAGCTCCATCGCAACAAACGCGCGAAAACGGGCCGAGTCCAAAACGCCGGCCATGCCGCAGACTCTATTCGTCGGAAATCCGGAGACTTTTTGAAAAGTGTAAACCATCGCATCGAGCGGATTCGAAATCACAATCACAAAGGCATTCGGGGCGTACTGTTTTACATTTGTTGCCACCGTTTTCATGATCTCAAGGTTTTTGTTCAAGAGATCATCGCGCGACATCCCCGGTTTGCGGGCGAGCCCCGCGGTGATGATGACGACGTCGGCGCCATCGATGTCGGCATAATTGTTGGTTCCTTTGATTTGGGCGTCGGCATTGAGGACCGGCAGTCCTTCTAAAATATCGAGCGTTTTCCCCTGCGGCAACCCTTCAACGACATCGAACAAAATAACATCCCCTAATTCCCGGATGGCCAACTGCTCTGCCAACACACCGCCGATATTTCCACCGCCGATCAAAGCAATTTTTTTGCGAGTCATAAATCCTCCATTGTCATCGCGAGCGGTAGCGAAGCAATTCATTTATGTCAAGAACTTCGCGAGTTCGTTTTCGTGTGCGCGGCAATCACGATAGCCGATTTCGATCAGGCTCCCCAAGTATTCGGGGTCAAACAGGAGATAACTGAGTAAATCGAGATCGGCATTGGGGTCGACTTCGAGAAATTTCAGAAAAAAACGCTCCACCGGAGAAATTTTTTTCTTGGTTCGGCTCAGACGGAGCAGTTTTTCGGTCGCCATCTGCCCAAAATCTTCGGAAGGGAAAAGGGGATGGGCCTCAATTTTTTTCAAACCGCGGTTGGCAATATCGCCCTGAATCCCTTCCCGCTTGAGCATCTGATTCAAATCGCCGAGATATTTTTCTCCGTAAAGATTTTCGCTCCATTCAATCACGCGGTTGATGCGGGTCATCTGTTCCAGATCATAATCGATATGATCGAGAAAAAGGGCGTTCAAAAGTTTTCCGGCAAGGTGAGTAAAACTGGGATAGGCGTTGGGTTCTTTAAAGGAATATTTTCCGCTCGTTTCTTTGGAAGGCTTGAAGGTGAGTCCGATAATCAGAATTTTGTCGGCCCCGAGTTGTACGGCCGGGCTCATCGGCGTGTTCTGCCGGATGCTCCCGTCGACATAAAAATAGGCGCCGATACGCACGGGTGGAAAAATCAGCGGCACTGCGGCCGAAGCAAACGGGTGAGGCCATTCGATCGGTCCCATGTGAACACGATAAGCGCCGGTGTAGACACAGCTTTCTTTTTTATCGATGAAGAGCTCCATCTTGCCGCTGCCGGCATTGGTTGTCGCAATCGCAATGGCATCGACGAAACCTTCATGGATATTTTTGTGAATTTTTTCAAAAGCGATGGTCCTTTTTAAAAAAGGGATGAAGGGGCTGGTGTCGAGCAAACCCTGAAATGGTTTGACATCGTTTCCCCATTTTTTGACGAGCGGGACAAACCCGAAAAGATGGGAGGCGCCGTAGGTGGTGGCCCGCATTAAAAACCGAGTGACCGCCGCAAAATCGCCGCGGTAGATGTCGGCAGATTGCAGTTTTTCCCAAACTTGGCGCAGTCTTTTCCCCTGAACTTTCGGCTCATGCGCACTCGCGGCGAGATAGCAACTGTTGATCGCGCCGGCCGAGGTGCCGGAGTGAATCGCAAACCCATGCCGGTCGGGCCAGATTTTTTCGCGCAGATAGGAAAGAATTCCGGCTTCATAAGCGCCGCGCGCCCCACCGCCGGACAAAACAAGAGCGATTTTTTTGTTTGTCATTGCGAGGAGCAACGCGACGAAGCAATCTCCATTTGGATTGCTTCGCTACGCTCGCAATGACAACCGGCTATCTCGCCGGAAGGTGAGTTCTTGTTTTAAATTTTCTTAACGCTACAAAATAAAACACTAACGACGATAATATACAAAAAATCCCAAATCAGAATAGGAGAAAAATGTTTCATGAAATAAAAGACCCTCCACGGCGCAAAGTCGGTTGAAAGACTTCGTCAATTTTTCAGCGGAGAGGATAGCGGACATGAGGTTAGGCCGCCTTCTTGATTATTTTGGGCAATGTCTTTAGTCTATTTCTGGCTTGATATATGTCCACTGCCTTTTGTGCATTCAACCAAAAGTCGGGTGTGGTTCCAAAAGCGGCGCTTAATTTTAGGGCCATGGGGGCACTGATACCGGAATGTTCGTTGATGATCCGATTGATGACTTTTACATCACAAGAAATATGTTTTGCCAATTCGGTTTGGCTTAATCCCAAAGGTTGGAGAAATTCTTCATCGAGTATTTCTCCCGGTGATGTCGGTTTTCTGTTTATGGTATTCATAATGAATCTCCTTTGAATAGCTACGAATGGTAATTCTCAATACTGACGTTTGACGGCCCCACCGGAGTCCATCGGAAAACAATTCTCCATTGATCGTTGATGCAGATGCTATAAAACCCGTCTTTGTCCCCTTTCAATGCCTCAAGGCGATTTGCGGGGGGAGATCTCAAGTCGATGAGTTTTGCAGCATATTCCATCATGTCCAATTTTCTCTTGACAATATCCCTGATGGGCGCCCAACCGACTTCTTTCTTGAGTTTACCGCGCAAAAAGAATTCCTCGACCAGCCCCTTCTTAAATGACTGTATCGCCACGGAGAGAATATACCTCAATAAGGTATATCTTGTAAAGAACATATCATCAATGGGTCGAAATGCTTTATGTGGCCGGCGGCTTCGGGAGTGTCGAAGAACTCAAGGATGGGATTTTAAAGTATGCCGTGTTTTTGGGGATACCCCCGACACCCGATCGGGTCCACTTTGATGACGAACCTTCATTGCTCACCGCCCCGAAAGTATTGCACACCCCCGATGTTCTCCAGCGCGATACCTTTCCTACTTGACGTTCCAGAATGGTGACGCTACTTTCTGCACCCTTATGCCACGCAAAGTCATCATCATCGGTTCGGGTTGTGCGGGGTGCACGGCGGCGCTCTATGCCGCGCGCGCGAACCTGAATCCGTTAATGATCGAAGGAACAGAACCCGGCGGACAGCTCACGATTACCTCCGATGTCGAAAATTATCCCGGCTTTCCGAAAGGCATTTTGGGACCGGAGCTGATGAATCTGATGAAAGAGCAGTCTGTTCGTTTTGGCACCGACGTGATTTCCGAAGAGGTCACCAAAGTCGATTTTTCACAACGCCCGTTCAAAGTCTGGGTCGGCGAAAAACTCTATGAGGGAGAAACGGTCATCATTTCCACCGGTGCTTCGGCCATGTGGTTGGGGCTGGAGTCCGAAAAAAAATTATGGGGAAAGGGAGTAAGCGCTTGCGCCACATGCGATGCCTTCTTTTTCAAGAATCAGCATGTGGTTGTGGTCGGTGGCGGCGACACCGCCATGGAAGAGGCGACGTTTCTCGCAAAATTTGCGAGCAAAGTGACTGTGGTCCACCGTCGTCATGAGTTGCGGGCCTCAAAAATCATGCAAAAACGGGCGTTGGATAATCCGAAAATCAATTTTGTCTGGGATACGGTTGTGGAAGAGGTCAAAGATGTTTCCCAAGGCAAAGTGACCGCGGTGACGTTCAAAAATATCAAAAATGGAGAGAAAAAAGATTTCGCCTGCGACGGACTTTTCATCGCGATCGGCCATAAGCCCAATACCGAACTTTTCAAAGGACAGCTGGCCCTCGACAAAAAAGGCTATATTGCGATGAAAAAACTCCCGTCGATGGCGACCGATATCCCGGGGGTCTTTGCCTGCGGCGACGTACAGGATGCGATTTACCGCCAAGCGGTCACGGCGGCCGGAACCGGCTGCACCGCCGCCATCGATGCCGAACGTTTTCTTTCCCACAATGAATAAGGAGAATGGCGCAAAAGTGGCAGGGCCTGCTCGGCTCGCGACTTCACGCCCTCACAAACCTCGGTCACCCTTATCCGTTTTGCGGGCGGAATCCTTCCGAAATGCGCCCCGCACCAAACAACGGTGCGGGGCTGGTTTCGGCCTTCCTCCCCGCAAAACGGATTGGGTACCCGACCTTCAGTTTGTGCAGGGCTACAAGCCGCGAGCCTCCCACCCACCACTTTTGCGCCATTTCTATAAGCGATTCTTAGCCCCGCTTTTTATTGCCACGTTTTTGCCGGCAATCCTTTGGGCCGGAGACTATGCGGGACAGGGGCCGCTCATCACCCGTACACAGCAACCGGTTTATCTCCAGATGGTCAACTTGAATCCCGATCGGGCCATCACTTTGCCGCCGGGCCTTTTGGAGCTTCGCGTCGATTCGGCCTATTCCAATGTTTTTGAACGTCAAAGCAACCCGACCTATTTTGTCGATCTCGACATGGAAGTCTGGCGGATCGGTTGGGTGGCCACTTACGGTTTGACGGAGAATCTCGATGCGGGGATCGAATTGCCACTGCTTCATTTCAACGGCGGTTTTCTCGATGCGTTCATTCAGGATTATCACAATTTTTTTGGATTTCCGAACGGCGGGCGTGAAAAAGTTCCCAACGGCACTTTCACTTATCAGGTTCAGGAAAATGGTCAGACCCGTTATCGTGTCGGTTCGCAGGATTTAAATATCGGCGACATCACCCTCTTTTTGAAAAACCAGTTGTTGGTTGAAGAGGATGTTTTGCCCGCCGTTGCGTGGCGCTGCGGTTTCAAATTTCCGAGCGGTGATCCGGACAAAGGGATGGGGAGCGGGAATGCCGGTTTCGGTTTCGGGGCGGCCATCGAAAAATCGTACAAAAAAATTCACGGCTATTTGAATCTCAATTATTTGGTGGAAGGGGGCAATGAGCTGATTGAAAATTTGATGGGGACGCAGAGTTTCGATTTTGCATTGGCCGGCGAGTGGAGTTTTTCGGACCGGCTTTCGGCATTGATCCAACTCACAGGGGGAACACCTCGTTTGGACAATACCGGTCTGCCAGAGTGGGATGGTGTCCCGATGGATCTCATCGTCGGTTTGAAGGGGGATGTTCCCGCAGGGCGTTTTGCCAACCCTTTCTTCTGGCAATTCGGATTTTCAGAAGATGTTTTGGCAAAAGGGCCTTCGGTCGATTTTACCGTTTACATGACCATCGGTGTCCGTTTCATCCCCGGCAAGTTGGAATTATACAAAGGCGACATGTGGGGCAAGTTATGATCTCCCTCTCCCCCCGTGCCTGCCCGCCAGTTGTTTGGCGGGGGAGAGGGTTGCCTGCCCGCCAGTTGTTTGGCGGAGGGTGAGGGTGATTTTCAAAAAGGGATGTCATCGTCACCCGTGGCTGGCCCGCTCTGGTCCATAGGGACTTCGGGAAACGATTCATCCGGTGATTTTTGACTTCGCTCTCCCGCTCCGGCTCCGCCGGGGCTTCCCAAAAATTGAACTCGCTGTGCAATCACTTCGGTCATATATTTTGTTTGCCCCTGTTGGTCTTCCCAAGAGCGAGTGCGAATGCTCCCTTCAATATAAACCGGCCTTCCTTTCGATAAATATTTTTCACAATTTTCAGCTTGAGGGCCGTAAACCACTACGCGATGCCATTCCGTTCGCTCCTGTTTTTGGCCCTGCTTGTCGGTCCACCGTTCGTTGGTTGCGAGACGCAGATTGCAAACGGCTTGTCCCGTTCCGGTGTAGCGCTTTTCCGGATCGGCTCCCAAGTTTCCGATCAAAATCACCTTATTAACGCTTGCCATAAATGCCTCCTATTTTGTCATTCCGGCCCCGTGTCAGAGCACGGGGCAGGCTCCAGCGGGAATCCATTTCTATTTCAGTTCTTCCTCTAGTTCTTTTGTATCTTCTTGCCAACCTGAAAAATAGGGGTCCGCGGGCCATTTGGCTATTAAGGCCTTGGCCTTTTCTATCATTGGCTCGGCCTCTTTGGTTTTTTTCATCTTAATATAGGCCTCTGCCAGATCGAGATATTGTGTCGGATAGTCCGGAGAAATTTGAATTGATTTTTCAAGAGATTGTATTGCTTTATTCAAGTTTTGTCTCACATCTTTTGCACCGAAATGTTTGGGGAGATCGGTATAGATTTCCCCCAACATCCGGTCGGGGCCGCCGTGGTCAAATTGGGGATCGAGCGCCAGCGCTTTTTCCCAATCTTTTATCATCGATCGGATGCCGGTTGGGTATCCAAAAACGCGAGCGGCATAATAGATACCGGTGGCTTGGCCCCGATAATAATAACAACCGGCCTCGTTCGGATTTTTTTCGACACATACATCGGCCATCTCCCTTGCCTGATTAATGAGATGCATTTTTCCTTTTTGCCCCCCGCGCATCAGATCAATTTTGATGACCCTCTCTTTGAGCTCTTTCCAAGGGGGTTGTGCTTGGGTAAAAACCGGCGGGGCAAAAAAGAGGGTGAAAAGGAGAAAAAATAATTTCATGTAAAGGTTCCTATGAATGGCCCTATCAAATTTCATCGGATCTTACATTAGCAAAATGGATGCCAGCCCATTTTCCGATTTAATGAGTAATGAGCGCCGGCAGACGACCGATTTCGTACAAGAGGTGACCAAAATCGTCCGGAAGAGCATAGGGTAGCTGCTACCATATGCTCTTTAGCTAACATTCGGAGGAAACCAAGTTGACACGAAGGTGGGGGTTGTTTACAACCTTACCGTTTTCATATCGGCGCGGTAGCAAAGGGGTACTGCATTGGTCTGCAAAACCAACATACGCCGGTTCGATTCCGGCCCGCGCCTCAAAAATTTTGTGCCAACAAAATTTTTCCCGATACACGTACACGATACACGGTAGTTGGCACAAAATTTCGTTTTTCGTGTATCGAATATCGTGTATCGGGAAGTTTTCTTCGAAAACTTTGCGCCCGGGTGGTGGAATGGTTTACACACAGGACTTAAAATCCTGCGGGCCTAAACAGCCCTTGCCGGTTCGAGTCCGGCCCCGGGCACCAATTTAATTATTATAAGCTGAAAAGGACGTTGTTCCGAACATGAACCACATTTTCACGGCCAACAAAAGTTTTCCGGTTCCGGATGGGACATGGGTTGCTCCCCTGTTAGGTCCAAATGTTTCAGAGGGTGGAAGAACAATCTGGATGGATGGGTTCAATATGGCGCGAGGAGAAATTCCCGCCGGGATCCATTCCAAAATTCATGTTCACCCCGTCGTGACCCAAGTCACATGGGTGCAATCGGGCAAACTAACGGTGAAAATGAAAGACCCACACTCGGGCGAGCCTTATGAACTCAATCTTACTTCCGGCCAAGCAGTTCTCACCGAACCCGGCACATTTTTTCAGCTCGTCAATTCAAGTAAAGAATCGTGCCACGTTCTCTACATCGTCCATCCGGCATTTCTTTTTGAAGTGAACGCCAAAGGAGACGTGACCTATAACGACGCGATTGTCCTGGAGGAGGATTGGAAAAGCCTCGCCCAGAAAAATTGGAGGATTCCGCAACTTGCCAATGTGGAAACGATCAAAGCTCGGCGTAGCGCTGCGGCTGAACGATTGAAAACAACTTCATTTTCAGTTACTCTATTCTAGAACCCTGTTCGAACTCTGCGGTATACGGTGCACAATTTAAATTTCATTGAATATCAACGAGTTAGTTTCCTGAAAAAACCACACAACTTTTTTGGAGCCCTGCCGATAGCAACAATATGAGTATTCAAGCCATCGGTCTCCCTCTGTCGGCGTTGTTGCCGACCACTGTCGGCCAGCCTCTCATTGCGCCCACGGCGATGCCTGTTGATTCTTTCCAAATTTCTTTTCCCTCTCCCCTGGAGCCTGTCCTGAGCGAAGTCGAAGGAGGAGAGGGTAGGGTGAGGGGAACGTTTCCCATCAGAACCCTCGCAACCTCCGCCGCCATTGTGGCCAGCAATTTCATGGCGTCCGCCGCGCAGGCGTATAGCATCGAGGATCATATGCATACAGTGGTCGATCCCCAAGTTCATTTGCTCATTGGGGGAG
>JAHFSU010000015.1 GCA_023265595.1 Deltaproteobacteria bacterium
CCATCCGGCGAATGCATTGGCATTGTCATTAGAAGAGGACTCGACCCTGTTTGAAGATGCAAAATTTAAACAATTGGCCGAAGTGACCTTACGCGGTTGTCCAAAACAGGCCCTGCTCAGGGTTGCTTCCCGATTTGCCGAGTGGGGTTTTGATCTTACGGAAGATCAGAGGGTTGCAAGGGCAATACAAAAGGCGATGCTGCTGATTGATGATCCTCAATTTGCCACAGAAGAAGACATTGAACAATTAACGGATGCGGCAAAAATGGCTCAAAGAAAAGGGGAGGCGATATCAGATATGTGGACAGCTTTGGAAGCCATTCGAAAAGAGGGGGCTACACAACAGGTGCGCGACAAAGCAGATTTGGCATTGGGTGTCTGCTCAGAATATTACGAACTCGGGCTTAAGGGGCTGGAGTCGGCCCCTTTTGATCTGGGCTCACTTTGGAGAGAACTCGAACAGGCATTGCGGGTAAGGGATCATGAAAAACTAGCGGAAAGAATTTTTTTAATTGTGAGCGAGGCAAAAAAAAGAGGAGAGAAAGATGAGTTGACGAAACTGATCTCGCACCCTTCTCCTTTAGTCCGATCCTATACTTTCAACGTATTTATCATAAGGTTTGGGATGGAAGAAGACGTGAAAAAAATTTGGCGAATGGAAAAACCAAATATTTTGAGAGATTTAAATAATCAAGACGAGGATACCCAAGCAGATGCCATTGCAGAATTAGGGGACTTCGCTCAATGGGGTGTTTCAGAAGCACGGCAGATGTTGTTTGACCTCTCCCACCATCCCACTGATGCCACAATAAGAGATATCGCAAAATTTTCATTGTCCCGGCTGGATTGAATCCAGATGCAGGAGGTACTGGAGGTACGCATACTTCCCGCCAATGGGCCTACGGCATCACCCCCGACATAACCTGAATGTTGGAGTGGCTGTCGTTCCCTGAAACCTGCAGCATCACCTGTCGTTTTCCTTTCATGTAAGAGACCGAAAATCGCCCCTCCCGATTCGAGGTTTGTAAAGTCTGCCAACCATTGGCCCCCATTTTACTTTGATAAAATTGAAACACCTCGCTCGCCGGTTTTTCGGACTTCCAGCTGAAGGATTGCATCCCCATCACGGAGACGTTCCCCTTAAATTCGGCCGGGGAAAAAACGGGAATATCGGCTGGAAAATCGGGGGGCATTTTTTCGCTCGCCCGGAAGGCAACCGCCCCTCCGTTCCTCTTTTCCTGAATCGTCACTCCCTCCTCACCTATCTTTACGTCGACATTGCCCCCGCTCTCTTTGTTGATCACCTGTTCGATCAGCTTTCCGGCCGCCTCCTTGGCCAATCTCTCTCCACCGCGACTGGTGAGGAAATAGCGGATACCAAAACTGACCACCGCAGTCCCAATGATAAAAAATCCGAAAAGGACCAACAGCACGATCACCCACTTCGGAAACTTCTTCTTTTTCACTTCTTCCATAAAATCTCCTTTTATTTATTTGTCATCGCAAGCCTCTTCAGGGGCGTGGCGATCCCGTTGACTATCGGGATTGCTTCGCTGCCGCTCGCAATGACAGCATCAATTTTTCCGGATTGTAAGAGATAACTTTTAAATCTTCCATCATCTCACCATTTGGTTTCACAAATAAAATAGTCGGCCAACCGACCACCCTGTATTTTTTGAGCAACCGTTCCACTTCGGCGTTGCCGCTAAAGGTCGCGTCGATCCTCACGGGGATCATCTGTTGCAACAGCGCCACGACTTCCGGTTTTCTAAAAAAGCCAATTTCCAATTCTTTGCACGGCGCGCACCATTCGGCATAAAAATCGATCAGCATCACCCGATTTTCCCGCGCCGCCATCTCCAGACCGCGCGGTTCGGAATCGATCCAAACAACCGAACCGGGCTGATGCCAAAAATAGCTAAGCCCTTTTTCGAGCGGGATCACGGTGTTGAGATAAAAAAGAGCAATGCCGAAAAGGACAAGCCCCATCGCCCGTTTGGCCCAGACACTGAGCGGAAAGCGGCGAAAACGCCCTTGCAATGTTCCGTAACCGGTCCCGAGCAAAACAAAGAGCAGCCCCATCCCCAACGCGTAGACGAGAAGGAGAATAAAACCTTGCATGAAATTTTGATTTCCGGCCACGAACAAAAGAAGTGAGCCGACCACCGGGCCCGCGCACGGCGCCGCAAGGAGACCGGCCGCCGCCCCCGAGACAAACGCACCGATCCGCCCATGCCCCTTGATATGATTCAGACGATGCCGCAATGTTTGCGGAAGATGGATTTCGTAAAACCCGAACATCGAAAGGCTTAAAATGAAAAAGAAAATCGCGAGCGCCACGACGACCCATTTTTCCTGAAAGACAAACCCGAGGCTTTTTCCCAAAGCGACCGCCAAAACGCCCAAGGCGGCATAGGTAATGGCAAGACCCAAAACGAGATAGATCGACAACAAAAGATTTTTCCGAACCGGATGCTGCGCCCGCACACCGATGATCATCAATGTGATCGGAATGAGAGGGAGCACGCACGGAGTGAGCGACGTCAAAACACCCCCCAAAAAGACAACCATCAAAACCACCCACCACCCCTGCTCCAAAATTCGCGAAAAATCCTGCGTCTGCAACAGCTCCCGCCACGAATTCCTACCTGGTAGGGAAAGGCCTTCCCCTACCAGGTAGGGAGGTTGGCTCGCCACTTGGAATCGGAAGACGATCAGATGTTTTTCTTCGGGATAACAAAGGGTTGTGGAACAACCTTGAAGTTTCACAAGAGCCTCCAGCAACCGCTCTCCCCCTAGCGCCCCAGCCGGAAGTTCAAAAGTCACCTGAAGGGTTATCTCCCCTCGAAAAATCTCTTTTCTCTTTTTGAAAAAGGGGTCTTCGTACCATTCCGATGGGGGGTACTCGATCTTTTTGACCTTAACCCCCTCCAGATTCAAAAATTCCAACTCTGTTTTATCCTTATAGATAAAATAGCCTTGTGGAATCTGAACGGAAACCGAAACGGTCTTTGTCTCTCCGGGGAAAATGGTAATGGGACTATCGGGGGATAAAACCTGAAACGGACTTTTTTCCTGTGCCGATACGCCGGCGCCAAATAAAAACACCAAACAGAGAAAAAATCCAAAAAATCTCAAGGACATGATCGTTGAATGTACGGAAAGAGCTGTCGGAAGTCAACTGGCACCATCCCTTTCCGGAACTCCCTTCTGATGTATCGATACTGCCGGCGCCGGCGCCATCGTTTTCACTTTCGGACGAAGTGGGGGAGAGAGAAAAAGCCGGCATCGTAATCACCTGCCCCCCCCTTTCACAGCGGATTGTTGTGGCTCCGCCCGAAGCCGGAATATGGCCACTCCCAAAACCTTGCGGCGAGAGATCATCCATCGGTTCAAAACCGGAGCTTTCTTTATATTTATCGGAGGCCAGCTCTTCATAGATCACTTCATAATCAAAACCGGGCAACAACCCCGATAAAATATAGTCCCCATGAAGGGTCCTGTTGGGTGAATAGGGATACAAAACACCGCTCACCATCGAACGGGCATCGCGCTGGGGGTCGCTCACCTGTCGCGCAATAACATTGAC
Source organism: Deltaproteobacteria bacterium (assembly GCA_023265595.1). GTDB lineage: Bacteria > UBA10199 > UBA10199 > SPLOWO2-01-44-7 > SPLOWO2-01-44-7 > JAHFSU01. The sequence continues at coordinate 3,590 of JAHFSU010000015.1, forward strand.
GCCGGGCATCGGGTTTCCATCGGCGGCGTTTTTGATCTCGCCTTGAACAAAACAAAACGAATCTTTAAAAGTCTGGTTCGGGTAGAGCCATGAAATAGTGACTTTATCGTCGCGATGGAGCCCGATCTGTTCGGTCGATTTGAGTTCGGGAAACATCGTCGGAATATTAACCCCAGTTGAACACTCCGATGTGAGGGAACAAGACAACGCCGACTCCAAATTGACCTGCGTATGATCGAGATTTAACAAGTGGCCCAGCTCATGCAAAATAACCGCTTTAAACTGTTCCTGAGTAATTTCGGGATCTGCCGCCGTATTCACCCCATTCACCAAAAGACCGTTCAAGAGAATAATGCCGCCGTAAATATCTTTGGAATTTCCTTTCGGAAACGGAGTCCCCATTCCGGCGATCGATTTTTTCGCATTAGGATCCCCCGTATAATCGGCAATAATCGAGCCGTCGACATCAAAAATGATCGTTGCCGGCATCGGATTGGACAAATCGGGAAAGGTATAGGCTTCATGATTCTCTTTGGTGATGTCTTCCCCCACTTTGCCGTCGCCATCTTTTTGAAATTCAATTGCAACGGTCGATACCGCAGACCCATTGGGAAGATTTAACGAGACATTTTGCCACTTGCTAAAAAGATCAGTCATCCAGCTCAACGCGGTCGCTCGGTCGACACGCACGTTGAGAGGCCCATTATCGGCGCGCCATTTGACGACCCATTTCTGCTTCACATCATCAAAGGGCCAACGGGCCGGCTCTCCCGAACGTGTCACCCTATCGACCATAAAAGGCCCGCCGGCCAATAATGGAAAACAAACAAGGGAGAAAAATGTGAAAAACAAAATGCGTTTCATCGGTTGACCACAATGTTTTTGATTAAAGAGGTGAAATCGTCATAAGAGATAGGCCCGGAAGCGCCCTCCACCATATTTCGCTGGCTTTTGCTTAAACTTTTTGTCGGCAATCCTTTGAACAGACCTTTGTTCCCATACGGATTGACTACTTTTACATTTCCCTCTGCATCGCGAAGAATTTTGAAATTTCCCTGCCCGCCGCCGACGATCCACCGAAAGCCTTCGTATTTGGTTGAAGGGGGGCCAAAAAAGAAAATACCTTCCTGTCTGACTTCAAATCGGTTCGACTCTATCGGAGGCAAATGATATTGCATCGCTTCGCTGCGCGAGTGGACATCCCATTGACTCACCTCAAAACTCGAACCGCAACTTCCTTTGAGACATTCTCTGGTCAGAAAAGTATAGATGACAATCGGCACCTCCTGCTTCGTGACAGGATGGACCAGCATACTCCCCCGTTTTGCGGTGCAAGCGGCATCGGCAATGATATCGGAGTTTTCAACCATATCTTCCAGTTGAGCTGGAAGGATAACTGTGGCAAAATTGGGGGATCCGATAAGGAGAGTGAAGACTAAAACGAATATTTTTAATGTTGCCTGTTTCATAGTGTAATCATATACAAAACCGCTTTTTTAGTCTCTAATTAGTTATCGGCAACCCAGGGGGCCAAAGTTGCTTAAAATCAGTAAATATATGATTTTTAAAATAATTTTTTGTATGCATATGGTAGCTGCTACCATATGCTCCTCTACACTTTTTGCCAAAGCCCCCGACCCCAACTACCCATTGGGAAGCGCCCTTTTGGCCTCCAAAACCATTTACTATATCCAAAGATACTATGTTGATCCGGCCCGTATCGATACCGATGCCATGTTCGAAGCGGCGCTGAATCAGGTCCAAAAAAATGTTCCGGAGGTGTTGGCCAAATGCGAAAAACCGAAATTGTGTTCAGTCACCGTCAATCAAGCGACCAAGCGTTTCAAATTTCCATCCAAAGAATTGGCCGGTTTGTCGAATACCTTGAAAGAGGTTTTTCAATTCATGGAGATGCATGTCGACAAAGATACCGACAAGGAAGAGATCGAAGGCTCCGCGATTGAAGGGATGCTCAATGAGCTCGACCCCCACTCCAATTTTTTGAGCGCCGATGTTTACCGCGAATTTCGTGTCGGCACGGAGGGAGAATTCGGCGGATTAGGGATTGTGATCGGACTTAAAGACGGAAAATTAACCGTCACCGCGCCGCTCGAAGGAACTCCCGCTTGGCGAGCCGGTGTCAAAGCGGGAGACATCATCATACAGATTAACGAGGAATCGACCATCAACATGACCCTGACCGAAGCGGTGGAACGTCTGCGCGGCCCGGTCGGAACCAAAATCACGATCAAAGTAGAACGGGGAGGGAGAGGTACCCCGTTGGCATTGACGCTGAAACGGGCCTTGATCAACATCGAAGCGGTACAGGCAAAATTGGTGAAGACCCCAAAAGGGGCGCCGGTCGGTTTCATCCGTGTCAAAAGTTTTCAGGCGAACACCGAGACCGATTTTTTGAAGGCGTTGGCCGATTTGACGGCGACCCCGAATCTGAAAGGGATTGTTCTCGATTTGAGAAACAACCCGGGAGGACTTTTGGATCAGGCGGTCTCTTTGTCCGACGCCTTTCTCAAAGAGGGGGTCATTGTATCGACCGTCGGACCTCAGGGAAAATTGATCGATCGCCAACGGGCGCGGTATGAAGGAAAAGAACCGGATGTTCCCCTGATTGTTTTAGTGAATGAAGGTTCCGCTTCCGCATCGGAAATTGTGGCCGGCGCCCTCAAAAACAACAACCGGGCGCTGATTGTCGGCGCCAAAACATTCGGCAAAGGTTCGGTTCAAAGTGTTTACGATCTTCCGATGGACGCCGCCGTCAAACTGACCGTAGCCCAATATCTGACACCGGGCAATCAATCGATCCAATCGATTGGCATCACCCCCGACATTGAACTCGATCCGATCATCATCGATAAAGATCATCTCGATACCGTTGAGAATATTCTCTTTGGCGAAAAAGATCTCGAAAAACATTTCGACAAACAGAGCGAGGAGATTGAAAAACCGGAGTATGTTCTCCGCTTTCTGGCCCCGACTCCCAAAGAAGAGGAAGAACCGCAATACCATCCGGAATTGCGGCTTGAAGAAGATACCGTGGGCCAAGTGGCGCTCGATCTGATCGATTCGGTCAAGAGCGCCAACCGGATTGAAATGCTCAAAGAAGTGGAACCGCCCCTCAAGACAAAGCAACAGGGAGAGGATAAAAAAGTGACGGCCGTCTTCCAAAAATTGGGAACCGACTGGAATATGGCGGAAACGGCGAAAGGGACTGCGCCACAAGCCGAAATTTCTTTCGATCTTCTGAAAGATGGAAAAATTATCAAGCGGGCGTTGGCCGGCGATTCGGTCACGCTCAAAATCCGGATCAAAAACGTCGGAAAAGCCCCCTTCACCCGTCTGGTGGCCCAGTCGGAAACAGAAGACGGCCTTTTCAAAAATATCGAATTTGCCTTCGGCAAAATTTTACCGGAATCTTCCGCAAGCTGGGAGATGAAATTGAAAATTCCGACTGCCGCCCTCACCGAAGATGTCCCGATCAAGCTGAAATTTAACGAGGCCCACAATAATATCCCGGCCGATGCGGAAATCATCATCCCCATTCAAGGTTTGAAACGCCCCCGTTTCGCCCATCTCTACCAACTGGAGGAAAATTGGGCCGCCCAACTCAAAATGGGAAAAAGCGTTACATTGACAGTCAAGGTGACGAATCAGGGGGAAGGCCGTTCCAAGGCCCCCGTTGTTGCGATCAAAAATCTAAACGGAAAAGAAGTCTTCATCGAAAAAGGCCGCACCGTTTTGGAGGCGCTCGATCCCGGAAAAACGGCAACCGCCGTTTTGAATTTTCACATCGACCCGAAATGGGAAGAACCGATTCGATTGGGGCTCCATATCGCCGATAGCGATCTGCTCGTAAATACCGAACAGGATATCACGCTTAAACCGAAGGAGGAAACCGTCACTCCACAACAGGCGGTCCTCTACAGCCCGCCAGCCATCCTGATCACCAGCAAAATTACAGAGCCAATAAAATCCCCCTTCCTCTTGGAGGGACAGGTTAAAGACGACAAAATCATCAAAGATTTTTACATTTTTCTTGACGAGAAAAAGGTTTTTTACGAATCGAATGCAAAACAGAATGAGTCCCTTTCTTTTTCCGTCCCGTTAGAAATGAAAAAGGGAAACAACATCGTCGGCATTACGGCGCGGGATAATGGAAACCTGATGACGCGACAATTTTTTGTTGTGCAACAAGCGGCGGCCAAAACCGATGCAAAGGCATCGCCGTGAAAGTCTTTCGCGGATCCAAAACATTCAAAAGCGGCAAAAGAGATGTCGGCATGGCCCTCGGCAATTTCGACGGGGTCCATCAGGGCCACCAAACCATTCTCAAAAATTGTATCACGACCGCCGCAAAAAAAGAGTGGATGGCGGCTGTTTACACTTTTGATCCCCATCCGGCAAAAATTCTCTCTCCAAAAACCATGCCCCCCTTGATTCAAACTCTCGATCAAAAACTGGCTTGTCTTGAAAAAACGGGGGTGGAAGCCGTGATCGTCGAAAAATTTGATCCGGCTTTTTCGAAATTAACGCCAAAACAATTTCTCGATGAAATTCTGCTGAGACGATTGCACACAAAAGGGATTTGGGTCGGCTACGATTTTACTTTTGGTGTCAAACGGAGCGGCAATATCGAAACTTTGAAAACATTCTGCAAAAAAGAAGGGCTGCATCTTCACGTAACCGGAGCCCAGTTCGAAAAAGAGACGCTCGTCAGCTCGACCCAAATCCGGCAGTTGATCGGCCGCGGACAGGTCGATCTGGCCGCCGAATTTTTGGGGAGGCCTTTTACACTGATCGGCGAGGTGGTGCGCGGCGAAGGGATCGGCGGCGAAATGGGAATTCACACGGCAAACCTAAAGGTCGAGAATGAACTCCTCCCCCGAATAGGGATTTATGCAACCCGATCCACGATTCACGCCTGTCCGCCGGTAGTTTGGCGGGCTCCACGCCTGTCCGCCGGTAGTTTGGCGGGCTCCACGAAGGAGTGGCCCTCCGCAACCAGCGTCGGTTTCAACCCGACCTTTCCCGGAAAAGGTTTTTCGGTGGAGACCCATCTGATCGGCTTTGAAGGAAATCTGGTCGGCCAAAGAATTGAAGTTGCGTTTTTGAAATGGCTGCGCAATGAATTGACCTTTCCCAATGCGGAAACATTGGCGGTGCAGATTCAAAAAGATATTTCGGAGGCGCTAAAAATCAATGAAACTCTTCGGCATCATCGGTAATCCGCTCGACCATTCGTTGTCGCCAAAAATTTTCAATGCCCTTTTCAAAAAAAAACGCCTCCCATTTCGCTATCTCTCCTTTCAGGTCGAAAAAAATCATCTCAAAAATCTGGTTCGCTGCATGAAACTCTGCGATATAGAGGGGCTCAATGTGACCGCCCCATTCAAGGAGGCGGTGATCCCCCATTTGGATGGCTTGGATCCCTTTGCCAAACAGTGCGGCGCGGTCAACACGATTGTCCGTCAGAAAAATCGCTTCGTCGGCTTCAATACGGATGGCCCCGGTTTTGTCTGGGCTTTGAAGGAAAAAGCGAAGGTCCTTCCAAAAAACAAGACGGTCCTATTGATCGGCGCCGGTGGCGCGGCCAGAGGGATTGCCGCGGCTTTGGCCGCCAATGGGGCCAAAAAAATTATTGTTTTTAATCGTCACCCCCTGCGCGCAAAAAAAATGGGACAACACTTGAAAAAATATTTTCCAAAAACGATATGGCAGACATTGCCACTGGCCGCAAAAAAACTGAAAACTGTCTTGCCACAAACCAATCTCCTGATTCAAACCACCCCTTCTCTTCTTGCACTCCCCATCTCCCTTTTGTCGCAAGAGGCTATCGTTTGCGACATCCTCTATGGCAAGGGAGAGACAAAATTATTAAAGGCCGCCAAAAAACGCCGCCTCAAAACCGTGAACGGCCTCTCGCTCCTCCATTTTCAAATCCTCCTGAATCAAAAACTTTGGGGCCTTCCCCCATTTCCCCTACCTGGTAGGGAGAGGCCTTCCCCTACCAGGTAGAAAATGGGTGTTTTTAAACCAGGTAGGGAATGGGTGTTTTTTTACCGAAAAGGGGTGTATTAGAACTCCCTGACTCAAAAAAATAATAAGTAAAATCAAATAGTTATATTTTAAACTTATTTGGCACCGATCTTGAATAGTTCTTAAAGTGATGGCTTCCAAAACTCAAAAAACGAAAACGATTGTAGTTGTTGAAGATGATGCAACTTATCTCCACCTCTGGACGAAATTGATCCGAGAGGCCGGCATCTCCCACCCCTTCCCTTTCTCCAACGCTAAAGAAGCGCTCCAATTTCTCAAAAAAACAAAAGCCGATCTGTTGATCAGCGATGTCTTGATGCCGCAGACAAATGGTTATGAATTGGCCTTGAGCGCCAGAACGCTCCATCCGAAACTGGAAATTTTGCTGACGACCGGTTACGAAACCGATCTCTCCCGATACGATTTGAAAGGATTACGCTGCCATCTGCTGCACAAACCGTACCACAATCTGAATGACGTCTGTCTTTTGCTGAAAAAACTAATTTTAGGCGAAAATGTTTTTGAGGAGATGGACGAAGATTCCTTCAGCGAAAATATCGACAACCCCGATGTCACCGAGTGGACCCTTTAACAGCGCTCTAACTTTGCATATTCCGCAATCAATTTTTTAATCATCCCATTGGCAAATTTGACGGTCACTTTTTCGCCAAGAGTTGTTTTTTCCGAGGCGGCGATTGTGCCCATGCCAAAGTCGGGATGTTTGACTCTGGAGCCGATGCGATAATTTCGATTGTCATCGTGAAGAGTCCGTGAGGGCAACGTGGCAATCCCGAGATTGCTTCGCGGAGCCTGCCTCGAGCCCGGAGATTGCTTCCCCCTCGACAAGCTCGGGGTCGCAATGACAAGCGGGGGGGCTCGCAATGACACCTGCGAATCCTCCCAGTCTTGATTGAAATCATCCTCCACTCTATTTTTATCGATTCGTTCGATCAGCTCTGCCGGCATCTCTTCCAAAAAGCGGGAGGGCAAACCATACTGTTCCTGTCCATTGTAAAAACGCCGCCACGCATGGGTCAAAAAAAGTTTTTTCTTGGCACGGGTCATCCCCACATAAAAAAGGCGACGCTCTTCTTCGAGCTCTTCAATCTCGTCCTGAGAACGGGCATGCGGCAACAATCCTTCTTCCATCCCCACAATCCCCACCACACTGAATTCCAAACCCTTGGCCAAATGGAGCGTCATCAGCGGCAAAACGCCTCCTTCTGCATTTTGATCCAGATCAGAAATAAGGGCCACCTGATCAAGGTACGATTGCAAAATGGCATCGGGAAAATTTTCTTCAAAATCGGCGACGCTGGCCACCAGTTCATTGAGATTCTCGAGACGCTCTTCAGCTTCGCTTGAAGTCTGTGCAGTAAGCGAACGGATCATGCCGCTCTCCTCCAAAACCTTCTGCAAAATAGCGACAAGATTTAACGGGCCATCCGCCGCCGTTTTCTGCATTCCCTCCAGCCATTTCAAAAATTCCTGTAATTTTGGATGATCGGTCTCTTTTGCCGCATCGAAAAAAGAGAGCCCGCGAGCTTGTGCAAGGGCCTCCACTTTATCAAGGGTCGTTTTGCCGATACCGCGCGCCGGCACATTGACAATCCGCTTGAAAGCGACCGAATCTTGCGGCTGGCAAAGAACGCGCAGATAAGCCAGCGCATCTTTCACCTCGGCCCGTTCATAAAACCGCAAACCTCCATAAATAATGTAGGGGATTCCCGCCATGCGCAAAATTTCTTCCAACGGGCGCGATTGGGCATTGGTGCGATAAAAAATGGCCATATCACCAAAGGGAACTTTTTCTTCCAAATGCCATTGGCGAAGCCTCTCTACCACAAAAACGGCCTCCTCTTTTTCGCTATTCAAACTGGCCAGCGTAATTTGCGGGCCCGGCTCGTTATCACTCCACAGTCCCTTTTCCTTGCGGAGCTCGTTGTTGGCGATGACTTTGGCCGCCGCTTTCAAAACATTTTGCACCGAGCGATAATTCTGTTCGAGCCTCACCACCCGCGCTTCGGGATAATCTTTTTCAAAATTGAGGATATTGTTCAGATCGGCCCCGCGCCAGCGGTAGATCGACTGATCGGGGTCTCCCACCACACACAAATTTTTGTGCGTTTGGGCGAGCAGAGAAATCAAAACATATTGGGCATGATTGGTGTCCTGATATTCGTCGATCAAAATCTGCTGCCACATTTGCTGATAGCCTTTCAAGACATGCGGCTGTTTTTGAAAAAGAGTAACCGTTTTCAAAATAAGATCGCCGAAATCGAGCGCGTTGTTGTCGTTCAGGATTTTCTGATAGCCTCGATAAATATCGATCACCCGTTTGATGTAGGGATTGCCGGCATCGCTTTCCAAATCGTCCGGATTTTTCAGTTCGTCTTTAAGCCTTGAAATACGGCCGACAATGGCCGACGGTGGAAATTTTTTATCATCCAGATTGATCTCTCGTATCACCTGTTTCACAACACTCACCTGATCGGCGGCATCATAAATATTAAAGGACGGCGCAATGCCGGCCTCCAATGCATGTTTGCGCAAAATTTTGACGCAAATGGAATGAAAAGTGCCGACCCAAAGCTCTCTCGCTTTGGGGCCGATCAACTGCTCCAGCCGTTTTTTCATTTCACCCGCGGCCTTATTGGTGAAGGTCACAGCAAGGATGCGCCCCGGCGACAATTCACAATCTTGCACCAGATGGGCAATGCGATGGGTCAGCACGCGGGTCTTGCCGGTGCCGGCGCCGGCCAAGATAAGGAGCGGCCCCTTTTCGTGATGCACTGCTTCGAGTTGTTGGGGATTGAGGGACATTACGATTCAATCAATTATCACAATTCTTATTTTCCTGAATGATAAAATAGAGAGTGAGACCCGTAGACAATGCAATACCACCACCCAACGCAATAGCACCCGATGTTTCATGATTGTTGGCCAAAAGAATACCGCCGGTGATAATAAAAGGGAGACCCGCGACAAGGGTCATCCCATAAAACAATTCTCTTCCACCCGGGATGCCGATATCGCCGTCGTTTGTTTTCTCACGGCATTTTCTTCTTTGCGGTTTTTCTTGCAGGAAGGGTTGTACAGAAACGGTAAAAAAATCTTTTGGAGTCAATGGTGCCTTACCAAAAGTAAGCCTCTCATTAAAACCAAGTATCGGTTTTTGGAAATCACCAAGATGAATCTGATCGACCATAAATATTTTCCTACTCCACCGTTACACTTTTGACAATTCAAACTTTGTCTCAAATTAGTGTAGTGTCCCATTAATATCTTTACACACAACTGTCATCGCGAGCCCCAAAGGGGCGTGGCGATCCAGTTGTAATCACTCGAGTTTGCTAACTGGATTGCTTCCCCCTCGACAAACTCGGGGTCGCAATGACGGCGGCTTCTATTGTCAAGGAGCGTTAGGGGCACTACATTAGTAAAAGGCTTTATTTACCTGTGATTTTGTTTTTGTAACGATGAATGGCTATTTGGGTTTCCAATTCAAGCGATTCCACACCAAGATAGGCTTTGGCATGAAGAAGATCATGACCCTTTCCATCCAAAATATAACCTCCAAACCGAGAGCGAACATGAGACATCATCCTGCTTTGCAAACCTTGTCTGCGTAATTTACGTTGGAAAGCTAGTTCAATATCTTCATCATCACCCTCAACTTGAATCTTGCGATCATCAATAGAGGCGATGGCTTTCTGAAAGCGCATGTTGAACACCCAATCGGAATCGGGGATGTACAGACCCGGTTTCAAACCGCTGAAATATTCCAATGCAAATCTTAAAACACAATCATTATGATTTTCCCACCATTGTCTATTGACTGTCATATCGGTTGCATCTGTTAAAATTCGGATTTCGGCGGAATGGGGAACCCACCAATCCACGCCCCCTTCAAAAGGTTCCGGTTGAAATTTCTTTTGGGCAACCATCACATCCACATCCTTGTGTTTTTCCAAATCTTCCACCGTTCTTTTGACGTTCCAAACGGCTTCTGCAAGACCTCCTATCAAAATCCCGACCGCCTGTTTTTCTTGTAAAATTTTGTGTGCAATGAACATGCCATCCAACCCTTTTGCAGCATTTGGAAATTCGGGATGATGCAACTCATGACGAAATTCCAACAATTGTCTCAAAAGAAGTTTTTGCTCATAAGTCAGTCTTTGCGTATAGGTTTTCCGCAAACAAGGACTCATGCCCATGCTCATCCCCATTGCCGTAAGAGCCCCTTTTTCAAGTTGGTCGGCCACCCTTGCCGCCGTTTCAAATTCATAAACCCAAGGTTCGGCGCGCATTTTCAAAGCAATAGCCGTTTGTTTCTCCTCGGCCAGTTTTTGCAGAGAGGCTCGCAAAGAACGGGTCAATACGGGATTGGCTACCCAATGTTGAGTATTCAGAACGATTCTATGATTCGGTATTGGAGAAGTTTGACCCAAAACAGACGAGGCTACATCCGTTAAATTAGCGCCCTCGTCAGGAATAACAACAAGACCGGATGGAGAAGATTGGGTAAGGAAGGATATACCCCCCCGCAATCGCGATATTTTGTAAGGGTGCATTAATGATGTTGACCATATTTTTTTCTTAAAATTGTTAACATCCCGTGCCATGCCATCGCAATGGTTATCGTCACCCTCTCAAAAAAAGATGCTTGCCTTTGCGGTATAAAGTAGTATTGTCGGTAGTATGAAATCGTCCCTTGCCAAAAAGGCCAGCATTACGCTTCCGGCGGAGCTGGAGAACCAGCTTCAGAAAGTTGCCAAAACGGAACACCGCACCTTGAGTGGTGTTCTCCAAGAGGCCGCTCGCTTCTACCTCAACACCAAACAATGGGAAGAGCTCCAGAAAAAGGCGGTTCTTAAAACCGCTACTATGGGGATTCATTCCGAAGAAGATGTTGATAAATTGATTCACGACATGCGGGCCAAACGGTGATTATCGTTTGTGATACCAATGTACTGGTTTCTGCTATCCTGTTTCCGGGAGGCCTTCCCGATAAAATTGTCCGCGGCATTTTTTCCGGACGGTTTCAACATGCCACCTCCCCCGATATCTTGACGGAACTCAAAAGAGTTTTGGGAAGCAAACTGGGCATGGGCGAAGATATCACGAAACCTTTTAGGGAACTTCTGGTGAAAAATAGCAGAGTGGTTTATCCGACAGAACGACTCAGTGTTGTCAAAGAAGATGAAACCGATAACCGAATTTTGGAGTGTGCCGCCACCGCTGATGCGCAATTTTTAATCACAGGCGACCAAAAACATCTTTTACCGCTGAAAAATTTTCAAAATATCAAAATCGTTTCGCCAAGAGAATTTGTAACAATGACAGAAATTATTTAGTCTAATATTTCCTGATCCTCCACGGCATCGCGGCCCGCTTTTTCATAATCCAAAATTTTGATGGAGTCAGAGTAATACCAATCAAACATGTCCCGGCGCAATTTGGCCATCCAGATTTCTCCTTCTGCTTTTCTCTTCAGGTTGTAAAAAACAACCCCTTCCGCCATCACCTTTTCATCAAGACCGAGCTTGGAAGCCCGTTTGGTAAAATAGCGGGAGACCAAACCTTCCTGAAACCAGGAGCTCCAATTGTCGAACGTCCGTTCATGCTCGTGAAAGGATTTGTATCGCAAATCCTTGATCGCCTTTTCAAAAGAATACCATTCGTGGACCAGCAGTTTGTAGGGATTGCCCTGCACCTTCGGGCCAATCAATTCCCCCGCCTGCTCTCCATTTTCCTCCACATATCCCTTCCCAATCGATTGAAAAATTCCTTCCATGATAAATGTTTTGCCGTGGAGAATTTGCAAAGGATCAATATTATTTTTGCGGTTTTGAACCGCAACCAGCCTTCCCTTTTCGGTATAAATCTTGATGTTGGTTCCGTTGAGTTTTTCAACGGCGATCGTTTCGGGATCTTCAAACACCCATTCATAATCTGGGGTGATTCGGTTCACGACTAAATACGCTTTGGGATCTCTCAATCCCAAACGGGAACCATTTTTTTTCCAATCCTCATGATCCACCGCAAAAGTTTGCCGAAGAAAGGGACAATAAATTTTAGGAAAGTCGGAAAGGGACATGGTTGGCACCTATAACATTAAAAATAAAAAGATCAAGACGCGCCGCCTGAAGGGAGTGGTGGAAAATGCACTTTTTGTCATCCCTGCGAAAGCAGGGATCCAGTGGTTTCAATAACTTCTGGATTCCCGCTTTCGCGGGAATGACATTTCCACCACTCCCCTGAATGAAATGCCCACGAAAATCCGACTCCTCGTGATTATTACAGTCCCAGCAACGGAGAAATAAATATTATTTATGCTTCACAAGATGCAAACCGCGAGGACTAAATCGAACAAAAAGAGGGGGAATGATATCGAATGCTGGGTCACGTGTAAACCCGATGGAGTCTCTGAAAATCCAACCTCTCGTCACATCGAAGGCCGCAATATCTTTTTCCAGCAAAGCCAAAACACACGCAACTCTTTTCAATAAGGGATGTTTTCCCCATCGCTCACAAATAAATACAGCAATTTCATTGGCCACTATTTGCCACGCCTTCCCATCTTCTTTTGTTGGGGCCGTTATCGCGAATATTTCCATATAATCAATCAGAATTCCCACAGCCCTCTGCTGCCTCCATTTTTTAAGAAGCCCCCATTTATTTTGAATCATTCTTAAATGTGCCCCCGTCCATTCTTTGGCCAACCAATCTTCAAACGTATCATATTTAATTCTCAACGATTCTCCTCCACCATTTAACTTTGCCATTATGTCATTCTTTGCAGCTCGATTTCTTAACCGATCAAAAGGAATCACATTTTCGGCTGCTTGCACGAGTTGCGGCCCCTCAAGATAGACGTCTCCCGTTAAAGGAACAGTCACAGGACCCGTAACGGGCAAACCATTCACTCTCAAAGAAGACAACAATAAATTTATAGTTATCATTTTTTCCTCGTGATTACTCCACCGTCACGCTTTTGGCCAAGTTTCTCGGCATGTCGACATCGCAGCCTTTGGCGTCGGCAATGTAATAGGCAAAAAGTTGCAGGGGTAAAATATAAAGAAGGGGGGTGATGGAATAAAAAGTTTTGGGAACGGGGATCACGGCATCAACCTTGTCCGCCAGATGTTTATCCCCCACCTCTCCTTCGGCAATCGTATAAGCGCCACGGGCCTTCACCTCTTCTACATTACTCAAAATCTTTTCGTAGGTATCGCTCGGTGGAACGAGCGCTACAACCGGAACCCCTTTGTCGACCAAGGCAATCGGGCCATGCTTGAGTTCACCGGCGGCAAAACCTTCGGCATGCACATAAGCAATCTCTTTGAGTTTCAGAGCCCCCTCCAAGGCCAACGGGTAATGCGGCCCGCGCGCAATGAATAAAAAGTGGGGGGCCTCTTTACAACCGAGCGCAATTTTTTTGATGGCGTCGGCATTTTCGAGAATTTTCTCCAGATATTGAGGGGCGCTCCGAACTTCGTTGATTTTTTTGATCAGTTCCGTCTTTGAAATTTTGTCCCTTCTTTTCGCAATTTCCAAAGTCAAAAGATACAAAACCGTAAGCTGACCGGTAAAGGCCTTCGTCGAGGCGACACCGATTTCCGGACCGGCATGCGTATACAATGTATTGTCGGCCATCCGGCCGAGCGAACTCCCAAGCACATTGCAAATACCTAAAACTTTGGCCTTCATCTCTTTAGCCATTTTGGTGGCGGCCAGCGTATCGGCCGTCTCTCCTGATTGGGAAATCGAAATCACAAGGGTCTCTTTTCCGATCAGCGGTTCAGCATAACGGAACTCGGAGGCAAGGCTCACCACAGTTGGCACATGAGCCAACTGCTCCAGCCAATATTTTCCGACAAGCCCGGCGTGATAGGAAGTGCCGCACGCAATGATCTCGATTTTTTTGAACGGAAAACCCTTTTTCCCGAAAACTTTCTCGATTCCTTCAAGAGTTAACTTGCCGCTGCCGAGCTGCACGCGCCCCATCAAGGTCTGCTCGACCACTCGTGGTTGTTCAAAAATTTCTTTGAGCATGAAATGTTTGAAGCCGGCTTTTTCAGCCATCACCGGGTTCCAATCGATGTGTGTTTTTTCAGCCGGCTTGGGATGGCCCTTTTCATCGAACACACTAAGATGTCCCTCTTCCAAAATCGCAAATTCATCATCTTCTAAAAAGGAGACATCGCGTGTGTAGGGGAGCAACGCCGGCACATCAGACGCAACCAGAGCCTCTTTGTCGCCAAAACCCAAAACAAGCGGCGAACCCGATTTGGCCGCAAACAATTTTTTCGGTTCCTTGGCATAAAGGACAACAATGGCGTAAGAGCCACGAACTTTTTTGAGGGCCGAACGGATTGCCTTGGCGATTTCTTTGTGTTCCTTTAATTCCTCATTAATAAGATGACAAAAAATTTCAGTGTCCGTTTCGGATCTGAAACGGCATCCTTTTTGAAGCAACCCTTTTCTCAGCGCCTCATAATTTTCGATGATCCCGTTGTGAACCACCACCACATCCCCTGCCCGATGGGGATGGGCGTTCCTCTCGGAGGGGACGCCATGGGTGGCCCAGCGCGTGTGACCGACCCCCAAATGTCCGTGCGGCTTATGTTTGCCAATCTTTGCCTCAAGTTTGGTCAGCTTCCCCTCGGCCCGTTCGATTTCAATGCCGCCGCCATTTAAAACAGCGACACCGGCCGAATCGTAACCGCGATATTCCAGGCGCTTCAAACCGTCGATCAGAACATCCGCCGCCTCTTTGGGCCCTATGTAACCGATGATCCCGCACATTTTATTTTTTCCGCTTTTTTGCCCAGTTTTTTTTATTGATTTGTCTCTGCCGTGCAATCGCCAAGGCGCCCGGCGGCACATTGTCGGTAATGATCGAACCGGCGCCGATAGTCGCCCCATCGCCAATGGTTACAGGCGCCACCAAGGACACATCACTCCCGACAAAAACTTTTTTGCCGATTTTCGTCGGGTATTTTTTGACGCCGTCATAATTGCAGGTGATGGTGCCGCAGCCGATATTCGCCTCTTCTCCGATAACCGCATCGCCCAGATAACTTAAGTGATTGGCCTTCGCCCCTTTTCCGATTTTTGTTTTTTTCAATTCGACAAAATTGCCGATGTGCGCCCTTGGGCCCACGTGGGAATGGGGTCGCAGACGGGCAAAGGGGCCGACCACCGCCTCTTTCTCAAGAACGCTCTCTTCCAACACACAATACGGTTTAATCGTAACACCGTCTCCCACAACCATATCCCTCAAAATAGAACCGGAATCGATAAGACAATTTTTCCCGATTTTTGTTTTGCCGTACAAAAATGTCTGGGGATAAATGAGAGACCCCTCCCCGATTGTAACCGTTGCATCGAGGTAGACATGCCGCGGGTCGATAAAGGCGACCCCTTTGGAAAACCAGTATTCGATCAACCGACCCCGAATAATTTCGTCGGCCCGCGCCAGTTCTTTGCGATTGTTGATCCCACAGAATTCATCGGGGTCCTCACCGACAAATCCCAAAACGCGGACCCCTTCTGCAATGGCCTCTTCGACAATATCGGTCAGATAATATTCTCCCGTCACCGGATGTTTTTCGAGTTTTTTCAAGGTCTGCAAAAGCCACTCACTCTGCACACAATAAATACCGGTGTTGATCTCTTTTATTTTTTTGATCTCTTCAGTCGCCTCTTTTTCCTCCACAACCTTTTCCGCATCCCCCATGGGGTTGCGGACGATGCGCCCCAAACCGAAAGGGTTTGGCAAAATGGCGGTGACAAAACCGAGTGTTTTCTTTTCTTTCACAACCGTATCCACAAATTTCCGAAGGGTCTCCGGTTTGACGAGAGGATCGTCGCCGTACAAAATCACGACATATCCTTTGGATCGTTTCAAAAATTTTTCAGCCGAATGAACCGCATGGCCTGTGCCGAGAGCTTGCCCTTGATACGCTATTTTGATCTTAGAATTATTTCGGAAATATTGTGAAACCGGATCCGATTTTTTAGAGGCAACAACGATGGTTTGTTTGGCCCGAACGGCATGAGCACTTTTCAAAACATGTTCGATCATCGGCAGCCCGCACAACGGATGTAGCACTTTGGGCAGATCGGATTTCATCCTCTTTCCTGCCCCCGCCGCCAAAATAACCACTGAAATTTCAGGCATTTAACTCCCCCTCCTGAGATTGTTCTTGTAGAACCTAGGAGGTATCGCATACCTCATGCATAAAAAGTTAGCAACCTTTTTTGAACCCTGCCGATAGGTTAGTTGGAGGTCACCATGACGGAAAATGAAATGCAACCGATCACACTGATCAACCCGAAACAGGGCCCTAAGCCCCCTTCCCTTTTGGCCAACATTGCGGTCATGCTTTTGCTGTTCAGCGTCGTCTGGGGAGGACAACGGATGGTAAAAAGATGGCAACACACGGCCACACCGGCACCTACCGCAGAAACCCTTGCCGAACCGGTGACCGAAACCAAAGAAACTAAAGAGGCGGCTGAAAATAATATCGTGATGGAAGACCTCGACAATGAACAACCGATTGCTGAATCAGCGCCGGTCGTGATGCCGGCGGAGACTAAAGAGGCGCCCAAACCAAAACCGGTTGCGAAGAAAAAAACCGCCGTCAAAAAACCGATCTCAAAAAAGAAGGTCGCAAAAAAACAGCGATCTACGATTCCCGATTCACGCCTGCCCGCCGATAGTTTGGCGAGATCCACGAAATCAATTTATGCGAAGCCCGATCCCTACACCGACGGCGGCGCAAACGATTTAGATCGTCTGGAAAACCGTAAAAAATATAACTTGCCGGTTGCAACAAAACAGATCAAAAAAGTAAAAACCGAAACGGCAGCCCCCTCCGTCCCTCTCGATGAACGGGACCAGTTCATTCCGTTTGAGAAGGATTAGCGGTAGATTTCTTTTCGATGACCGATATCGATTACAATGACCAGCAAATGGGAATGACGGACTTCATAAATGATGCGATAGGGACCAACGCGATATTTATTTAATCCCTTCAATTTCCCCTTCAAAGGAACCCCGACCCTGGAATTTGAGGCAATGGCATCAATGGCATTGGCAATGCGCACGCCAATATTGGGCTGTGATTTCATGATCAGACTGAAGGATTTTTCAGCCTGCTTGGTGAGTTCAATGCGATAGGACATTTAAAAATCTCAAAGTTTGTATTTTGATTTGATCTTCTTCCAACTCACCGTTCTGCCCTTTCTGGCCTCGCGTATTCCTTTCTGGATCCTTTTGAGATTTTCCTTATCCATGACCTCTTCGGCAGTATCAATCAAACTTTCAAAATCAACTATGGAGAGTAAAACGGCAACCGCTTGGCCATGCTTGGCAATAATATACCGGCCTAGATGTGCATCAACATCTTCGATGATGCTGGGTAGTCTTGGGCGCAACTGCTTTAGAGTAACAAAGTTGTACATATTTTGCCTCCTTGTTTCGAACAAGTAAAGTGTACTCTAAAGAGTATACTTTGTCAACGCGCTGTATCCAGATTTTCTACACCAAGGAGCCAATCTTCAAAGGTTTCACGGCGACGGATGAGTTTGTCGGTTTTGCCGTCGACCAAAACTTCAGCGGCGCGGAGGCGTCCGTTGTAGGGATAGCTCATGCAAAAACCGTAGGCGCCGGCGTTTTCGACAACGATGAGATCGCCGATTTCCAGCTTGGGGAGTTCGCGGTCTTTGGCCCACGCATCGGCATTTTCACAGGCCTGTCCGGTGATGGTCACTTTTTCTGGTTCGACAGGCTCACCATGACCGGTTTTGATGTCACCATGTCCGGTCATCCTGAGCTTGTCAAATCCGGTCATCCTGAGCTTGTCGAAGGATCTCGTTTTATCCACAGAAATACCGTGGTAGGCGCCGTAAAGCACTGGTCGGGCCAGTGTTGACATCCCGACATCAGTCCCGACGAATTTTTTGTAGCTCTCTTTGATCGCATGCACGCGGCCGATGATAAAACCGGCATCCCCCACCAGATAGCGCCCCGGCTCCACCACTAACTGGACATCACCCAGACCAAACTCTTTTGTTTTTTTCCGGAAAACATCGCAAACTTTTTCCGCCGTCTTTTCGATGTCGAGCGGTTTTTCATCGGGCAGATACGGGATCCCAAAACCGCCGCCGATGTCGATGAACTCAAATTTTATATGGAGGTCGTGCGCCATGGGTCCGACGCAATCGAGCAGTTTTTTTGTGATCGCCTCAAAATATTCCGGCTCGGTCACGCAAGAGCCGGTCATCATGTGAACACCGAACTTTTTTATCCCCGCCTCTTTGGCTTTTGCATAGGCTTCTTTCGCCCTCTCCCACGGAATGCCGAATTTCGCCTGTTTCCCGGCCATCACATCACTTTCATGCACATTGCTTTTGCCAAAATCGGGATTAATCCGAAAACTTAAAACGTCCGGCTTTCCAAACTTTAGGAGACGATCCAAAAGGCTCACATCGTCCAGATTGATGAAGGCCCCCGATTCGATACCCGCTTTCAAATCATCATCATTCAAATAATTTCCGGAAAATAAAATCGCTTTCCCTTTTGCCCCGAGCTTCTTTGCAAGCAAAATTTCATTTAAGCTCGCACAATCGCAAAAGGCCCCTTCTTGCATCAATAATTTCACAATAGCGGGGTTGCTGTTCGATTTGACGGCGTAATAAATCTGAAACCGGGGCCAATGTTTTTTGAAGGTCCGATCAAGTCTTTGAAAATTCTCCCGTATGCGACCCGCCTCATAGACATAGAGCGGGGTGCCATACTCTTTGGCAAGCTCCTGCGCAGAAATGGAGTCGAAATAGATTTGAGAGTTTTTGTAATGCATACTAACGTACTAGAATAA
The DNA here is from genome assembly GCA_023265595.1 of Deltaproteobacteria bacterium. Lineage (GTDB taxonomy): Bacteria > UBA10199 > UBA10199 > SPLOWO2-01-44-7 > SPLOWO2-01-44-7 > JAHFSU01. Next base: position 22,531 of record JAHFSU010000015.1, read on the forward strand.
AACTGACCTGTTCCCCTCTCTTCCCTTTCTCGCGCCGAAAGGAGTGAAACTTCTCCAGATCACAGGCGGTGCAGGCCAGCGAGAGATAAATATTTTCTTTGGTCAAGCCGGCCTCCTCTAGCAGATGAAGGTTGGCATAGGCAATATCCAAATACCAGTGTGTGGGATCGACCTGTTCGAGCCACGGGTTCGGATACAATCCCGATTTTTTAAAAATCTGAACGACGTCGCTCCCGACGTGATAACAACGGCCACCGATCGCCGGCCCCAAAGCGGCAATCACATCCGACGTTTGGGTGTGAAACTGTTTTTGCATCGTCTCGATCGCCGCCAAAATGGCTTTCTGCGCAGTTCCACGCCAGCCGGCATGAACGGCCGCAACCGCCTTATTTTTCCGATCGGCCAGCAAAATCGGAAGACAATCGGCACTGCGAACCCAGCAGACGATACCGGGTTGGTTCGTCACAAAGACATCGCCTTCCAAAACAGGATTCGTGGATCCCGCCAAACTACCGGCGGGCAGGCGTAAATCGTGATGCGAACAGACATGAACGGTATTGCCATGCGATTGATGCGTTTTGGGAATCACAGGATTTTTTAGGCCAGCCGCGCGGAGATAATCTTCAATGGAAATATCCTTAAGGCCAAAACCGTGGAGGAGCCAATCGAAGCGCTGCAATTGCGGGGCTTGAATGATGGGGAGGTTTTCAACCTGTGTCAGCATAATGTCAAAAGTTTTTCCATATCTTCCGGAACCGGCGCTTCGAAAATCATTTTCGCACCGGTTTTGGGATGGGTCAAGCCGAGTTTGAAGGCATGGAGCGCCGGACGGTTGATGCGCGTACGAAATTTTCTGGCCGAACGGCCGTAGGTTGGGTCGCCAACGACCGGATGTCCTGCATCCGCAAGATGGACGCGTATTTGATGCGTCCGACCGGTGTGAATCTGAACCTCGATCCAACTGAAACGATCCCCGAAATATCTCAAAACCTTCCATTCTGTTCTTGCCTCCCGCCCCTTTCGGGTATGGGTCGAAATTTTTTGGCGTTGCGTCGGGTGCCGCCCAAGCGGTTTGTCCATTTCTCCTTCCGGTTTCATTTTTCCGACAACCAATGCCAGATATTTTTTCTCGATTTCGCGATTTTTAAATTGATGTTGTAAATTTTGCATCGCCTCATCCGTTTTGGCCGCCACCATCACACCGCTCGTCCCTTTGTCGAGGCGGTGGACAATCCCCGGCTTTTCTTTTTCGCTTCCGACAGGAAGGGGACCATAGCGTTTGAGCAGCGCATTGACCAATGTCCCCGACGGGTGCCCCACCGCCGGATGAATCACCAGATCGGCCTGCTTGTTGATCACAACAATTTGATCATCCTCATAAATAATGTCGAGGGGAATATCCTGAGGGGTCAGATCAAAACCGGTTGAAGGCGCGGGCAAATCGTAATCGACCGCTTCACCTTTCTTCATCTTATGTGCCGGTTTTTTGACAACGAGTCCCCCGACGCGCACCCGCCCCGCTTCAATCATTTTTTGAACCTGATGACGGGAGAGCTTTGTCTCTTCGACTAAATATTGATCGAGACGCATTAGAATATTTCCAACATTCTTTGGACGGCCAAACGGGCCTTGCCTGCAATGGCCTCCGGAATTTCGATTTCAAAAACATCTTCTTTGAGGGAACGACACACTTTTTCGAGCGTGATTTTTTTCATGTGGGGACAAAATGTGCAGGGGACCTGAAAATCGCGGTCGGGAAATTTGGCGCGCAGATTGTCGGACATCGAACATTCGGTGATGAGCATGATTTTTTTCGATTTCGATTGGGCAATATGATCGATCATCCCAGAGGTCGATCCGGAATAATCGGCCGCTTGAACCACATCCGGCTTGCATTCCGGATGGGCAATCACTTCAATGCCGGGGAATTCTTGGCGGTAGTTATCAATATCCGCCACCGTAAATTGCTCGTGTACCATGCAATGACCCGGATGGGTGATCACTTCCTTGTTTGTTTCGCGCGCCACATTTTGGCCCAGATATTCATCAGGGATAAAAATGACCTTGTCACTTTTGAGTGAATCCACCACTTTCACCGCATTGGAAGAGGTGCAGCAAATATCCGACTCTGCCTTGATCGCCGCAGTGGTATTCACATAGCAAACCACCGGCGCCCCCGGGTGTTTGGCCTTGAGGGCCCGCACATCCTCAACCGTAATAGCCTCTGACAAAGAACAACCGGCCTCCGGATCGGGAATCAAAACTTTTCGCTTCGGGTTGAGTAGTTTTGCCGTCTCGGCCATGAAATGGACGCCGCAAAAAACAATTCGGTCGCAGGTCGCCTCTGCCGCCTTGCGCGATAATCCCAACGAGTCGCCGACAAAATCGGCGACGCCGTGATAAATTTCGGGAGTTTGATAATGATGGACCAAAAGGACCGCGTTTTTTTCTTTTTTAAGTCGACGAATCTCTTCGATCAACGGCCAATGCACCTCTACTTCAAACGGCGTCATCGTCGCCAAAAGTTTGGATTGCAAAATCTGTTTTTCCTGACGGTTCATTTCTAACATTATTTTACTCCAACGGTTCAAAAATGTCACAACGCACGGCCATCACGGCACTGTTTTCACTATCGATGGGGTAGGCTTGATAGAAGATACAGCCGGAAAGATCAAGGGCAGAGGAACCCAGACCGGACTGCAACGGAACGTTATTTTCAACAAGGGAGGGGGCCCCATCCTCCAACCGAACCGCCATAACCTCTCCGGACGCGGCACTCACGAGGGCACTCTCTTTTTCTTCCCGATGCCACCATTGGATCGACGTAATATTTCCCGCCCCTTCCAAATCGAGACTGCGAATGTTACCGTCGGCAGCATCGGGACGCGCCGCAATCAACTGCGTGCCGCTCGCTAAAAGGATTGTCTCCTGATCGGGGCTCACCGCAAGGATTGGCAAGCTGTTCAACTCCACATCCCCCACAAAAAAATTATTTTCGGGGCGTATATCGGCCCGAAGATTTTCTTCCTCAGGCAGAGTGGCAAAATCGGTACGGACGATTTTGTCGATGCTCGCCGGTGATTCCCCTGAAGAACCTCTGTTCACCAGCCATGCATTGTCTTCATTTTTTTTCAAAAAGAGGGATGGATTTTTGTTTGTGGCGTTTTGAAAATAATAAACCGGAACATCCCAGTTTATTGTTCCGTCTTCATTCCACGGAAATTCGAAGACGACACCGTTTGCAAACGGGATCAGCAAGGCACCGCCAAAAAGCATGGCCCCTTGCGGATTGGGAAAAGCGATATCGATCTCTCCTCCGCCCGAAATAAGATGCCAATGATCTAGTGCGACCTGTTCCGTAATCGTTTTATTGGCGCGATCGATAACGTAAAAGGCCCCGCGCTCGCCCGGTGTTGCATTGAACGTGACCACCGAAAAACCGTTGCCGATATCGGTATGTATTTGCGGCATCAACTCCGGTGCCGCTTCCGTTTCAAAGGGGGTCTCATCAAAACGAACGACCTCTTCACAAACAACCGGCTCCAGATTTTGAGAAAGCGGGCAAACACTCAGATGATCTGGTTTACCCTCACACAGTGCGTACAATTTTTGATCGAAAATATCGAGATTTTTGATTTGGCATTGGGTCAGTGTAGTCCAACGCTCTTCGATCCCCTCTCTCATGAAGGGCCCGCCGTCTCCGCCATCTCCACCGTCTCTGCCATCGCCACCATCACCGGCGTCGCCCACATTACCCGCATCGGAGCCGCCGTCAAAGCCGCCATCGATACCGCCGTCCGAACCGGCATCTTCGCCCCCGTCGAGATGCATCCCTGAATCGATACCTCCATCCAGAATCGGTTTACCGGCATCGATGCCGGCATCATCGGAGCTTGCATCGCTTCTACCGGAGGGGCCTTCGCCGCCATCCGGTTTTTTACCGTCCGGTCCTTCAATGGTGGCTTCACAACCGGCCCCAATGAGAGAGGCAATAAACACAAAAGCGGCATAAGCAATAATTGGAATCATACGAGGGGGTTATCGGCACCCTATAATAAATGTTGCTTGTCCGCCATCCTTTTTCTATATACCGCCGCATGTCTAAAACAGGCGAAAAATTTGAAAAATTGGCTGAAATCATGGCCATTCTGCGCGGCCCCAACGGGTGCCCATGGGATAAGGAGCAGACGTATAAAGATATCAACCCCTGCCTTTTGGAAGAGACACATGAAGTTTTGGAGGCAGTCGATCGGAATGATTTCACGGATCTTCAAGAAGAGCTGGGCGATCTTTTGGTGCAGATCCTTTTTTTAAGCCAGCTCGCCCGGGAAGAAAACCGGTTCAACGTGGGTGATGTGGTTCAAAAGGCCTCCGAAAAACTGGTCCGCCGCCATCCCCATGTTTTTGGAGATCAAAAAGCCGACACCTCGCATGAAGTGCTGATTAATTGGGAAAAAATCAAACAGGAAGAGAACAAACACAAAGAAAAAAAGAGGGATTCGATTTTGAGCGGACTTCCCAAATCCTCCCCATCCCTGTTAACCGCTTTTCGGATCGGCGAAAAAACACACCGTGTCGGGTTCGACTGGCCCGATTTTGAAGGAATATTAAAAAAAGTCGATGAAGAATTGAAAGAGCTCAGAGAAGCGATCGCTTCCAAAAAAGAAGCCGAAATCGAGCATGAATTTGGAGATCTTCTTTTTACTTTGGCCAATCTTGGCCGATTTTTAAAATCAGACCCCGAGACGGCCCTTCGCAAAGCATCGGAGCGCTTCACAAACCGCTTCAAAAAAATAGAGAAGAAGGCCCGTGAAGAAAACAGAAAATTACAAAATTTGTCGGCTAAAGAGTGGGATCAATGGTGGGAAAAAGCAAAACGCTGACATCAGTTTTTTCCAAGGCATCTATTTTATACTCGATGAGGGCCAAAGAGCCCTCCCTGTTTTTCAACTCTATTTTTTTCTGAATCAACTGCTCCAACAAAGCCTCATATTCCGGTTTCGTCTTTTTCAAAAATTTTGTTTGACGTCTGGCGGTCACCGAAGCGGTTGAAACTTTTTTCAAAATATTTTCGGCTTTTTCCATCCCGATACGCAACACATCTAGATTGGCTTGTAAAGCGGCCGCCTCTTGGCGCAACTGAGAGACCTGATCGAGAATATTCATTCCCTCATTATTCAAAACGACCCTCTCCTCTGCCGGTTTGGATTCTGCATAAATGTCGAAAGAGAGAAAAAGGAGACCGACAACGATCGTGAGAGAGAGAATTTTTCGCATACCAACCCAATTCTTTGCAATCGGCATGCCACAGGTTTTTGGTGTTTTTAGGCCTATTTTTCCGGTTCTAAACAGGGAACCGCCAAAATTTTGTCACCCACCGGTGTCAAAAAATTGCATAGGGTAGCAGAGCATATGGTACCTGCTATAGCCCCCGCAAAACAAAATGTCCGTTTTCCAGAGGATGACCATGAAGTAACATGGCAATGAGGGTGCTGAAAAGACGCGACAATTTTTGGGACGACCCAAAAATTTCGCTCCTATGGTGGCGATTTTATTTATTGTATCCCGGCTGATAAAATCGCCATCCGCAGGCTTTTCATCACCCTCATTGCCATGTCACTGCTTAACCCTCCTCCAAAACAAAACGGACATTTTGTTTTGCGGGGGTATACCATGAAGTTAATCCATCGCCTCGGCGGCGGGGCCGCTCTTGATCAGTTTCCGTTTGAAAATCTGGAGGGCCTGTTTGGCTTCAACACAACCCAAGGCCTTGGCAAAAACAAAGAAGACGGTGATTCCCACAACAACGGTCAAGAAAAGTTCAAGGCCTTGCCGCCACAATGAAGAGGATGCGGCAAAGATAAAACCTTTTTTTGCAGGCCACCAAATCAAAAATCCCATAGCGCCGGCGGCCAAAGAGGCACGCCACCCGACCGCCAACATTTTTTTCAAACCCAGCGGCCCCAACTTTTTTCTGAGCCAAAATAAAAGACCGGCCGCATTCACAACAGTAGAAGCGCTCAAGGCCAATGCCAAACCGTTATGTTTCAGCGGCCCCACCCAAAGGGCGGCCAATGAAAGATTGGCAATAACGGCCAGCGTTGCAAAAAGGACCGGACGTTTGGAATCTTTCAACGCATAGAATGCCGGAACCACAATCCGAACCAATCCCAAAAAGGGGAGGCCCAAGGCATACGCCATCATGGCCGTCGCCGTATCGTGCGCCGCCGCCGGATCAAACTCCCCGCGCTGCAACAACACGCGGACAATCGGCTGCGACAAAACGAAGAGCCCCACCATCGCCGGAATCGTGATCAAAATATTGAGACGCAAACCGTAATTCAAAGTCTCTTTGAATTTCTCCCAATTTTTTTCGGCCGCATCATCAGCCAAAGTCGGTTGGATAGCGGTCGCCAAGGCAATGGCAAAAACCCCCATCGGAAATTCAAAAAGGCGGCTCGCATACCACAAATAAGAGATTGCCCCCTCCGGCAGATACGACGCAAAAAACCGCATGATGACGACGTTCAGTTGATAAACGGCCGCGCCATAAGCCGCCGGTATCATCAAACCCAAAAGACTTTTGAGTTCAGGATGAAAACCGAAATCGACTTTTGGAAAAAAACCGAGACGAACTAAATCGGGAATCTGGATGGCCAGTTGTAAAAGTCCTCCGAACAAAACACCATAGGCCAACCCTAAAACCGGCGGATGAAACCAAAACGAGAGAATGGCGCCGGTAACAAGCCCCAGATTCAGACAGATGGGAGAAGCGGCAGGACTTCCGAATTTTTTAAACGAATTGAGAACCCCCATCACCAACGCGGCAAGACTGACGAGCAAAATATAAGGAAAACAGAGGCGGGTAAGGGTCACGGTTAAGGCAAGCTTTTGAGGCTCGTTTTCAAAACCGGCCGCCATCAATTTCAATATCCAAGGGGTGGCCCAAATCCCTGAAAGAGACAATAGAATCAAGATGAGGGTTAAATAACTAAATGCCTGATTGGAAAGGATTTTAGCGCTCTCACGCGATTTTTTAAGCTCACCGGTAAAAATAGGGATAAAAGAGATAGTCAAGGCCCCTTCGGCCACAAACCGACGCAAGAGATTGGGGATCGTGAAGGCCATGTAAAAGGCATCAGCCACCCAAGTCGCCCCGAAAAAAAAGGCGATAACGGCGTCTCTTAAAAGACCGGTAATCCGGCTTAAAAAAGTCAAAAAACCGATCAACCCCGCCCTTTTTGTAACTTTTTCTTTCTCGGACATGAACCCCTCACCCTCCGCCACACTACCGGCGGACAGGCAACCCTCCCCCACACGGGGGGAGGGAATTCTGACCGCTTGACAGCCCCTCCTAAGAATGATTAGTTCCGCCCCCTTATGGCACAAAACACGAAACAAAAAAAATCACTCCGCACCACAAAAATATCGGCTCGCAAACGGGCCCGCCAAAACTTAAAGGCTCACGAGCGCAACCGCTCCTTGTATAGCCTGTTACGAAATAAGATGAAAGAATTAAGAGCCAGCCTTGCCGCAAAAAACAAAAAAGAGGCGGAAGCCTTTTTGAAAGCGACCCTTCCGGTTATTGCAAAAATAGCCTCCAAAGGCATTATCCATAAAAATACGGCGGCCCGCTATGCCTCGCGGTTGACCAAAGCCTTTAACCAACTTTAAACATTATCTCTGCACAATTTGGAAATGAGTCGCTCCAAGAGAAGTTGTGAGGAGACGCGACTCGATTTCAGGGCACGATCGCAATCGGCCAAGGCCTTGAATCGTTTGGCCCATCCCTTCGGACGGAAGTGTCTGGCCTGCACGGCGTAATCTTTCGCAAAAAAAGGATGCACCCCAAGCTCTTTTGCTAATTGTGTTTCCGGACCATTGCCTCTGGCTAAAATCTCCTGCGCTTTGGCGAGCAACCGAAAATGACGGACAATCATCGCAAACGTCCTGAGCGGCTCCTCCCCTTGCGAAAAAATATTATCAAGATACCGGATGGCCTCTGCCGATTTTTTATTTCCGATCGCATTTGTCATCTCAAAAATATTTTTTTGCGCCGTATTCGCAATCACCTTTTCAACATCAGCCAGATCGATCAATTTTTTGGCCCCCACAAACAAAAGCAGTTTCTCAAGAGACTGGTGAATGGCCCCTAAATCAGCGCCGACGCAATCGGCCAAAAACCGGGCCGCCTCCTGCGAAATTTGCAGTCCGGATGACTTGGCCTCCATATTGATCCATTGAGGCAGTTGGTTGGGATAGAGTTTTTTACATTCGACAACGGCGGCTTTGCCCGAAATTTTTTTGAGGTCTGCGGCTTTGAGCTCTTCGGCAAGCAAAATCAGAACCGATTGGGGATTGGGATTGATTAAATATTCCTGTAACAACTCCCAATCGGGTTTTTTAAGTCGATCGGCATCGGTGGCCACCACAACCCGGCGCGGACTTAAAAGAGACGCCGTTTTGAGGCAATCCAAAACCGCGGCCAGTTTAGCAGTCCCGAGTTGAAAACGATCGACCGTTTCGGGCTCACTGCCGAAAACCGTTTTCAAAATCTGCCGCTCAGCTGAAAAAGCGAGATGCCGCTCCGGCCCGGAAATCAGATAACAGGAGGCGATTTTTTTGGCACGGAGTGTCTGATCGAGTTGTGTGATATCCATAATCGTGGATCCCGCCAAACTACCGGCGGGCAGGCGTGGATCATGATTCGAACCGAAAATTACGAGTCACGAACCACAATATTTACTAATTTTTTCGAGACATAAATCATCTTCACAATCTGCCGGTCCCCAACATAAGATTTGACTTTCTCCAAACCCAAAGCCTGTTTTTTAATCGCCTCTTCGTCCGCATTCACAGGCAGTTCCATTTCGCCGCGCAACTTCCCGTTCACCTGAACCACAATCGTCATCGTAGAGGCGACCAGCATTTTTTCATCCCATTTTGGCCACGGCTCCAGCAAGAGACTTTTTTTATGCCCCAACCTTTCCCAAAGTTCTTCGGCAAGATGCGGCGCAAACGGCGAAAGCAAAATCACGAAGGTTTCTAAATCGACGGCCCCTGAATTGAGATATTCCATAAGACCGGACAACGCGGTGTTGAACTGGAATTTTTCGATATCCTCGGTGACTCTTTTGATCGTTTTGTTTTTCCACCGATCGGCCTCTTCGTTTTTCATTTCCGCCGACGACTGTTTTGTCTCCACAACAAGCCGCCAGACCCGATTCAAAAACCGGTACATCCCCTCCACGGCCTCGTCATTCCATTCGAGATCCTTTTCGGGTGGAGCCGCAAACAGAATAAAGATGCGGGCCGTATCGGCGCCGTAATGGTTGATAATCTCATCGGGATCGACCACATTCCCCTTCGATTTGCTCATCGCCGAACCGCCGAGACAGACCATCCCTTGTGTCAGCAGATTTTTCACCGGTTCGTCCAGTTTGATCATTCCCAAATCGCGCATCACTTTGGTGAAAAAACGGCAATAAATCAGATGGCCGACCGCGTGTTCAATGCCGCCGATATATTGGTTGATCGGCATCCAATAATGGACCGCTTTCGGATCGACCATCCCTTTTTCATATTTCGGCGAACAGTAACGGAGCAGATACCAGCTCGATTCGACAAAGGTGTCCATCGTATCCGTTTCACGCCTCGCCTTCTTGCCGCAAGACGGGCATTTTACATCCATAAAATTTTTGTCCTTGGAGAGAGGAGAACCTCCCTCGCCGGTAAAAGGGACATCGATCGGCAATTTGACAGGGAGATCTTTTTCCGGAACCGGCACCGTGCCGCATGCGTCACAATAGAGGATTGGGATTGGCGCCCCCCAATAACGCTGACGGGAGAGGCACCAATCTTTCAACTTAAATTGAATCGTCTTGTTTCCAACTCCCTGTTTTTCAATGATATCGATGGCATTGAGATCCGGTTCCATTTCTTTGATGGGGAGCTTATATTTTTTTGCAAAAGCAAAATCGCGCTCATCATGGGCCGGCACCGCCATTACGGCACCCGTGCCGTAATCCATCAAGACAAAGTTGGCGGCATAAACGGGGAGTTTTTCACCCGTCACCGGATGGAGACAATAAGAGCCGGTAAATTCCCCCTCTTTCTCATATTCACCGGTCAGGCGTTTCATCCGCTCCATCTTCAAGGTTTTTTCAACAAATTTTCGGACCTCTTTTTCGCGCCCCCCCATTTTGGCCAATTTCATGAGCAGCGGATGCTCACAGGCGAGGCTCATAAAGGTAACGCCGTAAAGGGTATCCGGCCTTGTGGTAAAAACTTCAATTGCCGATTCAACGTTTTCGATTTTAAACCGGATGGAGGCCCCTTCCGATTTTCCAATCCACTCTTTCTGCATGGTTCGCACCCGCTCAGGCCACCCTTGCAGTTTACCATCGATATCTTTCAAGAGCTCCTCGGCATAATCGGTGATTTTGAAAAACCATTGCTCCATCGGCTTTTGCATGACAGGCGTAGAACAGCGCCAGCATTTTCCCTGTTCGACCTGTTCATTGGCCAAAACGGTTTGACACCCCTCGCACCAATTCAACAATTTTTCTTTCCGATAGGCCAAACCCTTTTCAAACATTTTGATGAAAAGAAATTGTTCCCAACGGTAATATTCGGGGTCACAGGTTGCAAACTCCCGCTCCCAATCGTAGGAAAATCCCATCCGTTTGAGCTGGGTCCGCATGGTGTCGATATTTTCATAAGTCCACTTGGCCGGATGGATTTTATTCTTGATCGCCGCATTTTCGGCGGGGAGGCCGAATGCATCCCAACCCATCGGGTGCAACACATTCAAACCCTGCATCCTTTTGAAGCGGGCCACCACATCGCCGATCGTGTAGTTGCGGACATGCCCCATGTGGATGCGGCCGGAAGGGTACGGCAGCATTTCAAGGCAATAGTATTTTTCTTTTTTTGAATCTTCTTTGGCGGCAAAAAGTTTCTGATCTTCCCAAAACTTCTGCCATTTGAGTTCTATTGTTTGCGGATCGTAGTGTGATTGCATGGAGAGATGCTATTAGCTGAAGAACAGAAAAAATCAAGCCGCTAAAAATTGCCGGTATTTTTTGACATGCTGCGGTTCGATTTCGCAGATGACATGAACGCCGTCGGCTTCATGGCGGGCTTCGACCACATGGCCCAAGGTATATAAAGAGGCTAGGATGTCACCACGGCTGTAAGGCAAAAAGAAATGGGCCCGCTGGCAAGAGCGGCGCAAAAAGTGATCCATCTCCAAAAGCAGCTGATCCATCCCCTCACCGGTCAAGGCCGAAACGGGAATCCCTTGAGAACCGTTCATCTCGACAAACCCCTGATCCTTTTTGTTGAAGATAGTCAAAATCGGTTTTTGCCGTAACTCAAGTTCAACCAACGCCTGCTCCACCGTTTCTATCTGCTGATAGACCTCCGGGTCGGAGGCATCGACTACATGGATCAGACAATCGGCATGGGCGATCTCTTCGAATGTCGCCTTGAAGGCCTCAATCAATGAGAGCGGCAGTTTCCGGATGAAACCGACGGTGTCGGCCATCAAGACCTGCCGGCCGCTCGGAAGTTTCAGACGACGGACGATCGGATCCAGCGTCGCAAAAAGTTTATCTTCCACCAAGACATCGGCGTGCGTCAAAGAATTAAACAGCGTCGATTTGCCGGCGTTGGTGTAACCGACCAGAGAAAAAAGAGGGAGCGGCACCGCCTCTCTTTTCAGCCGATGCAACGTCCGATGAGTCTGCACCTCTTTGAGCCGTCCGTGAATTTGCGTGATCTTTTCCTTAAGACGCCGGCGATCGACCTCAAGCTGCGTTTCACCGGGCCCCCGCAAACCGATACTCCCCGTCTGTTTGCTAAAGTGGGACCACATCCCTTTGAGTCGCGGCTGGATATATTTAAGTTGCGCCAGTTCGACCTGCAGACGTCCCTCTTTAGTGTGGGCCCGTTTGGCAAAAATATCGAGAATCACGGCGGTCCGGTCGATCACTTTGACTTTCCAGTTGTCTTCCAAATTTTGATTTTGCGTCGGGGTCAGTTCGTCATCGATCGCGACACTTTCGGCATTGTTTTGGCGAACTTCTTCTTCAATTTGGGCGACCTTCCCTTTGCCTAAAAAAGTTTTCGGATGGGGATGTTCAATCTCCTGTTTCGCAAGACCGACAATATCTCCGCCGGCAGTATCAACGAGTCTGTTTAATTCATTTAAGGATGCCTCAAAATCGTGACGGGTTTGGCCTTTCCGGCGAACGCCGGTCAGGAAGACGCGCTCTCTCTTTTCAGTTGGCTTATGAGCCTTGTTTGTCAAGGGTGGTGAAATTCTCCTTTCGTTCTTTACAGCGCCATTATAACCGACACTTTCGTGGTCTGACAACTCTTTTTATCCCCCCTGAAACCATGTGACGTTTCGGCCAAAAAGTCTTTTGACCGAATCGACTAATTGTGAGGAGGGCTCCACCTTGAGTTCATCGGGAAGTTTTAAAACGGTTTCGGATTGTTCCGGCACGATCACATGGATATAGGCGGAGCAAGGGCCTTTAAAACGGCCTAAAACCGTCTTTAAAGCCTGTAATTGTTTGGGGGTCATTTCGGGCGAACTCAATTTGAAATGGATGGTTTTGGTGAATTGTTGTGGCGCATTTTCCAAAAGGAGAATCTCTTTCGCCAAAATTTTGTTAACCTCTTCCCCTTCATCAACATTGCCAACCACTAAAACAGGCCGATCCATTTTGAGCCAAGCATGCGATTTGGCATAGGCCTCCGGAAAAACGACCACCTCCACAACCCCTTTCATATCTTCCAAGGTTACAAAACCCATCCGGTCCCCTTTTTTCGTATTGATTTCGCGAAGGGCCGCTACCATGCCGGCCACCTTCACCTCCCGCTTGTCGGCCAGCTCGGCAATCTTTAAACAATCCTCGGTGGCATATTGCGAAACAAGATTTTCATATTGGGCCAACGGATGCCCGCTCAAATAAAACCCGAGCGATTCCTTTTCAAATTGCAAACGCTGGCGCTCCGGCCATTCGTCAATCTCCGGGAGCTTCTCCATCGATTCCAAACCGCCGACACTTTTGAACTGATCCAAAAGGCTGAATTGTCCGCTCAATTTTTCTTTCTGCTTTTTGGCACCCAACTCCAAAGCGTGATCGATAACGGCCGCCAGTTGCGAGCGCCGCCCTTTTGTAAAATCAAAGGCTCCACATTTGACCAAACTCTCTACCACACGCCGATTGGCCTTGCGGCTATCGACCCTTTCGCAAAAATCGAAGAGAGAGTGAAACGGCCCGTCGGCCTCTCTTGCGGCGACAATCGATTCAATCGCCGCCTCCCCCACATTTTTGACCCCGCCGAGTCCAAAGCGGATTTTTTTATCCTCCATGACGCTAAAGGCATAGTGACTTTCATTGAGATCCGGGGAGAGCATTTCAATGCCCAATGCCTGACATTCCTGCAGATAAAAAAGAATTTTGTCTTCGTTTCCCATTTCTGTGGTGAGAAGGCTGGCCATATATTCGGTGGGATAATGGGTCTTGAAATAGGCTGTTTGATAGGAAATAAGGGCATAGGCCGCCGAATGGCTCCGGTTAAAACCATATTCGGCAAATTTGGCCATCAGATCGAAAATTTTTTCGGCCTTTGCAAAAGGGATTTTATTGGCAGTGGCCCCCGCAATAAATTTTTCTCGCTGCTGCGCCATTTCGTCGGCAATCTTTTTTCCCATCGCGCGGCGCAAGAGATCGGCATCACCGAGACTAAAGTTGGCCAAGCGGCTTGCAATCTGCATCACCTGTTCTTGATATAAAATAACGCCGTAAGAATCTTCCAACACTTCTTTGAGCTGCGGCAATTCGTATTTGATCTGCGTTTTGCCATGTTTGCGGTTGATAAAATCATCGACCATGCCGGAACCGAGCGGACCCGGACGAAAAAGGGCCACCAAGGCGATGAGATCGGCAAAGCGGTTCGGTTTGAGCCGCACCACCAGATCGGTCATGCCGGAAGATTCAAGCTGGAAAACGCCGGCGGTGTCTGCCTGCGAGAGACTTTTATAAACCTCTTTGTCATCAAGCGGTAGCGTCGCTAAATCTATTTTTTTGCCATGACGTTTTTCAATGAGTTTCAGTGTGTCATCAATGACCGTCAGCGTTTTCAAACCCAAAAAGTCAAATTTGATCAGACCGATTTTTTCGACCGCCTTCATGTCAAACTGAGTCACAATTTCATCGTGCTGGCCTTTGTATAAAGGCAAAAAGTTGACCAAGGGCTGATCGGAAATCACCACCCCAGCCGCGTGTGTGGAGGCATGCCTTGGAAAGCCCTCCAACATTTTGGCAATCTCCAAAAGCTGTTTTATTTTTTCATCCTGATCGGCGAGTTCTTTGAGTTGCGGTTCTACTTTGACCGCCTGTTCCAGTGTAATCCCCAATGTATTTGGAATCAGTTTGGCAATCCGGTCCACCTCACCATAAGGCACTCCCAAAATACGGCCTACATCGCGCACCACCGCGCGGGCTTTCATTTTTCCAAAGGTGATGATTTGCGAAACGCTCCCATATTTTTTGGCAACGTATTCCAGCACTTCATTGCGGCGGCGCATACAAAAGTCGATATCCATATCGGGCTGACTCACCCGCTCCGGATTCAAAAAACGCTCAAAGAGAAGATTGTGCTCGATCGGGTCGATATCGGTAATTCCCAGACAATAGGCCACCAGAGAACCGGCGGCAGAACCGCGCCCCGGGCCGACCGGAATGCCCTGCGATTTGGCATACTGGATAAAATCGGCGACAATCAAAAAATAGCCGGCAAAGCCGGTCGATTTGATCATCGTCAATTCTTCTTCCAACCGTTTGGGATAACTTTTTTCATCCCATTTTATTTTCGATAACTGATTGCGCACCGTGATTTCCTGCAATCGTTTTTCCAAGCCCGTTGCCGCCTGCTCGGCCAAATAAGTCTGCAAATCTTTGCCCTGAGGGGCCTGATATTTTGGAAAATGGTATGTCTTGAAATCGAGTTCGAGATTGCACCGCTCGGCAATCTTGATGGTGTTTTCAATCGCCTCCGGATGCTCTTTGAAAATAGCCTTCATCTCTTCCGCCGATTTCAGATAGAGCTGATCCGTTTCCATTTTCATCCGGTTGGTCTCGGCCATCAGTTTGCCGGTTTGAATACAGATCAAGGCATCGTGGGAGATCGCCTGTTTTTGGTGGAGATAATGAACATCGTTTGTGGCAACCAAAGGAAGTCCCGTGGTTTTGGAGAGTGCCACCAAGCCCTGATAAACAATTGATTGCCCTTGAAGCCCGTGATCGGAGAGTTCCAAATAAAAATTCTCCGGTCCAAAAAGTTTGGAATAGTATTGCGCCGCTTCGTGTGCCGCATCCATCCGGCCACGTGTGAGCAACATCGGGATCTCTCCGCGCAGACATCCGGAGAGGGCAATCAACCCTTCCGCATGCCGTTCCAACATCTCTTTGTCGATGCGCGGTTTGTAATAAAACCCCTCCAAGTGGCCGGCACTCACCAGTTTGCAGAGATTCCGATAACCCTCGTTGTTTTTGACCAAGAGGGTGATGTGCGACAAAAATCCTTCACCTGTCGCATCTTTTTTATGCCGCGAACCGGCGGTCAATAAATAAGCCTCGCAACCGATGATCGGCTTGATCCCCTTTTTCGACATGGTTTGGTAAAATTCGATCGCCCCGAAAAGATTGCCGTGATCGGTCATCGCCACCGCCGGCATTTTCAGTTCATGCAAACGATCGGCCAGCGCATGAATGGGACAGGCGCCGTCGAGCAGGCTGTAATAGGTGTGGAGATGGAGATGGACAAAGTCGGAGTGGTGCATAAGAAATCCAAAAATCAAAACGGCAACTCAAAAATTCTCCATGGAAAAACAGTCAAATCCGAATAGCGAATCCATTTCGGTATTACTTTAAAATAGACAACCCCTGCCATACCCATGAATTTTGCCGAATCGGGTAGTTTGGCAATATGGATTTTCTGACACTCTTTCAATTCCTTGCCATTTAATTCCACGGCTATACCCTCGTATTGCACGGTAATATTTTCATCCCACCCGATGACAACGGCAACATTTTGATTTTTCTGGATATTGCCATATTTTCGATACATGACAAAAGTATCAAAAATAAGTTCAAAGGGCTCCCGTTCCGAAAATTCGATCACCGCCGCTTCCGGGTTTCCCTTTGCATTAACGGTAGTCAATGCACACAGTGAATGTTTCTTAATGAAATTCCAGATGACCTGTTTTTGATCTTCAATGGAAGCGGCGCCCATAGGCTTCCTGAATAGACAATCGGACAAAACTCGGCAATGAGATAAATAAAGAGCATATGGTAGCAGCTACCATATGCTCCCCACCTGATCATTCCCACTCAATCGTCGCGGGGGGTTTGGAGGAGATGTCTAAGACAACGCGGTTGATTCCCTTGACCTCATTGATAATCCGGTTAGAGATGCAGCTCAAGATATCGTAGGGGAGTTTGGCCCAATCGGCGGTCATCCCGTCGAGACTTTCCACGGCACGCAACGCCACCACATTTTCGTAAGTCCTTTCATCCCCCATCACGCCGACCGTTTTGACCGGAAGCAAAATACAAAACGTCTGCCACACTTTCGTGTACCATCCGGAACGTTTCACCTCCTGCATCATCACATCATCCGCATTGCGCAAAATTTCGAGACGTTCTTTGGTCACTTCACCGATGATCCGAATCCCCAAACCGGGTCCCGGAAAGGGCTGGCGGCTGGTGACATCCTGCGGAATACCAAGCGCCTTTCCTAATTCACGCACCTCGTCTTTAAAAAGTTCGCGCAACGGCTCCACCAGTTTAAGCCCCATTTTTTCCGGAAGTCCGCCCACATTATGGTGGCTTTTGATGAGTGCCGAGGGCCCTTTGAATGAAATCGATTCGATCACATCGGGATAGAGTGTCCCCTGCGCCAAAAATTCGATTTTTTTGAGCCGGTTCGCCTCTTCATCAAATACGGCTATAAATTCATTGCCGATGATTTTCCGTTTGGCCTCGGGATCAGTGATACCGCGC
Source organism: Deltaproteobacteria bacterium (assembly GCA_023265595.1). Lineage (GTDB taxonomy): Bacteria > UBA10199 > UBA10199 > SPLOWO2-01-44-7 > SPLOWO2-01-44-7 > JAHFSU01. The sequence continues at coordinate 39,612 of JAHFSU010000015.1, forward strand.
AATTTCTTCAAAAACCGCTCTTCGGCATTTACGGAAATGAGCGGGATATGAAACGTATGGGTGAAAACCCGTTCGATTTTTTGCGGCTCCCCTTTTCGCAGCAAACCGTTGTTCACAAAAATACAGGTCAACTTGTCACCGATCGCCTTGTGGATCAAAACCGCCACAACCGAAGAATCGACGCCTCCCGATAAAGCACAAATAACGCGCTGATCCCCAACCTGTTCCCGGATTTTTTGGATCGCCTCTTCCGCGAAAGAGGCCATCGTCCACGTGGGGGTCAGATTGCAAGTTTGATACAAGAAATTTTCGATCAGCTTATTTCCTTCAGGGGTGTGGGTCACCTCGGGGTGAAACTGGAGCGCAACGATTTTCCCATCTTTGCTCGACAAGGCCGCCACGGGGCTATTTGCCGTATGCGCAATGGAACGAAATCCTGCCGGAAGTTTTGCAACATGATCGCAATGGCTCATCCAAACCGGCATCGGAAAATGAATGGTTGCGAAAAGAGGCTCGTCTTTTTCAAATTCGATCTCGGCCTTGCCAAATTCTCTTTTTTCCGTCGATGTTACTTCGCCGCCAAAATGGGTCACGATCAGTTGCATCCCGTAGCAGATTCCCAAGATGGGGATACCCAGCTTGAAAATTTCGGGATCGGGTTTGGGCGCCGATTCGGCATAAACAGAGGAGGGGCCTCCGGACAGGATAATACCACCCGGATTGAATTTGCGGATCTCTTCAATCGGATAGTTGTACGACTGGATTTCACAATAAATGTGCGCCTCGCGGATGCGGCGCGCAATCAATTGCGTATATTGCGAACCAAAATCCAAAACCAAGACACGCGATGTTTCCGGAAGAATCATATTTATTCCTGCCGATAATTCGGGGCCTCTTGCGTAATGATCACATCGTGCACATGGGATTCCCGCAAACCGGCCGAGGAAATTTTGACAAATTTTGCTTTTGTTTTCAGCTCCGAAAGATTAGCCGCGCCGACATAACCCATCCCCGACCGCAAACCACCGACCAATTGATGCACAACCTCGAAGAGTTTGCCACGATATGGAACGCGGCCTTCAATCCCTTCCGGAACCAATTTGTTCAAAGCCACACGCTGTTGAAAATAGCGGTCGCGCCCCCCTTTTTGCATCGCCGATAACGACCCCATCCCGCGATAGACTTTGTAACTTCTCCCCTGATACAAAACGACTTCGCCGGGCGCTTCATCGGTGCCGGCAAAAAGAGAACCGATCATCACGGTGTTGGCCCCGGCCGCCAAAGCCTTGACCACATCCCCCGAAAATTTGATGCCGCCGTCCGCAATCACCGGAATTCCGTTTGCCTTGGCCGCTTTGGAGACCCATTGAATGGCTGAGAGTTGCGGCACGCCGACGCCGGCTACAATCCGCGTCGTGCAAATGGAACCGGGCCCCATGCCGACTTTGATCGCATGGACACCGGCCTTTATCAGATGCAACGCCCCTTCTTCGGTGGCCACATTGCCGGCGATAAATTCAGACTTTGGATGATTTCGAATGCAACTCGTGAGGGTATTCAAAACCGATTGAGTATGTCCGTGTGCCGTGTCGATCACAACAACATCACAGCCCGCATCCAAAAGCGCCCCCGCCCTTTCGATCTCTTTCGGACCGGTTCCCACGGCAGCCCCGACACGCAAGCGGCCTAAACCATCTTTGGTGGCAGAAGGATAGCGGCGCGATTTTTCCAAATCTTTGATTGTGATGAGACCTTTCAAATTTCCTTTTTCATCCATAACCGGCAGTTTTTCAATTCGGTGTTGGTGCAAAAGTTGTGTTGCCTCTTCCAATTTAATTCCTTCCTTTGCGGTGATTAATTTTTCCAGAGGGGTCATACAATTTTTGACCGGGCGACTCAAATCTTCTTCAAATTGAAAATCGCGGTTACTCAAAAGACCGACCAGCTTCCCATTTTGCACAACCGGAAATCCGGAGATGCCACTCTCTTTTTGCAACTGAACCACGGCCGACAACGGTTGATCCGGTTCGACCGTAACGGGATGAATAATCATCCCCCCTTCTGACTTTTTGACCCGCGAAACTTCAGCCGATTGTTCCTCCGCCGAACAGTTCCGATGGATAATGCCTAGGCCCCCTGCTTGGGCCATAGCAATAGCCGTTGCCGTACCGGTCACGGTATCCATGGCAGCGCTAACTACTGGAATTGACAGACGAATTTTATGGGTAAACAAGGTTGTCAGATCAACATCCGTGGGCAAAACGGAACTTTCGCCGGGAAGAAGAAGACAATCATCAAATGTATAGGCTTCTAAAAGGGGATCCAACATGGCGGGCGTCTACTCTCAAGAAAACAAAATGTCAAGACTTTACAAAATGGAAAACGGGGATTAAAAATATACTGATGCAAACGCAAACGGACCCAAAATCACAGCGACTTTTTGAAAACGATTTTCTCGAATCGCTGACCCATGTTCATCACACCACACCCCATTTCCTTTATATACCGGTTATCATTTTAAGCATTTTTTTCGGTTTTAAAATGGGCGCGGCTTCCGAGATAGGCGGAGCAGGTCTTGTCCTTCTCGGTTTTTTCAACTGGACCCTTTTTGAATACTGGATGCACCGCCTTCTTTTTCACTACAAACCGAAATCAAAAATGGGAGAACGGTTTGTCTATCTTTTTCACGGCATCCATCACGATTTCCCCAACGAGAAAGATCGTTTGGTCATGCCCACTGTCACAAGTATCGGCATTGGTCTTGCGGTTTTTCTTATTCATTACGGCTTGGCCGGCCCAAAAGGACTTTTCTTGTATGCGGGATTTTTGATCGGCTATCTCTATTATGAATATGTCCACTATTCGGTGCACAACAGCAAATTAAAAATCGGCTGGACGGAATGGCAGCGTAAAAACCATCTCAAACATCATTTTCAGGATTCCAAAAACCGTTTTGGCGTCTCTACTCCGATGTGGGATGTTGTGTTTGGGACTGATAAGTAATCACGGTCTCGTTCGACTGCGCTGTGAGCACCATCAAAATTTCGCTAAAGCCGGCCATAGAGTAGGTGTCTCTTTTCTTTTGAGAAGGGACCGCTTTCATCAACAATCCGGAAAGACCTCCCCAAACAGTGATGTTCGCCGACACAGTGACCGTTTTTTCCGTCTCCGTTCCATTTTCTTCCATCGCAATAGGAAAATAAATCTTCAAACCATCCATATTTTCTACAATACCGCTGGTTTCCAGCCGTTCGCCATCTCGTCCGGTGCAGTTAGGTCGAAGATGAAAGTGGGAACCATCGGAGAGCTCCTCAGAATAAAGAACGGAGCCGACAGAAAACCCAAGGGCGATGAGGTTAGTAAAATAGGCCTCTTTTCCGTCTGAGAGAAGGCACATTTTGGAATCCTCAACATGCGGCCTAAAATATTTGTAATGAGCCTGATTATTAACAATGGACCTGACTTTTCGGGGAGAATCGGGCAAAACAAAAATGCCTGCATATAAACCGATATCGGCCTGATCTATTTTTTGAAAAGTCGTCACCACGCCGGCGTCGGTGACCTCCTCCAGAGAAAAGGCGACATTTTTGGTCTGTTTGCCAAGTTTGGAAATATCGTTTTGAGTCAAAGGCGTTTTCGGAAAGAGGGCCATTTCCAAATTTTTGCGGGACAATAAGCGCCGCAAAACAGAATCGATTTGATCTTGCCCCTCAGAATAACGATCAAAAGCCCTGTTTACATACTGTGCGACCTTTGTTTCGAGTTCTTGCTCCAGTTGCAAAAAAGCGGCTTCATTATTTTGACCGGCATGAAAAACAATTTTCGGCATAAGGAACGGCGACCCTAAAGAAGGAAGGAAAAAAGATCAAGTCACACTGCGTTGAAAGGGGATGTTCCCCGGATGCTCTGTTCGTACAAATTTTTAAGCCACGATTGCATCCGTTGCTTCACGCCGCGATCGCCTCCGAGAAAATCAGGAATCCCTTTGGTATCGGCCGCCATGCCACAACCAACCGGAATTTGCGCCGCATAGGTACGCATCTCCATCACAATCACGGTCCCATTGGCAAACTCAAAAGCCTGAATTTGGCCGATATAATTTTTCAAGAGATCCGTTCTTCTTTCCGCAAACAATTCTTCCGGTTTTAAAACGGCTTCAGGATTATTCAAACTTTTTTGCGCAAAAGTGAAACCATAACCGACATCCCTTGCAACAATCTCAGTCAGATACTGCATATCCGAACTTTTTTGAAGCGCATACACCCGCAACAATTCGGAATCCTTCGGAGTAAATTCACGGACCACTTTGGCCTCGTCCACGCCGGCAAAAATTTCGGGATACCTTGCCGGATCGGCAACCCGCGCGAAAATATCGGGCAAAATCCCCTTTTCTTTTGTGAAAAGAATGCCGCGTGCCGTAAAAAAACAGATCCGGTCTGCATCAGAGGGAGGGTCTTTCCAACTCCCTTCTATACCACTCGCAAAGACTTCCGGCTCTCCTTCTTCCAAATCGGAAACAACGGTATCCGGTTTCAAAAGAGGTTTCCCCAAATCGAAAAGGGAGGCCGTTTTTTGGCGGACAAATTTTTCGGAATCGAAAGAAACCGACCGCAGGGGACGGGTATCGGCCTTTTCAAAGCGGTCTTGCAAAGGAAAAATAGCCGGCGGCGCCATTCTTTCAAAAGAAGAAGTGGGATGAGAAGAAACAACCGAATGGATCTTATTTGCCCCCATGAGGGACGAAAGTCTAAACTTCTTTCCTAAAAGATCAAGAAAGAGTTCTTTGCATTATCCGTCTTTAAACAAAAAGTTTTGCAAAAGGAGAGAACCCATTGGAGTTAAAATGGATTCGGGATGAAACTGGACGCCATAGATTGGATAAGAAGCATGCTGCATCCCCATGATCTCGCCCTCTTCCGTATGCGCGGTCACTCGCAGACAATCGGGCAGCTTTGTTTCATCGACTGCCAGCGAATGATAACGCGTCGCTTCAAACGGTGATGGGATGCCGAAAAAAATCCCCTCCCCTTTATGAAAAATTTTAGAGGTTTTGCCGTGCAAAATATTTTTTGCCGACACAACCTTTCCCCCAAACGCCACCGCAATCGCCTGATGCCCGAGGCAAACACCGAGCAGAGGAATCTTTCCGGCCGATTTTGTAACCAGCTCTATGCACATTCCCGCCTCGGCCGGCGTTTTGGGCCCGGGCGATAAAACAATGTGGGAAGGTTGCCATTGGATAATTGCATCGGTATCAAGTTGATCATTCCGCACCACCTGCACTTCCCGCTCCAAGACGGCCAAAGCCTGATAGAGATTAAAGGTAAACGAATCGTAATTGTCGATCAAGACGATCATTTTTAACCCCAAGAAAAAAATCGGATCTGAATCAATTTCCATCCGTAATTGATCATCTGGCGTATGCCGCATTTGGAACGGCCATAAATCCGGTTATGAAAATGGATCGGAATCTCCATGATCCGAAATTTTTTCTTTGAAATTTTATATAACAATTCGGCGCCGATCGAATAATCGGTCGAGACAAACCGGTCAAAATCGAGCGCCGCAAGCACCTCTCTGCGGTAACATTTATACCCACCGGAAATGTCTTTCACCTTAGAGCCGAGCAAAAGCCGGTTGAAAAAATTGATCACATCACTGAGACAATTTCTAAACCAGTTTCGGTTTTCGATCGTGCCGCCGGCATAACGGGAGCCGATCACCATATCGCATGTTTTGATCTGCTCCAAAAACCGCGGGATATCGTTTGGGTCGTGGGAAAGATCGGCATCCATTTCGATAATCGTGCCGCAACCGGCTTTTAATGCCTCACGAAATCCGTCCAATCCCGCGCTCGCCCGTCCGCGCACGGTACGGCGCAACAGATGAATCTGCGGATATTTTTTGGCCCAATTTTCAACAAGGTCGGCTGTCCCATCCGGAGAATTGTCATCCACAACAAACAGATGCAAATCCGAAAGCGGTAAAGCGAAAATTTTTTCGATCAACAATCCGATATTATCACGCTCGTTAAATGTCGGGACCATCACACCGATCATTTTTTTCTCCGGTAGATATCCATCCCGCGGATCGTGGCTTCAAAAACATAATTTCTTTCCACAAAATCGTTGAGCAACTTAAAATCGTGCATCGGGTAACGCCCA
>JAHFSU010000038.1 GCA_023265595.1 Deltaproteobacteria bacterium
TTTTCAATAATGTCTGTTTGATTTGCACTGTGGGTCAAATGTTTCATGGCCAGTTTCAGATAGGACAGAGCAGCAGTCTCCATTTCAGGGGTGTTCTCTTTCCAAAGGTCCTTGATTTTTCCTTGTGCCAACCAGCCGGCAATGGCCCCCAGACGTATTTGCAATATGGATCGGATATCGGCTGTCTTTGTGTTTGTTACCAAGCTGTCCCACTCTATCAGAAGTGGCTCCAAAAAAGTCTCTGCCACTTTTGTGTCTCCCTCACGGACCATGTTTGCAGTCCAGCCTAGAAGATGTTCAGAATAATCGATCAGATATTTCTTTCGTAGAGGAGAGGGCATCTGTTTCCACAAACGGCCGAATTGTTTTGCCAGATCGATAGTTTCCCGAATTCCATCTTCACCAATTTTTTGATTTTCCCATATGGGGGCCTCCGTTGTGAAGAAATTCATGGTGTTGATAAGGGCACTCACGGCATGACTGCGAAAATAGAGATAAGGGAGGTCGGGGTCTTCGGCCTCCAAACGATTGACATAATATTTTAAAAAAAGAGCCAGTTGTCCCGCCAGTTGCGGATCGGTAATCTGTTCTTCAAAGAGATCCAAAAAGTCGAGGGCGGGGGTGAAGCGGTATTCATAAATTCCATGGTCGCTGAGCTGATCATAATCTTCCCCCGGAATAAGATTAAAGCGTGGTTTGTGTTCTAATGACTTTGCAAACCATGTGAGCGCCTCTTCCACATTGACGGTGCGGAGACTATCTTTTCGCTTAATCTTCGCAATTTCATATTGCATCTCCGGATACAATGAGAAAAAGGCCACTTGTTCCATCCGCGAGCGATAGAGGCCTTCTTTCGCCTTATCCTCTATTTTTTTATCCAGAAGAATTGAAAAAAACTCAAAGCCATCTTGAACCCTCTCATCAAAACAAAAAACATGTTCGGCAAAAAAGTTATATTTTTTGCGAAAGGTCGGATCCTGCACGGCCCCCATATAAATAATGGAGGGTTGTGTGAAAAAAACCTCAAAAAACTCGGCAAAGCTCTCAACTGCAGAGGTGCCTGCATAAGTTGTCGGGAAGCTTTCGGCTACTCGACTTTCGCGGTGCAGTTCGGCCCAATCGTGTCGGCTAGCGACAGAGAGGCGTTCTGCCGCTAAATGCCCCACTTCGTGAATCACAGAATTTCTCAACTGATATAATGTTTTCAGATCATCAGACTCCACATCAGCTCTCCGAACGGCAATAACCCCTCCCGGCAATTTCATTGCCGCATTGTTTAGCTTGCGTGAGCCGTATCCTTGAAATCCCTGTGCCGATTCAAAGGCCTCTTTAATTTCCACCCGTTTTATCGCAGACAAATAGTGCGAAGGAATCGATTCAAGAATTTTTATCAAGCGGTTTTTGGCCGCTTCCGGCAGGCTCTTCAAGTCTGATAGATCCATTTTTTTAAGGATACCCTCTTCGTTTGGAGGTGCGGCGCAAAGCTCTTCTTCATAATAGGGAGAGCAGCCGGCGAGAATAAAACTGAGTCCCAAAGATTTTTTTGCCAAAGAAAAATTCTGATCCTTGCTCTCATCCACCAAGGGAGGAACGGTGACCGGTGTTTTCGGATCGTAACAGGCTAGAGGAGAGAGGGCCTTTTCCTCAACAGGGGTCTCTGTCCTGCAAGCATTGGCTTTAATGGGCTCTACCATCTTGTTCCTATTCCGGTGGAGAGGGTTTTTCCCGTCTCCGCTCCCTGTCTTATATACATATTTCCGGAGAGCATCCAGTAAAAGGGAGAAAGCCCATTTTCGCCAATCCATTTTGCCGGACGTAAATAGGTTGACAGAGAGAGATGATGATAGGGATTAAAAGGATTGGGTTTTTCCAAACCAAACAGAGCCAGATAAGAACCGGGCCGCGTATAGCCTACATGCATATCGATGTTGTTGGCAGTGACATGGGTTTTTGTGGTGAAGGGGGTGGCCGGATCTCGTTGCATAGCGAATGATTCGCCATCACCCAATCCGGTTTCCACCATTCCAAAAATTTTTCCGCCCAGCGAATAGGAAGAAAAACCGATACCTATTTTGTATTCCGGATTCCATTCCATGTCGCGATAAGCATAGCTGATAACGTCGCCCATATCCCGGACATCCCAAAACTCCACCATCTCCGCAGCACCATTGACTGCGGCCGTTCCACGCAAATGGACGCGCGGATTGGCCCCAAACTCAAATTTTTCATTTAAGGTTGCCCGATTTCGAAAAACAACGGGGCCGGCATCAAAATGCAAGACCTGATTTTGGTCAAAATAATGCCCCATCATAGCATATTGCAAAGAGCTGGTCAGCGAGGTGCCGGACTCCCATTCCATGCGGTGTGCCGCACCGGTTGCAATGAGACCACCCGTTGCTTCATTAATGGTTTCCACATCGGCCTCAAAAGAATGCTGGCGTCCGGAGAATTGAGCCTGAAATGGAAAATAGCGTAACGATTGGTGAATGGGACCTCCATTCAAATCCCATTGCCAAAAAAGATTTAAGGCCGCTTGTGTCTCTTCCCTGTCGATAGCTGCCATAAAATCGAGATTAAAAGGTCCTTTTCTTGTAGCCGCTACCTCTCCTCTGAAAAAATCGGGACCCGGATAAAGAGATGCATCGGTTGCGGGTCTGGCATGATAAGAGAGATCGGCACCAAATTGCCATTCCCCCTTTTCGGGCAGAAACCATGGGTAGGGCTCCCAAACAAGGCTGTCGGGATAGAGGGCCGGATAGAGATCTCGGACTTCGGTTGTCATGTTATAGTTATCGGCATTTTGACAAAAAAGTTGCTTTTAAATTTGGAGGCGGATTTCGATTTCCTGAATGGCTTTTTCGGTGGCGCGGTGGATGATGAATTCAAGACGGCCAAAGCGATGGATATAGTCCTTTTGCGGGATCGCACCGATTTGGTGAATCAAAAATCCGGCGATGGTTTCGTAATCGCCGGTGGGGATGCCGAACTGTAATTTTTCGTTGGCCTCGGTAATTTCAAGCCGGCCGCTGACCAGAAATCGGTTTTTGCCGATTCGGTAATAAAGCGGTTGCGCGTAATCATATTCATCCTGAATTTCGCCGACGACCTGTTCGATTAAATCCTCGAGCGTGACAATGCCGCTGGCGCCGCCAAACTCATCGACGACAATGGCCATCGGTTCCCCTTTCCGTTTCATGGTCACGAGCAATTCATCGAGAGGCATCCCTTCCGGCACAAAATAGGCCGGGTGCATTAGCTCTTTGATCGGCCTTTTTTGGTCGCCGAATAAAAGATCGATATTGTTCAAAATGCCGACCACATTGAAAATACGGTCGTGAAAAATAGGAAGCCTTGAAAATCCTTTTTCCGCAAACGTTTTGGCCGCCTCTTCACCTGTGGCCGTATCGGAAAGGGCTTCGACATCGATCAAAGGGAGCATGATGTTGGTGACCCGCTTTTCGGCAAGATTGAAAATCCGCGTGATAATGGAACGACGGATTGTTTCCTCTCCTTCTACGTTTATCGTTGCCGTCCTCTTTTGTTTCAGCAGGGTTTCCAGTTCATCCCGCGTGACGGGAAATTCAGAACCGGCCTGTTTGGTGACGCGCCCCAAAAGCATATCGGTCAGTTCGGACAAAATTAAAACGATGGGGGAAAAAATCAGTCCAAAAATTTTCAACGGGTAAACAGTTTTCAAAACAATCTGGTTGGCATAATGCTGATAGAGGCTTTTGGGGACGATTTCACCCAAGATCAGAATAATGGGTGAGAGGAGCAGGGCAAAGCCTTCATAATCGGTTCCGAAATTTTGGATGATGTAATAGGTGGTGCAGACCGAGGCCATCACAACCGAAACATTGGTTCCCAAAAGGGTGGTGGAGAAAAAACGGGCCGGTTTGGCCATCAACGCAAGGAGCAGTTTGGCCCGTTTGGAGCCTTTTCGGGCTTGGGTTTTGAGGGTCAGTTTGTCGGCGTGAACGGCCGCCATCTCCGTGCCGGTGAAAAAACTCTCCGCCAAAAGGCAGACCATCAAGATCATGATGTATTGGAATGTGCTCATTCTTCCACCTTTCCAAACAGTTCTTCCAACACATCATGCATGGTGACAATGCCGAGCGGTTTTTTGTTCTGATCCGCGACAATGCCCATGTGGATTTTGATTTCCCGGAATTTTTCCAAAATTTCTTCCAGTTGCTCGTTCGGAGAAATAAAAAGGGGTTGTCTAAGAATTTCCCGAATGGAGAGAGAGGGGTCTGTTTTGTGGCGTTCATTAAATTGAAACAGGTCTTTGACATAAAGAACGCCGATCATATTTTGTGCCGATCCTTCATAAACCGGAATCCGCGAAAATTGCGTCTCTTGCACTTGTTTCAAAAGGTCTTCATACGGGGTATGGATGTTGAGGGTGAATGTTGTTTCAAACGGAGTCATGATTTGAGAGACCACTTTCTCTTCGAACTCAAGAAATTTGTGGATCAACTGCCGCTCTTCTTCGGCCAACTGTCCCGTGGAGGCCCCCAGTTCCAAAAGATATCGAAATTCCTCTTCGACAATAAGCGGACTCTCTTTTTTCAACTCACCGCCAAAGAGAGCGATGATTTTTTCGGCAAGTCCTCCGAGCAGAGCCCGAAGCGGTTTGAGAATCCAATAGAGCGGCTTCAATAAAAGGGCCATAACGGGGGCCATGGCGGGGGCGAAAAGGATCGCAACGTTTTTCGGAACGATTTCACCGCAGATCAAAATCAACAGTGTGGCCACACTGACCGAAATAAAAGTCGATTTTTCCCAGCTGGTGTCTCCCATCCAATGATAAAAAAGGCTCGCAATCAGAATGGAGATCGAGATATTGACGATTTCATTTCCAAATAAAATGGTGACCAGAATATCCCTCGGATTGGAGAGAAACTGGATCAATTGCTTGGACAGGGGGTTGTTAGATTTTTTAAATTTGGCCAGTTGCGAGCGATTCAGCGAAAAAAAAGTTGTTTCCGAGGCCGAAAAAAAAGCCGACATCAACAACAAAACAAGAATCAATATAACGTAGGGGAAAATCGGTGTTTCCATAAGCGCTAGATTGTATGATCAAACCCGAGTTTTGAAAATGAGAGAAGTTTTCCTTTTTTATCAAGAACTTCCACTCCCACTTTCCCTTTGGACACGACACCGATCGCTTTGCAAAAACCTTCACCTGGTGCCTGGCACCCTGTGATGAATGCCAAAACGTAATCTTCGCCCCTTGTGAGGGCCTTTTTGAGGGGACCTTGATGGGAGATTTTTTCGGCAAAAAGTCTGATTTTGACTTTTGAGGCCAAGGCAACATGGTTTAAATCTTTTAAAAGTCCGTCGCTCACATCGATACAGCAACGGCAGCCCATTTTGCGGAGTTTTTCGCCTATTTTGATATGGGGTTTGGGTCGCAAGAAATCGCCCCCCAACGGGCCCGATAGATAAACTTTGTCCCCCGGTTTTGCATTGGAGCGGAGCATGGCTTGGCCTGCGGGAACTTCCCCCATGACCGTGACGGAAGCGGCAAAATTTTTGGCGTTGGATGCGACATTTCCTCCAGCAAGAATCACTTTATATTTTTTGAGTAAGCTATTGAATCCAAAATAGAATTTTTTTGCATCAGCCGGTTTAAACTTTTTGGGCAGTGTGAGATCGACCCACGCAAATTGGGGGGTCCCCCCCATGGCGGCGATATCACTTAATGCCACCGCCGCCGCTTTGGCCCCCCACATTTTCCAATCTCCCCAGCTTCTTTTAAAATGGACCCCTTCAATGAGGCTGTCCAAAGAAATCAAAATATCTTTTTTACCGAGGCGAATGACACTACAATCATCGCCGATGCCTGTTTTGAGATTCCTAAATCGGCGCGGAATGTTTCGTGTCAGATATCGAATAAGTTCCGTTTCCGTCATTTTGCTAAGGGGACAAATTTTCCATTCTCAACCGTTATAAAGTCGAGCGGCCATTGGGAAATGCGACTTCCGTTCCACGAAAGGGGCCCCACCACCGAAGGAAAATTCTGGATCGTCAGTAGTGCATCGCGCATCGCGATACCGGTCTCCCCCTTTCGGTTGGCATAGGCATAAAGAATCAAACGGGTTGCATCAAACCCGAAGGCTTCGAGCCATGCCGGTTGACTGCCATAGGCCTTGAAAAAGGTCTCTGAAAATTGATGGGTCGATTCTCTTGGGCCTTCCGCAAAAAAAAGGGTATCGAGAACGGCCCCTTCCAAACTTTGGGCCGATGTTTCCAAAAGTTGCGGATGATACCAGCGGGATGTGCCGATCAATTTTGGACCTTTGATCGAAAGGGCATCGAGGGACTGTGCAATTTCGGATGCCTGTTTGTAGGCGTCGGGGATAAAGATTCCCAGTTTGGAGGCCCCGTTTGATTGGATCATTTTGTCGACCGCCGGGTTTTGCATCGCCTGCTCCACAATGCCTAAAAAATCGGGGATATCCGGGCTGTAACTCGTTGCCTGAATGATTTTGCCGGCCCCCTTGCTTTGGAGCGTGATCAAAAAAAGCGATTTATATTGTTCGCCATAGCGGTTGGTCGGATAGAAGACGACAAATTTTTTCATTCCCAACCCGTTTATTTTTTCAACGAGTGCGTCGACCTCTTCTTGCGGCATCAGGGCATGTTGAAAAATAAAATCTCCTTTTTGTGTGGCTCCTTCCTGCGGTGCCAACAGAATCATCGGAGTTTGAAGTTGTTGCGCCGTCGATGCCGCTTCAGAAAAATCGACGGAGAGAAGGGGCCCGATCACGGCGGAAACCTTTTCTTTTTCAATGAGCTCTTTGGCCCCGAGGGCCGCTCGTGCGGGGTCGCCTTTGGTATCAAAAACCACCACTTGAACTTTCGAAGCCGGTGAGCCGCACGGATCGAACAACCCGACGGCGCAACCGATTCCATCGAGCGAGGCTTCTCCAAATCTTGCGAACGAGCCGGTCAACGGCAGCAAGACCCCGATTTTAAAACGATCCGAACCGGTCCGGATCTGAATTTCCGTCAACAGTTTTTGAGCCTCGCCGTCGGCATCACTTTTGGGATACGTATTCAGAATACGATTGAGGGCCGTTGTCGCCAAATCAGAATCGCCGGCATCGTAGGCTTTTTTCGCCTCTTGCAAAAGACCGTCCGGATTTTTCCAAAACTCTTGCAGTGCAGCCGGCGGCCCTTTGTCACCAGCCGTTTGCGGCCGTGGGCCCTTCGTTGAGGCGCAACCGAGCAGAGTGGTCAATAGAAGAAGGAGAAGAAACTTTGCGCTTCTGCAATTTTTCAGAATGTCCATAGTTAATGCACCTTGGGGCCCGCCACGACGACGAGGGCCGGGCGGATCAAGCGGTCGTGCAAAAGATATCCCTTCCGTTCAGACGAAATGATGTTCCCTTCTTCATGCTCCTTGCTGGGAATTTGAGAAAGGGCCTCATGAAAATGGGGATCAAATTTTTTGCCGATCGTTTCGACCGCGTGAAGTCCCAATTTTTTCATGACGGTCATGAAATGACGATGGGTCAACTCGACTCCTTCAATCAACGATTGGATTGCGGGGGAGGATTCGGCCGGAAGGTGTTCTAAAATGCGATCGAAATCGTCCAAGACGGGGAGAAGCTCCTTGACCAACAATTCATGTGCGTATTTAGCGCGGTCTTCATGATCCCGTGCGACTCGTTTTTTGTAGTTGTCGAAATCGGCCAGCGCCCGCAACAATTTTTCATGGTTTTGTTTTGCCTCTTCCTCATATTTTTTGGCCTCTTCTTCGAGAACGGCAAGTTTGTCGGTTAGTTCCTTTAGCTCGGGCAAGGTCTCTTCTGTTGGGGCTTTTGTTTCAGGCGGTTCCTGTTTCTGCCCCTTTTTCCCTTCGAGCATTTTTTTTAAATCTTCCACCTTTTTTTTAGAATTTTCGTTCATGGTTTTGTTGTGCACCTTTAATTTGCGAGCAGATCACTTACAAATTTTGCGGTAAAATCAACAACAGGGATAACCTTTGCGTAATCCATCCGCGTAGGGCCGATGACACCCAATGTCCCGACGATGTGCCTTCCCTGTTTGTAAGTGGCGGTGATGAAACTCAAGTTTTTGGCCGCGTCGCAATGGCTTTCCGACCCGATGAAAATCCGGACTCCCGGACTCATGAGGCAGGAGTCGAGCATTTGCAAAAGCTGTTTTTTTTCTTCCAATATTTTCATCAATTCTTTGACCCGTCCGACGGTTGAAAATTCGGGGGTTTCCAAAAGCTGTGTCTCTCCCTCCACCACGAGATCCGATGTTTCAATATGGGTCAGCAATTCCTGCGATAAAAGGAGCGCCTTCGTTAGCAATTTGTCATATTCCTGATTGGCCAGCGAGAGTTCGTAATTCACCTTTTCTATTGCCTCTTCGAGGGAGAGGCCGACGAAACTGGCATTGCAATAGTTATTTATTTTTTCGAGCTCGCGATAGTTGATCTCTTCTTTCGTCTCCAGAATAATATTTTCGACCACGCCGGTTTGGGAGACGAAAATGCCCAGAAGTTTTCCGGAGGAAAGGGGCAAAAATTCGATATGTTTAAACAGGGTCTTTTCCAGTTTAGGGGTCAAGACAAGCCCCGCATATTTTGAAAAAGAGGCCAAGACCTTCCCCGTCTTCAACATGAGGGAACGGATATCCTTTTCGGGCATCTGGTATTGTTCCTGAATGGTTCTCTTTTCATCGTCGGTCAGCGTTCGTTCTCCAACGAGGGTATCCACATAATAACGGAGCCCTTTTTGTGTCGGGATCCTGCCGGCGGAAGTATGCGGTTGTGAAAGATAACCCATCTCTTCGAGATCGGCCATTACGTTTCGGATGGTTGCGGGAGAGAGCCGCAACGCCATCTTTTTGGAGAGTTGTCCGGAGCCAACGGCACCCGAAGTGGCAATATAGTCGGTAATCAGATGGCTCAAAATATCGTGATATCGGTTATTTAACATGCATAAAATCCCGTTGGTTCGGAAGAACTAACAGGGGGGTGGCTGGATGTCAAGGTGCACAACTTTCCACTGAAACCTATCTGATGAGAAAGGCTTTAGAAATAAAACCGAGCGCCCACACCGCCGGTCAAATCAAACTCTGTGTTGGGAGCCAGCCGCATTCCCGGACCGATTTCAATAAAAGCCTCGACGGGATAATGGGTCCATTGGAAACTGACACCGACCGGTATGCGCACCCCCGCTGTGGTGCCATTGGTTCTTCCACGGCCCCGTTCACCGTTGATGGCAATGACGGCACCTGCACCGGCGTAAAAGGGGATGTTGACAACATCGGTATCGACCGGGATGTCGAGAAAATTATAAACGGCATCACCGATGATCATGAAAGAATTAGTGGTGAAAGACCATGCCGCGACGCCATTGATGGCCAATTGCTCCGAAAGGTAACCTTTGAGTGTAATACCGGTCGGTTCGCCGAGATAAAGACCGGCGCCGAAACGCTTTCCCTTGGGGCCGTAGGGTGAGATGGCAAAGCTGGTGGCGGAAACAAGCAGAACAACAACGGAACAGAACGGCAGAAAACTTTTTTTCATAACACCCCCCTTTGTCGTTGATGTCCCCTTCTAAATCAAATAATCATAGCCAACAAGCGATCATTTTTTGGAGTCGTATAAATGAAATTAAAACTTTATCATTATTGGCGCTCTTCGGCGAGTTGGCGGGTTCGGTGGGCTTTTGCGATCAAGAAGATTGCTTGTGAATTTGTGTCGATTAATCTTTTGGAAGGGGAACAAAAACGGCCGGAATATTTGGAACGCAATCCGAATGGAACCGTTCCCGTTTTGGAAATCGTTGAGAAGGGCAAATCACGGTTTTTGTCGGAATCGATGGCGATCATGGAATGGGCCGAAGAACTTTTTCCGAAACCGTCTCTACTTCCCGGAGATGCCTATCAGAAAGGGGTTATCCGGCAGTTAGCTGAGGTGATCAATTCCGGCATCCATCCGGTGCAGAACTTAAGGGTGCGCAAATTTTATTCACAAAATGAAGAGAAACAGAAAGAGTGGGCGACTCACTGGATTTGTGCCGGATTCAGTGCTTATGAAAAATGGATGAGACAAACAGCGGGACGATTTTCGGTGGGTGATCAGATTACGATGGCCGATTTATGTCTCATCCCGCAATGTTACAATGCCAAACGGGCCGATATTGCCTTGGAAACATTTCCGACGATTGCCAAAATTTACGCCGCGGCCATAGCGACACCCGAATGCAAAGCCGCCTCCCCCGAAAAATTTCAACCCTGATTATTTTTCTTCTTTGCCAAAATAGAATGTTCGGATCGGCTCCAGACGATTTTATTGGAGAGTTTGCCGAGGCCGGTGATTTCCATTTCGATGGAATCCCCGTTTTTAAGCCATGTCGGTGTAAACGGCTTTCCTTCTTGTTTGGCTTTCATCGCGGCCGTTCCGTTCAGTTCCATGTAGCAGCCGGTGCCGACGGTGCCGGAGCCGATGACATCGCCCGGAAAAATTTCAGAGCCGTAGGAGACCCGTTCGATAATTTCGGCAAAAGTCCATGTCATTTCTTTGGCGTTTCCG
Organism: Deltaproteobacteria bacterium; assembly: GCA_023265595.1. Taxonomy (GTDB): domain Bacteria; phylum UBA10199; class UBA10199; order SPLOWO2-01-44-7; family SPLOWO2-01-44-7; genus JAHFSU01. Next base: position 10,562 of record JAHFSU010000038.1, read on the forward strand.
AGAGAGACCTGTTTGCCGTTGTGAAACGTCTTCATTTCAAGGTCGTATTTCAAACCGAACGCGGTTTTGATTTTATAGGGCTCGAGCTCGTCCGGTGTCACGAGCCACGGGCCGATCGCTGTTGCAAAATCTTTGCCTTTCGCCGGCCCCAGACTGAGCAACATCTCTTCGCGCTGGAGCTGGCGGGCTGAAAAATCATTCATGATCGTAAAACCGGCAATATAAGCATCGGCATTTTTTGACTCGATATTTTTTCCCTGTTTTCCGATCACAATGGCCACTTCCAGTTCAAAATCGAGATCATTCAGATGATCTTTTTCAACCACCACATCGCCGGGACCGACAATCGCATTGTGATTGGTGTAATAAAAAATGGGATACTGATCGAATTGCGGTATCATCTCCATGCTGCGGCTTTTGCGTGCCGCCTCGACATGCTGGCGAAAGGCGTACGCGTCGCGACAGGAGGAGGGATGGGGGATCGGCGCCAAAAGCCGAATTTTTTCTTCGGTCGACAGTTTCGTTTTTGAAAAACGGGCGCAATTTTTTTCGAAATCTTTTAAAAAATCGGCCATCGTGCATCCGAAAGAGGCCACGCGGCCATCCAGCCAGAGGCCGGCCTCTTCTTGATTTTTCGAATTGAGATAAGAAATCAGTTTCATCGATCAATGGGATGGTTTGAATTCCGGCACAAAAGTCAATTGTCCCTGTGCGTTGTCCAAGACAGCACGGAGGTTGGGATATTTCAAGATGAAATTTTTCCCCTCTTCAAAACCCATCAGATAAACGCCGCAGGCAAGCCCTTCCGATTTTGCGGCGGAAGACATGAAAATCGTAACCGATTTGAGATCGGATGAGGCGATCTGCTTGGTGCGGCTGTCAATGACCTGAATAGGGCCGCGGTTTATCGTTAATGTGGCGGATGCCACATCGGTCGCTTTATAATAGAAGGCCCGTTTTGCAAATTTGTCGGTCGGAGTGATAATCGGGATTTTCCATGGGCCATTCACATCATTGCCGCGTGTTACAAAGACATCCTCGATTTTAATCAGAACATTTTTCCAGCCGGCTGTATTCAGGTCATTGGCAATCGTGTCGGCCAGAAAACCGCGCAAAATAAAGTTGAGATTGATGAGGGTCCCGTCTTTTTTGATTTTGAGTTCGTTCGTTTTTATTTTGACTTTAATCTCTTTGTAATTTCTTTGTTCGGATGGCGAAGTCAGGTCGCACAGCCCCTTGCTCCATTCCGAGGCTTCGTACCCTTCGTTGATGGCTCCCGCCAGTTCGGGACTGACCATGTAGATACCGGCGGTTTTTTTGGCATTGATGGCGCCCAATTCGCTATTGGGGTCGTCCGGCTTCAATTTTTTGAAAACGAGATTGGCGTGATCCACCGCTTTATAAAGACTTTCCTGAATCTGATTTTTGGCCATGGTGTCGCCGACGACATAAATTTTGACTTTGTATTTGCCGCCCACCGTGTCTTCGAGAAGAAATTGTGTCGCTTGTGCGGCCACGAGTTTTGGAAGAATAAGAAACAGCATGATTGTAAGGAGTCGCTTCATTTTATTTATTCCTCCGGAATTCGAATGAATGTCCCATTTTTGTCGATCAAAACGGATCGTTCCATGTCGGCCCTTTTGAGCATTTTTTGGGCCTGATGGAGGCCAGCCGCAAAACCGGCCAAGGCCAATTCTTCTGCCTTGGCCGCCCCCTCATTTGTAAAAACAGTGACACTTTTAAGATCACTCGAAATGCCCGCAACATTTTTGTCATGATCGTTGATCGTTGCAACGGCTATGTCATGAAACGTTTTAAAAACAAAAGCATGGTGGGCATTGGCCGTCGTATCGTCCACAACCGGAATTTTCCACGCCCCGTTAAAATCTTTTCCCCTCGCCACGATCACACCGCCCAAATCGATAAAAATGTTTTCCCAACCGGCACGGGTCAACTCCTCGGCAATCTGATCAGTCAGATGGCCCTTCAAAAGGGGTTCCGTGCTGAGAGCGTCCCACGTTTCACGGGCATGGGCCACCGCTTGTTTGAGCCCCTCTTTGACCTCAGCCCTTTGCGCGCTATCGGCTATCACGAGCGCATTTACTTTTATATCGGGCGTGATCTCTTCTTCCAGAATCATCTGGACCGTTTCGGCAAGAGTCGTTTTGGAAAAAATCAGGATGGAGAGGAAAACAAGAAAAACAGACGATAATCGGCGGACCCCCCGCATAGAACCCCCCTTTTCAAGTCTGCAAAACCGTTTTCAAATATCGACCCGTATGGGAATTATTTGCCTTCACCAATTCCTCCGGCGTTCCCTCCGCTACAATATGTCCGCCGGCTTCGCCCCCTTCGGGCCCCAAATCAATCAAATAATCGGCGCATTTGATCACATCCAGATTATGTTCGATGACGACCACAGTATTTCCCTGATCGACAAGTCTTTTTAACACATCCAGCAATTTTTGAACATCAGCAAAATGGAGACCCGTTGTCGGTTCATCGAGAATGGTGAGGGTGCGCCCGGTGGCGCGATGCGATAGTTCGCGGGAGAGTTTGATTCTTTGGGCTTCACCGCCCGAAAGGGTGGTGGCCGATTGCCCCAATTCGATATAGCCCATTCCGACATCGATCAGGGTTTGTAATTTATTCCGGATGGAGGGGATATTTTGGAAAAATCCAAACGCCTTTTCGACCGTCATGGAAAGGACATCGGCGATGTTGGCTCCTTTGTAGGTAATTTCCAATGTCTCCCGATTAAACCGTTGTCCGCGGCAGACTTCACATTCGACATAAACGTCGGGGAGAAAATGCATTTCGATTTTCAAAATTCCGTCCCCTTCGCAGGCTTCGCAACGCCCCCCTTTCACGTTGAAGGAGAAACGACCCGGTGCATAACCGCGTGTTTTCGATTCGGGAAGTTGGGTAAAAAGATCGCGGATGAAGGTGAAGACACCGGTATAGGTTGCGGGATTGGAGCGGGGGGTGCGGCCGATCGGTGATTGATCGATATTAATGACTTTATCGATATGTTCGGTTCCGAGCATATCCTCCATTTGTCCCGCGAGTTCTTTGGAATGATAGAGCCGTTGCATCAATCCGCGGTAGAGCGTTTCGTTGACCAGCGTGCTTTTACCGGAGCCCGATACGCCGGTGATACCGATGAACAGTTTGAGGGGAATGGAGACATCGATATTTTTGAGATTATGCTCTTTGGCCCCCTTGATCGTAATCCATTTTCCGTCCGGTTTGCGGCGGGATCTTGGGATGGCGATTTTCTTTTTTCCCGAGAGATACTGTCCGGTCAACGATTGTTCATTTTGTAAAATAGCTTCGGGGGGCCCTTCGGCGACGAGGTGGCCGCCATGAATACCGGCCCCGGGACCGAGATCGATAATATGATCGGCCGCCATGATTGTGTCGTGATCATGCTCCACCACCAAAACGGTGTTTCCGAGATTGCGAAGTTTTTTCATCGTGTCTAAAAGCCGATCGTTGTCCCGCTGATGGAGACCGATGGAAGGTTCGTCCAGAACATAAAGGACACCCGTTAATGCTGACCCGATCTGGGTGGCAAGCCGTATCCGCTGGTCTTCACCGCCGGAGAGGGTCCCCGAATTTCTCTCAAGGGTTAAATAACCTAAACCGACATCGTTTAAAAAATGCAGGCGATCTTTGATCTCTTTCAGAATGCGTTCCGCAATTTTCCGGTCTTTTTCGGAAAGAGAGAGTTTTTCAAAATAATCGAGCGCCGATTTAATCGAAAGGGCGCTCAATTCCGCGATATTTTTTTCGGTGATTTTGACAAACAGCGCCTCTTTTTTGAGACGGGCCCCGCGGCAGACCGGACAGGGGCGCATGTTCATGAACCGCTCCAGATCTTCACGGACCCAGTCCGATTCGGTCTCCTTCCATCGGCGATACAATTGCGGGATCACCCCTTCAAAAGGGGTCTCCACGGTGTGGCGGCCGCTCCGTCCTTCATAGGAAAATTTTATCCGCTCCTCTCCGGAACCTTGCAAAAGAATTTGCCGGATTTTTTCGGGGAGTTTTTTGAACGGTGTGTAAATGTCAAAATGATAATGTTTGGCAAGGCATTCCAATAATTCAATGGTGTAGGTCTGCGCCTTTGGGCTCCAGCAATGGATAGCCCCTTCTCTGAGCGATAGATTTTTGTTGGGGACAATGAGTTCCGGATCGAAAAACATTTTGTGGCCGAGCCCGGAACATTCCGGACAGGCCCCTTGCGGGTTATTAAAAGAGAAAAGTTGCGGGTTGATTTCGGGATAGCTGATGCCGCAATCGATGCAGGCCGATTTTTCGCTTAAGAGTTCAATATCGGGTGAGCTTTCGACCCCCGTTCGTGGTGAG
>JAHFSU010000064.1 GCA_023265595.1 Deltaproteobacteria bacterium
GGCTGTCATTGCGACCCCGAGCTTGTCGAGGGGGAAGCAATCCACTTGAATATCAATGAGATTGCTTCGTCCTGCTTCCCGCCACGCTTCGCTCGCGGCTGCGGCTCCTCGCAATGACGCCGTAAACCGTCATTTTGTTTTGCGGGGGTTATAGCAGGTACCATCTGTTTTGCGGGGCCATGGTGAAGGGTTAATTCCCGCCCATATTTTCCCACGATTTGTTGCGCCAGCCGAAGGGGCCTTTTTCGAATGTAGCCCGCACTTTGAAGACCTCGGACCCGTTCATAGTGACAAACGCCTGCACGATGACCAGTTTTTTGTGGATCTCGTTAATCTCCAACACCTCAACCCCCGTCACCTTTTTATTTCCAAAGGGGCTTGCCTCATATTTTTTTGCGTACTGGTTGAAATTTTTTCGGATCAGCGACTGCGCCTGACCGGAAGAGGGGAGCCTGCCGCCGCAAGCGGTGAAGAAAAAAAGAACAAGCGTCATCCACAATAGACCTCTTGCGTAACCGTTGCGAGCAACCCAAGGACGAGGCAGGGCGGGGTCCCCAAAACCGGAACGTATATGGAAATACGTGAGGATTTTGGGGGCCAAGCGCGGTGTCGCGCCAGCGACACCTTCGCGCGCGGCAGTGATAATGCGAACGCGAGGTATCGAGCGTTCGCCACCGTAGCCAGCCAACGAAGTCATTGGGTTGCGGAGCAGGTTACGCAAGAGGTCTGATTTGCGATTAAAAGTCAGCACAGTCAGTGGGTCTCTAACACGATTGCATGGGGCTCGCTAGGAATTTTTAGGAGTTGTCCTTTTTCCAGCCGGTTGTCGATCAGACCGTTGGTCTCCTTCAAATCTTTGAGGGCAACCTGATAACGGGCCGCGATTGTTTTGATCGATTCATTCTTGCTGACCACATGCCAGCGCGTGGCGCTCGCTTCATTGTGCATCTGGTCGAGGGCGGCCAAAAACATCATTTTTTGATGATACGGGACGCGGACCGTATAGCCTTTCGGGATAAAAGATTTCTCCCCAAAATTTTTTTCATAATAAGCCGGGTTCAAATCGCGCAAAACGCCGACATCGGTCATTGTCGACTCGGCCAACGTTTTGAGAGAGGTGTGATAGGGGAGGATCAACTCATCAAACGGAACAGGGGTGTCGTAATCCAGCTCGCCGAAATATTCCGTTGCGTGACTGGCGGTCTCCAATGCCGCCATAAATTCCGGGAAAAAATTGCGCGAGGCAAACTGATAACCGGGGTCGTTAAAATTCCGGATGATCGTTGCGATATTGTGCGTGCCGAGACGATCCCGGGCCCGGATCATTCGTAAAATGCCGGTGTTGTATCCATTGATTGCGAGCGGCCAACTGCCGGCCAGTTCATAATTTTTCATCAACAGTTTGGCCGCCCCCTCGGCGGCAATAAGCGGGTCGCGCCGTTCGTCGACAATGTCGTTGACCGTCATGTAGAGTTTGGCGGTCCCCGGCATGAATTGCCACGGACCGGCCGCCCCCACTTTAGAAAATGCGTTGAGATGGAACATCGACTCGACAAAAACCAGGCGGGTGATTTCTTTGGGGACTCCGTTTCGGATAAAAATCTCCTCCATCATCGGCATATAGCGGCCGGCCCGGACAAGCCCCGCCATAAAGCGATCTTTTTGTCCCCATTGGCTCCGGATCCGTGTTGCCGCCTCCAAAAATTTGTCCGTTCCATCTACTTTTTCAAAAAGCCCGTAGATGAGATATTCTCCCGCTGTTTCCGGTTTTTCTCCGCGGGCAAAACGGAGCAGCATTGCGCGCAATTCCTCTTTCTTCTCTTCTTCCATGGCGGAGCGGATGGCGCGGCGCCGGCTATCGCTCAACGTGACATCGTCATCGAGATCGGAAAAATCCAATACGCCATAGATGATATCGAGATTTCCATTGTCGTGCAGAATCGTTTTGTTCAGATCATACCGTGCATAGACATTGCGCCAAAAATCGACAGCCGGTTCCAGCTCTTTGGAAACGACGAGTCCATGGCCGTACGTTTTTTGAATCATTTCGGGAAGGGGTTGATAAGGTCTTAAAGGATAATAGCGATTTCCAACGGCCATTTTTGCAACCGGTTTTGATTTTTGCGGCTTATGATAAAAATGTCTCTGTTTTCCCCCCGCCAGTTCAAAATCTTCGAACGGGGCGGTGGTGATCGCTTCCCCCGAAGGAATCCGGTCGATAATTTCAGAAAGGGAAACGGCGTTGGCGTAGAGTTCGGGCGTGAAGGTGATAAAAAGAAATAAGATGGAAAATCGGAATTTCATTTTTTCATCCATGCCGTTTGGAGCCACTTTAAAACCAGTCCGTCTTGAATCTGGTGCGCCTGAAAATGCCCTCCTCGAAAGTCATTTAACAAAATGGCAAAAGCGAGCGATTTTCCATCATTTAACGGGAGAACCCCCGCCAAAGTCGAGATGGCGTTTAAACTCCCCGTTTTACCTCTTAAAATCCCGTAAAGTTCTTTAAACGTCCGTCTTCGTTTCATTGTACCATCGACCCCCGCGAGGCTCAAGGAGTCAATAAAATCGTTTCGAATTTTTGGGTTTTTTAGGGTGGCCACAATCACCGTGACGAGATCTTTGGCCGAAATCCGATTTTTGTAGGAGAGACCCGAGCCGTTTTCCAAAAAAATCTCCCGCGTGTCGATGCCGATTTGGGCCAGACAATCTTTAAACGCATCGGTCCCTTTTTCGGATGTGCCCGGGGGGCCAAATTTTTTGGCCCCGAGATATTTCGTTAATTGTTCGGCGATAAAATTGTTGCTCTGTTTGTCCATCATCGCCACAATTTCTTTCAAAGGATACGATTGCCATGTCAGCAACAGCCTGTTCCCTTGAACAGGGCTGACCTTCGCTTGGCCCTCCACTATAATGCCGGCCTCTTCCAAAAGGGCTTTGAAGGTATGCGCGAAAAATTCGGGAGGGTTGCGGACGCTTTTGTAAAAGCTCATCGACCCTGTGATTCGCGGAATGCGCCCTCTCACCGACAAAATTTCATTCTCCCCGGATGAAGAACTCGTGATGGAGACGCGTCCTCTCCGTCCGCCTGTTTTGAGGCGATTTTGGATTTTGAAGTAGGAGATATTCGGGGAGAGATAAATGATGGGTCCCTGTTTTGTCCCCTGAACAAAAATTTCGGCCGAATTGTGGTTGAGAGAGGCCGCAGAAGTGCGGGCATTGTAAGGACGCTCGTTATCTTCTTTTCTCCCCGGATAATCGTTGTTGTCGAAGAAGGAGGCATCGACAATAATACTCCCCCTCACTTTTTTCAGACCTTGCGCTTTGAGTGTCTCCACGATTTGCAAGAGATGTTCATTTCCTAAAGAGGGGTCCCCCTCGGTCAAAATCGAGAGATTTCCAATTTCGCCATTTTGAATCGCCCCTTCGCTGAAAAATCGTGTTTTGAAACGGAAGTCGGGGCCCAAAGTTTCCAGCGAACAAAAGGCGGTGACCAGTTTGGCATTGGAGGCCGGGTTGAGAGGCAAATCTTCATTTTGAGCCGCCAAGACCTCACCTGTCTCGGCGATGACAGCGTAGTAGGATGTCCGATCGTCACGGAGTTGAGTGCGATGTGAACCCCGCTGTTTTGCCTGCGCCGGTGAAATTAAGATGGAAAAAATCAAAAGGATTGGTAGAATGCGCCATCTCATGAATCTCTCTTATGCAGAATTTTTTTTGAAAGTTCAATAAAAGAGCATATGGTATAGCGGGCGCAAAACAAAATGACCGATTTTATCATGGGCTGTCATTGCGACCCCGAGCTTGTCGAGGGGGAAGCAATCCACTTGAATATCAATGGGATTGCTTCGTCCTGCTTCCCGCCACGCTTCGCTCGCGGCTTCGGCTCCTCGCAATGACACCCATAATCCGTCATTTTGTTTTGCGCTCGCTATATCTGCTACCATATGCTCGCAAGGTTATGGGGGTGTGATGGTTTCTCACAAAAAATCGCCGACCGGTTGGGTTTTTTCGACCTACTTCGCCGAAGGTTTCCCCTACATGGTTACAAAGGTGATGTCGTTTGTCTTTTTTACCGATGCCGGCGTCCGTGAGGCATGGCTCGGGCTCCTCAATTTTTTGGGGATTCCATGGAATTTGAAATTCCTCTGGGCCCCGTTTGTCGATCTCTACGGCACCAAAAAAAGTTGGATGTTCAAAATCCAGCTTCTCTTCTCTCTTTTGATGTTTGTCTTGTCCCTTTTGGCGGGGTTCTACACACAAAGCGGGGATGTCCGAATCCTCCCCCTCATTGCCTTCCTCTTTTGCGGCATGGCTTTTCTGGGCGCCACCAACGACATCACGATCGATGCCTATTATATGGAAGGGATCACTGATCGGCAGGAGCAGGCGGCTTATTCGGGCCTCCGCACGATGGCCTATCGTGTTGCGGTTGTCTATTCGCGTGTGGTGTTGGTGGGGGTGGCGGGGTTGGCTAACTGGTTTTGGGGCTTTGGCGTCGGCGCGTTGACAATGCTCGGCATTACCCTTTTCCACAAATTTTTTCTGGTCGACACCCATTCGCCGCAGGTGAAAGAAAATAAGATGCTCGGTTTCAAAGAGGCGTTTCGTTCCTATTGGGATCAGGAAAAGATGCTTCTCGTTTTGGCTTTCATTGCCACTTACAAATTGGGGGATGAGATTTTGTTTGCAATGCAGACCCCCTTTTTGATGCGCGAACTGCTCGTTTCCAAGACGCAATACGCATGGCTCGCCGGTATCGTCGGGGCCGCCTCGGCGGTGGCGGGGGCCTTGCTGGCCGCATGGTGGATCAAAAAGAAGAGTCTCAAAAAATCGATCTGGCCTTTGACCCTTTTGATGAATGTGAATATCTGGGCCTATGTCTGGCTGGCTTATGCCAAACCGCTTGCCACAACCTCGTCCGGAATGATGACCATCGCTGTTGTTCACGGTTATGAGCAGATGGCGGGTGGGTTGGGGGGGACCGTTTTGATGGTTTATCTGATGCGCCTTTGCAAAGCTGAATTCAAGGCGGCCCACTATGCGATCGGTTCGGCGATTATCTCTCTCGGCTCCACTTTTATCGGCGGCTTCGGCGGATTTTTCGTCGAATCTTTTGGCTACACATGGCTCTTTATCTTGGGCTTCCTCGCCTCCATCCCTTCTATGCTGATGCTCTTCCGGATTCCCCTGCATGAAGGGGATTAGCGATAATCCCCTTTCAATTTCTCCAACGCCTTTTGGGCGGCGTCGCGGATATTGGCATCGGGGTCTTCGGCCAGCTTTTCTAATTCCGGAATGGCGAAGGGGATCGCTTCGGGATCCAACTTTTCTAATTCTGCCAAAAGCAGTGAAGCACCGATTTTGATATTTGGGTCTGTATCCATCAATCCCTCCACAACATATCGTGTCCCCTCAGGCATCATCGGTTGGATTATTCTTGCAACATATATATTCGGAGTGTGACCAAATATGCTTTCAGAAGCGGCAAAGGGAAGCAAAGCGGGGATAGCCTCTTTAGGCCCCATTGCGGCTAGGGCCCATTGTGCTTCTGGCTCTCGATACCAAATGGCCAATTCTTTTTTCGCCATGATAGAAAGGGGTGGGCCAATTTTTTGGATAGTTGCCACAGTCATATCTCGGAGTCCATAATCGAAACTGAT
>JAHFSU010000065.1 GCA_023265595.1 Deltaproteobacteria bacterium
TCGACTATTTCTTCCAGCAATAAAAGTTATCCACAATTCCTAATTAATAATTCCAAAAAGTGTATTCCGTCGTTGACTCACAACATGCCTTATCATAGCAATGCCCCAACACAACAAAGGAGGATTCCATGGGAGAAGGAGCCGTGCAGGGCAAGCCGCAGAGTCCGTCTCAAGTCGTGATCGACTTCAATGGTGATGGCATTGTTGATCATGTTGGATTGCGATGGGTCGAGAACTCCAACTGGATTGGAATATCTTCTGTCAGACCCGTTGTTACCTCGGCCAAGTTGGGGCAGAAAGAGGGTGGTGACCCTGTTAGTTTGAAAAAAGTGCAAAGTCTTCAGGCTTGTGGCACCGAATATAAAGTGGGCAAGCTGTTCCCGGACACTGCAGAGAGTAAATCTCCCATCACGCGCAGGTTGACTGAATTCTTTGTTAAAATTAGGAAAAAAAAGGAAAAAGATCCGGCTTCGGGAAATATGGGCTACAGTTTGAGATTATATATGCAGTTGGCACCGGAGGTTCCCGACGATACTCATAGGCGCAGTTCCCGTACGATTTGCGGCCCGTTTTTTGATAGGACGTTTTCTATCGAGGATAGCGACAATAATAATTTTCCGATCGGATTGGCCCAGTGATACATCATTACCAACCGGTCTAACAAAAAAGGAGACTTTATGGGAGAAGGTGCCGGAGCGGTTCAGAATAAAATTCCAGTGGGGACACCCGATTTTAATCAGGATGGATATCCGGATACGGTTGAGTGGCGGTGGGCTTATAAAACGATAGCGTATGGGGCTCACACATATAGCGACCCGGTTATTACCGTTGCTAAAGTACGAACCAAAGATGAGTTTGTCGATTTAAGGGTCGTACGCACTATTCAGGCCTGTGGGAAAGAGTTTACGATCGGAAACAAATTCGAAGATTCTAAAAAAAGAAAAAATCCTATTAGTCGTATTGTCACAGGGTTTTTTCTGAAAGCGAAACAAGAACCCAATAAGGTCTCTGGACATATGGATTATGGGCTACGTTTATACGCACAACTGGAACCGGAAATTCCGGATGGAACACATCACAAGAGTTCCCGTTCCATCTGCGGTCCGTTTTTTGATAAAACCCTTTTTGCCGATGATCCGGATAAGAATAGTGATGCGTCACCCGCCGCCTTTGGGCTGCAGTAAAAAGAAGGTATAAAAATGACGCAGCTTTTTAAAAATATTTTGCTTTTAGGTCGGCCTGCCAGCGGCAAGTCGGAGTTTATTGATTTTATGAAGACCGTTTCTGATGCCGAGCGCGCGGCAAAATACCATATCGGCGAGTTCAAAGAGATGGATGATTTTCCTTGGATTTGGGAAAAATTTTTAGAGGATAACGTTTGGGAAAAGGCGGGTTATCCCCGCCGTTTTTCTTTCGGCGGCGACAATCCGGGCATGGGGAAAGAGGGTTGGCCGTTGTTTGATTTTTGCATGGCCAAATTCAACGCCGAATATCAGGCATACAAAGAGGGGACGTTATTCATCGAGTTCGCGCGCGGGGGAGAGAATGCCTATAAAAAAGCCCTGCATCAGCTCTCGCCGGAAATTCTAAAAGAGGCGGCGATTCTTTTTGTTTTGGTTTCTTATCAGGAGTCGTGCCGCCGCAACAATGCGCGCTATCAGGAAAAATTACAGCACAGTATTTTGGCCCACAAAGTGCCGGATGAAACGATGCAGACTTTTTATCAGACGCACGATTGGCTGGAGCTGACGCAAAACCGGCCGAGCGGCTTTCTCACCGTCGGCAATATCCAAATCCCCTTCGTCACCATGGACAACGAACCGGAATTAACCGATCCCGTTTTATTAGATCAACGCTATGGCAAAGCGCTCACAAAGCTCATGGAGCTCGAACGTGCAAAAGTTTAAGACTCTCATTTTGCTGGGCCGGCCTGCCAGCGGGAAATCGGAATTTATCGACTTCATGAAAAAGCTGCCGGAGGTGGATCGCCTGGAGCGTTTTCATGTCGGCGCCATTGCAGAATTGGATGATTTTGTCTGGCTCTGGCAAAAATTTGTGGAAGACGATCTTTGGGAAGCCTCCGGGCACCGACGCCTCTATTCCAAAAAAATCGACCATGCCTATGTGATGACCGACCGTTCTGTTTTGGATTTCTGTCTCGCAAAATTTGGCGAGGCATTTCCCAAACAGCCTAAAGACGCCACCACCTTTGTCGAATTTTCGCGCGGGGCAGGGGATGGAGGCTACAAATATGCCTTGAACAAATTGTCTCCCGAAATTTTAAAAAACGCCGCCATTTTGTTTATTATGACCTCTTATGAAGAGGCATGCCGCCGCAATGAAGCGCGCTATCAGGCAAAATTGAAGCATTCCGTTCTTGCGCATAAAGTCCCTGAGGAAGATATGGTTCGTTTCGGCAAAGAGATCGATTGGGTTTCACTCACCTCCAACCAGTCCAAAGGTTATTTGACAGTGAATAATTTCAAAATTCCGTTTGTCACAATGAATAACGAGCCGGAGTTGAAACTGGATAATCCGCAACTGGCAGGGCGCTACAAATCGGCTTTGGATCAACTAATGACGCTTACCACCAACAAACAGGAGTAAAAGCCATGATCAAAAAAATGCATCGTCATTTGCTCTCACTCGGTATTTTTGCATTCTGTTTCGGCTATTTTGCCTCGTACATTCCTTATTCCATGTTGACCAAGATGATTACGAGCGGTTTGCTTAGCGGGATGAACGGCAAGGGGTTTACCGGTTTTGAAATTTTGCCGGTGGTGGGGACCGCTACTTTTCTTTCGATGTATCTCTACCTGACTCTTGCGGGTTGGTGGAAATACAGCTCACACACTAAAATTTTTGGGGTTTCTATCCCGACCCCTCGCTGGATCACTTTTATTTCCGGGTTGTGCACCGCGGGAGTCATCATCACTACCACGCTGGCTTATACCTTTGAAGGAGTGAGTATTGTTTTTGCCATGCTTCTCATGCGCGGTGGCACGCTGGTCATCGCCCCCATCGTTGATGTGATTGCCGTCAAAAGAAAAAGAAAAATTTTTTGGCCCTCATGGATCGCGGCTGGTTTGAGTTTGGCCGCTTTGTTTGTCACCTTTTCCGGAAAAGCGGGGATGACTTTAACCATCGTCGTTATCATCAACATCGCCTGCTATCTGGGAAGTTATTTTTTAAGATTTTTCTTCATGAGCAACTGGGCGAAGAGTACCGATGCGGATGAGAAGAGGCGTTTCTTCACGGAAGAGCAGATGGTGGCCAATCCTACTTTTTGGGGGATCATCATGGTCACCGGTTTGATCGGTTCTACCATGGACCCCACAAGCATTCCGGGGCAGGTCTGGTCTGGGATGATTCATTATTCTCTCAACGGTTATTTTTGGTATGCTTTTGCCATTGGCGTTTTTTCCTACGGAACCGGATTGTTCGGGACGCTTGTGTTTCTGGATCGAAGAGAAAATACGTTTACGGTTCCTGCAAGTCGCGTATCCAGCGTGTTGGCCGGCGTGGTGGCAACCTATCTGCTGGCCATTTTTTATGGTTCCAAGTTTCCCCCTGCGAGTGAGTTGACCGGTCTTTTTTTGATTGTCGGCGCCATCGTCTTTTTGGCCTATCATTCTATTGTCGAAAAGAGAAAAAAAGCCCGCTACGATTCCAAGGCCCTCGAAAAGGCTGTCGCGATAACCTAGCTGTGACATCATGAAACCGGTTATTACCAATTTTAGTCGATCTGCTTTGAAAGGGGAACTGGCAACGCTTGGCCTCAAATCATTTGCGGCAACGCAGGTTTTGCAGTGGCTCTATCAAAAACGGGCGACCTCTTTTGAAGAGATGACGAATCTTTCAGCAGAGAACCGGCAAAAATTGGCGGAGCATTTTCAAATCGCCTCCACAAAAGTTCTCGATATCAAAAACTCCAGCGATGGAACTTGTCTTTTTCTGTTTGAATTGGCTGACGGCAAAAAGATTGAGGCCGTTTACATCCCCGCAGAGTCGGGTCGCAAGACCATCTGCCTCTCCACGCAGGTCGGCTGTGCCATGGATTGCACTTTTTGCCGCACCGGTCAGATGGGGCTCCTGCGCAATCTCACTCAAGGCGAAATTTTGGAACAGGTGTTGGCGGTGCAAAATTGTTTTCCCGAAGAGACAATAACGAATCTTGTTTTTATGGGGATGGGGGAGCCGATGGCCAATATTCCGGCCTTGGTTTCCTCGCTTGAAATTTTGCAGGATCAAAAGCTATTCAATTTTTCCCGACGCAAAATAACCGTCTCGACAGCGGGGCTCGTTCCAAAAATGTTTGAGTTTGTGAAGCAATCGAATGTTCATCTGGCTATTTCTCTCCATGCCCCTAACAATGCTTTGCGAGATCAATTAATGCCGATCAACAAACGCTATCCGCTGGAACAATTAATGGAGTTTTGTCGCCTCCATTCGAAGGGTCCTCGAAATAGGGTCACTTTTGAATATGTGATGCTGAAAAAGGTGAACGATTCGTTGGAACTTTGCAAAGAATTGGTGCAGCTTTTGGCGGGGATCCCCTCCAAGGTCAATTTGATTCCGTTCAATCCCTTTCCCACAGTCGATTACCAGCCCTCCGATAACAATACCATCAAACAGTGGGTCGATATTTTATATCACGCCGGCATCCAGACCAACGTTCGCGCCAACCGCGGCCGCGACATCCTCGCCGCCTGCGGCCAGCTGGCGGCCTAGAACGTATTTCAAAATTCCCTCTCCCCTTGTGGGAGAGGGTTGGGGTGAGGGGGAAAAGAAATCATTGAAACTTTATGAATTGTTGGTAGTGGTACAGCCTGTCATTCCTGCGGAAGCAGGAATCCATAGATCCCCGCTTTCGCGGGGATGGCATTTCAAACTGTACCACTACCAAATTGTTTTGTAGGCTGCTTTTATGAAGATAAAAATACACAAGGGGGTTTACAATGAAAAAAGGTCTCTTTAGGGTTTTCGCCTTTTTAAGTTTCTTGTTTTTCTTTTTTCCTTTCTCGTCTTACGCTGGTATAGATAGCGCCAAACTGACCAAAGACGAAAAGAAAATAATCAGGAAATATTTTACAAACAAAGGGATCAAAGTGGAATCAGTTGCCACGTGCCAAACAGAAGTGGACCCCAAACTGTTGATGGTCATCTCCTATGACTATTCAAGCCAAAGTATGAAGGAGCGAAAACTGAAAGAAATAATAGGAAGCTATTATCGGGAAAGCACGCCTCAAGAGGGATTTGTCAGACTGGGAACATTTGGAACGGTGGGAGGGCCGCAGGCAATCTGGTGCGAGGATATTGATCAAGATGGCAAGATTGAGATTGTCATGGCAGTCCCCAGCGTCGGCAGCGGCGCGTCCTGGTTTAATCAGGCATGGGAATGGAATGGGAAAAAATATGTGTTGGATGAAAAACTCCTGAAGGTTATATCCGATGTGGGGAATGGAAGTTATGACTATGAACCGGAACAAATTAAACAGATGATTCGCAAAGCGGCTTTAAGAAAATTTAAAAATTGAATTTTATATCACGCCGGCATTCAAACGAATGTGCGCGCCAACCGCGGCCGCGACATC
>JAHFSU010000016.1 GCA_023265595.1 Deltaproteobacteria bacterium
TTAGACAACCCACAGACCCTTCTCTACATTACAGAATCTAAAGATTTTGAAGTGGCGCTCGATGCCCTGTTAAAAATAAATGGCAATCCCTATAGCTACAGTAGTTACCAAAACTCCGGAAAAATTATTATCGATGGTGTCGAGAAAAATATAGAAACTCTTTTTACAGAGGGGCAAAGTTGCTCTTAAAAATGAGCAGACTTCTTCTTCCCAGATTTTCCGTTAATTCATAATCGAAAATTTTATCCAATTTCCATTCGGCATCATTCGGTTTTTCCTCTCTCATCCATTCCGGCCCTTTCATCATGATCACTTTGGCATCTTTTTTTAAAAAGGGTTTTGCTAGTTTTAAAAATGTGGTGATGGAAAAGGTGGCCCTTGAAATCACCGCATCAAAACACCCAAGTTTTTTGATTATTTCAGAATCTTCAGCCCTCCCGCAAACGGCCAAGATATTTTGTAATTTCAATTCCCGAATGACCGCTTCACAAAAAGCAATTTTCTTTTTCACTGAATCGAGCAGAATTACTTCAAGATCGGAATTTTCAATTTTCAACGGAATCCCCGGAAATCCGGCACCGCATCCCAAATCCAAAATCCTTGCCTGTGACGGCAAAAAATGGAGGGGAGCAAGAGAGTCTTCAAAATGCTTGATGGCAATGGATTTGTCGTCTGTGATTGCGGTGAGGTTATAGGTTTTATTCCACTTTTTTAAAAGTTCCGAAAATTTTTGAAACTCAGGTTTCAAATGCGAAGGGTCAATCCTTCTTTGGCCAAAAGACATTTTGTGGAACTCCTATTTTTTTTGAGAAATTTTTGGCACCAGTCAGCTCTCCTTTGGAGCAGGGGATCAGTCGAGTCCGGATCATGATGAAACAAAACCAGTTTTTTAACTTTCGCTTTTATGGCCAATCTGAGGACATCCTCAAAAGAGCTGTGTCCCCATCCTTTATATTTGGCGTATTTTTTTGGATCATATTGGGCATCGTGAATCAGAAGATCAGCACCCTGAATCCATTTTAAAAATTGGGGATCATTTTTTTTCAATTCCTGATCGGAAACATAAATAATTTTTTTGTCCGCCGAAAAAATAAATTTATACCCCAACGTCGGGTCGGTGTGTCTAACCCACCGACATTCGATTCTCACGTTACCCAATTTCATTTTCTTCGGTTTCAAATTCATCCAGTGGACATGCGAATTCCATTCGACCGGACCGATCGGAAAAAAGGGGGGTCTCATAATGGTATTGAGCGCCTTTTTAAAAGTGAGTCCGCGGCTTTGAGGCCCGGCTAAAACGATTTTTCTTTTTTTCTGGTAGAGCGGCTCAAAAAAGGGGAGTCCGAAAATATGGTCCCAATGAAGGTGTGAAAGAAAAAGAGCGATCGGATTTTTTTTACGCAAAAGGCGTTGTCCTAAAAAACGGATGCCGGTGCCCGCATCGCAGACAAAATATTGCTCCCCATCAAAAATGGAGGCGCAGGCCGTGTGTCCCCCGTAGCGAGACCGGTCGAGCTTGTGCGTCGCTATCGAACCGCGGACCCCCCAAAATGTCACCTCAATTTTTTTCTTCATATCTTTTAGCCATGGCATACCGCCCCAATCTCACATAACCCAAATAGAGAAGCCTCCTAAAACCCCTTGAAGTCCTTTTTTGATACATCGGTTTCAGCAGATTTATCATATCATCGAACATTTGATAGTGATAAAAAAGGTTCGCCTTTAAGAAATTTTCTCCCTCTTTTGTAGAAAGTCCCAATGAAGCGATATTTTTGAGATCTTTGTTTAACTGTTTCTGATCATTTTGCGATAAAATTTGAAAAGTAAAAACTTGTGATTGGGCCTTGGGCCACTTTTCAAGGCGCCCCAAAAACCAATGATATGTCTTTCCTTCTTGAAGACCCAATTCTTGGGAAGCAATTGCTAAACTCTTCGTTTTTTTAGAAATGGGAAATGTTTTATACTTTGGCTCTTTTGCCTCTTCGAAAAAGAAAAAGGTAGGCTTTTTTCCTAAAACATCTTTTCCCGTCCATTGAAAATTAATTTGGGGAGAGGGGAGAATATTCCCATAGATCGGGTAGAGGCCTTCCATTCCCCCTTTCGGTGGATTTGCATTTAAAGGGGCCTTAATTCCGACCGGCCCCATTTTGGCTACGTTGATGGCGTCTTCCAAAGCAGTATACGGCGGCGGAAAATACGGTTTCGGTTTGACCGAATTTTTTTCCACCTGAAAATTTTGTCCGGTTTTTAACTCAATCAACTCGCCATAAAACAGAAGTAAAAATGCACGGTTCTTTGTATTGTAGATTTGATAACCATCGTAAAATTCGTCGCCCATCTTTGGAATAATTTTTTGACCTTTCGGCGTGACAAAATAGAGCCCGCCACTTTGTTCCACCACAACACCGGTGGCCGCAAAGGCGTGCAGGCAAATTGAGATTAAAATTGTCATCCCGGCGAAGGCCGGAATCCATCTTTTCATGCGGCCTTATTTTTAGCTTTTTCGCGGCGCAAGTAAACCATCAAAATGGAGATGGCCGCGGGGGTTATTCCGGAAATACGGACGGCTTGTCCCAAATTTAAAGGTTTTATTCGTGTCAATTTTTCAACCACCTCTTTGGAGAGGCCGGAAATCCCCTCAAAAATAAAATGGCTCGGGATTAAAACCGATTCGAGTTTTTTAAACCATGCAATATCTTCTTCTTGTGAAGCGATGTAACCTTCATATTTAATCTGGATTTCGGTCTGTTCGGATACTTTGGGTAGAAGGGTTTCAAAATCGGGATCGAACTGTTTCAAAACCGTTGCCAGACTCAACTCGGGTCGTTTGATCAATTCAGCCAGAGAGGTCGGTTTTTTAATCGGAGTCGTGCCGATATCATTTAGCTTTTGATTTACATGGGAATTCGGCGTCAACATTTTAACACTCAATCGCTCGAGCCATTTTTCAACCGATTGTTTTTTGGTTTGAAAATTTTTCCAATCTTCATCACCGACAAGACCCAGCTCTCTTCCCATTTTGCGGAGTCTCAAATCGGCGTTATCTTCGCGAAGCAGCAATCGATACTCGGCGCGGGAGGTAAACATCCGGTAGGGCTCTTCAGTCCCCTTTGTGACTAAATCATCGATCATCACGCCAATATAGGCCTGCGAGCGATCCAACACCAAAGGATTTTCCCCTTTCACTTTGAGGGCGGCATTAATGCCTGCCATCAACCCTTGCGCCGCCGCTTCTTCATAACCGGAGGTTCCATTAATTTGCCCCGCATGAAAAAGTCCCGCAATTTTTTTTGTCTCCAAAGTGGGATAAAGCTCTGTCGGCGGGATTGCATCATATTCAACCGCATAACCGGGGCGCATGATTTCGCAATGTTCAAGGCCGGGAAGCGTTCGCAGCATTGCCATCTGCACATCGACCGGAAGAGAAGTCGACATCCCATTCACATAGATCTCTTTTGTCTTTAATCCCTCGGGCTCCAAAAAAATCTGATGACGCTCTTTATCGGCAAAGCGGACGACCTTGTCTTCGATCGAGGGACAATAACGAGGACCGATTCCCTCAATCACGCCGCAATACATCGGTGAACGATGCAAATTGGCCTTGATGATCGCGTGCGTTTTTTCTGAAGTGTATGTGATGTGACAAGGACGTTGCGGCAGTTTGACTTCCGTCGCTGAAAAAGAAAAGAGGGGAGGGGGATCATCGCCCCACTGGACTTCGAGAGAAGAAAAATCGACTGTCTTGGCGTCGAGTCTCGGAACCGTTCCCGTTTTGAGGCGCCGCAATTTAAAACCTTGTTCCACAAGAGATTGAGAAAGTCCTTTCGCCGCAAAATCTCCGGAACGCCCCCCTTCCGCATTCTTCAAACCAAAATGCATGAGACCGCCCAAAAAAGTCCCCGTCGTTAAAATAACCGTTTTCCCCAAAAAACATTCCTCAATTTTTGAGACAACCCCTTTGATCACCCCATTTTTGACAACCAGCTTTTCAATGAGGGCCTGTTTGATCGTAAGGTTGGGACTATTTTCCAAAACCTCCTTCATTTTGTCTTTGTAGAGATGCCGATCGCACTGGGCCCGCGTCGCCTGAACGGCCGGTCCTTTGCTGGCGTTGAGTCTTCGAAATTGAATGCCGGTGGCATCGGTCGTTTTGGCCATCTCACCACCCAAGGCATCGATCTCTTTGACGAGATGTCCTTTGGCCAAACCGCCGATGGCCGGATTGCAACTCATGTGGCCAATCGTATCGAGATTACCGGATAAAACAAGGGTGTCACACCCCATTCGGGCTGCGGCCAAAGCCGCTTCACAGCCGGCGTGGCCTGCCCCCACCACAATCACATCAAAAATTTTTGGATAAGCAAACACCGGGTTGACCTAACACAAGCCCCTTACTTAAACAAGAAGTCAAGCCCTGATGAAGTTCTAGGAAACCGGCTGGCTAAGCGGGTCAGCCACTTGTCAAACCAAAGGCTCATTCTTAAAAATGCCAAATTGGGGGCCCTCTCCGCCGCTTCGCTCAATATATCTCTCACGGCAGGTTCCAGCTCTTCCGCGCACGCATGCAGATGAGCTAATGCCAGATGTAAAACATCGCGTGTCTCCTCCAAAGGGCAGGGTCCCACCGTTCCAAGCAATTCATGACGGACTGCAACTGTTGCTAAATGAATATCTTCGTACACCATTCTTCCAACGGATAGGGCGACCTCTGTTCTTGGATCAGAATGACCAGAATTAAAAAGAATACCCGAAGCAGCCATTGCAAGAAGTCCCAGCCTCTCTTCATTTACCCGCTCCCATACTCTCCTCGCCCCTTCTATCCTCTGATCTAATACAGCCAATGCTTTGCTTATGCTTTTACGATCTTTCTCGCCGGCAGTTCTAACTGCCCTGTGCAATCTTACGGCAAGCCACTTTGCGCTTGGGTCGGTATGTTCTGCATCAACCAACCATCCCAAATTGGCGAGCCTTGTGGCTGGATCTAGCTCAGCTGTGAAAACTACATCCCGCATCACAGGCGCTCCGCTTAACGGTGCTGTCACTGCCATTGTATTTGTGGGCGCTATGCTCAAAGCAGCACTTACCACAGACATTCCTTCACCCGACATAGAAACCTCCGATTTGAAAAGGGCTAAAAATAAAGAAGTATTTGGAAATCTGTATACAACTTCAAAGCCGGGGACGTTCTACTCTTCTCAACGTTTTTTGCAAGAAAAATGTTATTTGCCGATGCAAAATTCGGAAAAAATCTTATTCAATAGGTCTTCGCCGATGTCGGCCCCTGTAATAGCCCCCAAATATTCATGAGATTTTTTTAAATGAAAGGCTACAAACTCTACCGGCGATGCCTCATTTAGGGCCCGATTGGCCCCTTGTAATTCTGAAAGGGCCGATTCAACAGCCTCTTTATGCCTCAGTTTTGCAATTCTGACACCTGAATTTTCTGTTTTTTGACCTTTTTTGGCAAAAACGACCATAAAATCTCGTAATTTTTCAATTCCAGTCCCCTGAATGGCCGAAAGAATAACAATATTCTCTTTATATTGAGGAATGACCAACGTCTCAAAATCCCAAGCCGGTTTCAAATCCATTTTATTGAGACAAAAAATCGTTTTTGAAAGATTGAGGAGTGATAAAAAATCAATATCTTCAGCCAAAAGAGGTTCTGAGAGATCGAAAATAGACAAAATCAGATCTGCTTGAGTCAAAAGTTCCCTGCTTTTTGAAACACCGATCGCCTCTACCTCATTAGAGGTGATCCGAAGGCCCGCCGTATCTGACAATCGAAAAGAGATGCCGCCAAACTGGCAAAGTTCTTCGATAACATCCCTTGTCGTCCCCGGTTGAGCATGAACGATTGCCCTCTCTTTTCCGACCAAGGCATTCAAGAGACTCGATTTGCCGACATTCGGTCGCCCCACTAAAGCAACGGAAAGCCCTTCGCGATAGATTTTTCCTTCTTCATAAGTATTTAACAACTCTTGCAGTCCGATTTGAATCGGTTGGAGACGTTTTAAAATCCCTTCTTTTTGAATTAGCTCAATATCTTCTTCCGGAAAATCGATCGAGGCCTCGACGAAGGCCCGAAGTTTAACCAGTTCCGATTGGTACCCTTCAATTTTTTTGGAAAGGCTCCCTGATAAATGTTCTCTGGCCTGTATCAGCGCCATTTCACTCGATGCCGAAATAATATCGGAGACCGCTTCGGCTTGGGCCAAATCGAGCTTGCCATTGAGGTAGGCCCTTTTTGTAAATTCACCCGGCTCCGCCAAATGGGCCCCGGCATCGAGACAAGAGTTCAAAATTTTTTCTAAGAGGAGGGGGCTTCCATGCCCCTGAAGCTCGACGACATCTTCGCCGGTATAAGAATGGGGGGCCTTCATCCAAACAGCAAGTCCTAAATCGATCCTTTCGCCGGATTGGGGATCAATAAAATTTCCATAATAAAGACGATGAGTTGCAAAATTATCCACACTTATTGCGGGACTTTTCCACACCTTTTTCAACACCTCTTTTGACCAAGGACCGGAAAGGCGTATCACTCCTATCCCACCTATCCCATGTGGAGTGGCTATGGCTGCAATTGTTTTCATATTATTCACACCGGCACATCTAGTTTTTTCGACCCCCTCCTGTCAATAGAGGATGCAATGCGTTAAATGTCTGGCGCAGCGCGTATTGGCATTTCCTAAATCATCTCCTATGGTTCAGCTTGAATTAAGACATCATGTTTTCTAAATATCTAAAAATTAAAAGTTTTGGGATTTTCGGGTTTGCATTGGGAATGTTGGCCTTGGCCGGTTGTTCTCAAAAAGGGGGGGCTCCGGAATTGCTGGGGGCCGATGCAACCCCCATTTCATCAAATTCTCCGGCCGCCACCACGAATAATGCCGAAAGTTTCCAACCAAAGGTCTCTGTACAAAAGCTGATCTATCACGTTGGTCCTGTCAATCTATTGGCAGGCGAAGATGCGGAAGAGATGGCAGAAAAACCGGTGAAGTTGAATTTTCAAGTCTCAGAGCCAGTGTGGGTAATTGCTTTCGAACCGAAAATTTTGGATGCCAACGGCAGGGAACTTCCGGGACGCCTCTTACACAAAGCGATTCTTTCGAACAAGCATGATGAAAATCCGGTCTGTGCCAGTAGCGCTGCCGGCAATCCCTTTGCTGTTGCCACTTCTACACTGACCAAGGTGGAACTTCCGGAAGGTTTTGGGTACCCGCTTCTCCCCGAAGACCCGCTGGAGGCCAAAGTGGTTTTTCAAAATAAGACGGGTCAAGATTATGTCGATGTCACTTTTGCCTTTGAATTGACCACGATCCCGATAGATAAAACCGTCGGTTACCATGATCTAAAAACTATTCTGATCGACACCGATCCTTGCGAATATAAACCGATCTCACTGGAGCCGGGGAAATTTCTCCCAAAAACAGAAACAGTCACCGTCGCAAAGGGGGGAAATTTGGTTGTAGCGAACGGTGTTTTGTCAGACTATGGGGTTTCCGTTGCCCTGACGCACCAAGCCGGCGGGCAAATAACACTGGTCCCATTTTGGCGCGCCGAAGCGGAGTTTGATGCGGAACACCAGATCATCAATCTCTCTCCAAATCCTTTCATCGATATTGCAGGGAAAAAAATTGCAAATGGCGATAAATTGACTCTCGATGTTGTCTTCGACAACTATTCAGATGAATGGAAAAACGCCGCCACGGGCGCGGCTATGATCTACTTAGCGCCCGCCCCGTAAGCAGATCTCTGAATCGAATCCCCTTATTGTACATCCACTGTTGCGTGATGGTCATCAGCGTATTGACAAAAATGTAGAGTCCGAGGCCGACCGGCAGAAAAACCATGAGCCCGCAAAACATCAGCGGCATAATCAACATCATCTTTTGCTGTGTCGGATCGGCGGAGGGGTTCGGCGTCATTTTCGTTTGAAAAAACATCGTTACCCCTAACAAAACGGGGACGATGAAGAAGGGGTCGGGTGATGAGAGATCTTTATAAAATCCGAAAAACGGGGCATGATAGAGTTCCACCGAATTCCACAGAACCTGATACAGTGCGATATAAATCGGAAATTGGAGCAACATCGGAAGACAACCCCCCATCGGATTGACTTTATGAGCCTTGAACAGCTGCATCGTCTCCATGTTGAGACGCTGCTGGTCTTTTCCATATTTTGCCCGGAGCTCTTTAATTTTTGGCTGCAACTCTTGCATCGCCTTCATTGATTTCAGCGATTTTTTATTAATCGGATTTAACAAAAGTTTGATGAAGAGGGTCAGTAAAATAATGGCAATGCCGTAGTTGTGAACAACCTTATAGAAAAGCTGCAAAAGGAAAAGGATCGGAACCGCAACCACCGTGATCCATCCATAGCCGATCGCCTTGTCAAAATTAGAACCCAACGCCTTCAAATTATTTAAATCTTTCGGTCCTCCATAGACATTCAACTTTTGGCTCCATTTCTCGCCGGGCAACACCTGAACAGGAGAAAAAATCAGCTTTGTAAAAAAGAAGGGTTCATTGGAATGAAGGGCATATTGGCCCATTTCAACCTGACTCGCCTCTTTTCCAACCGGGACAATGCCTCCGATAAAATAACGACTCTCCGCGCCAACCCAACCGACACTCCCTGCGACGGTTTCTGACATGGAAACTTTTTCATACGGAACAGAGACTAAAGAACCGTTAAGCGAATAGACCGGATGCCACTTGTCAGGCGGGCTTTTAAAAAATAAGACCCCCCTTTGAGGACTCTCCTCATAAGGAATTTTTCCCCAATTTAAGACCGGGGCAAAAGCCAGCGTCTCCCTGGAATGATTTGCGAATTCATACTCGACTTTAAGCTGGTAGGAGTTCGGTTCTAAAACGATCTTTTTGAAAACAGAAATATTCCCCTTTGTAAAAATAAGTGTGACGCTATTTTCCGTTTTTTGAGTCACTCGAAAGGGGAGGACCTTTGATATTTTAAAATTGGCATTCCGAAATTCGAGATCGAGAATGCCCCCTTGCACCTCTGCCAACGTCACTGGCCTCGGATTTTTTCCATTTCTTGAGAATTTTTTCAGTTCCCAACCTTTAACAACGCCGCCGAGCGTATCGATCTGCAGAGCAACCGATTCATTAGAAAGCAAAACGGTTTCTCCCTCCTCCCGAATTTTTGTTTCAGGCAAGGCTGTTTGGGGAGCCGTTTTCTGCGGTTCTTGAATCGTTGTTGGGGAGACTTGTGGTGCCGGCATCTGCTTAGGAGACGGCGCTACAAAGGCATACCACAAAATCAAGACTCCGATGCTTAAACCGGCGGCCAACAGGCCTCTATATTCGCTCTTCATGCTTTAAACTCCTTCCATATCATGGCAAATCAATTCCTCCCGGATGATAGGGATGACATTTCAAAATTCTTTTAAAGGATAAAAAAAAGGCCTCCCTCAAATGGTGTTTTTTGAGCGTCAGCCGGGCGTATTCCGAACAGGTCGGATGAAAACGGCAACAACCCCCAAGCCATGGGGATAAAAAAATTTGATATAAACCGATTATTTTTTCAAACAGTCGCTCAAACATCTTCTGATCTCTTCCCTTTTTAAATTCCCGGCCACAGGTTTTGCAATCACCAGAATATCCCCCTTGGGGAAGTCGTCGGGTGAGAGCCTAAATGCTTCACGAATAATTCTCTTAATCAGGTTTCTCTTATAGGCCTTGGCCACTTTTTTTGAAATAACAATCCCTAAGCGTCTTTTTTCCTTTGCCATCGAGCGGATCACAAAATAACGGTTTCCTTTCGACTGGGAGGCCCCATAAAAGGCATCAAAATCCTTTTTTTTCAGAATTCTTGCCGATTTTGGAAATAAGGGCATTGCCGAACTTTAGGAAACAGAAACAGCCAAACGCTTACGCCCTCTCTGGCGGCGGCGCTTCAAAACAACTCTCCCTCCCGCACTTTTCATCCTTCTGCGAAAGCCGTGAGTCCTTGCCCGATGCACTTTTGATGGTTGATATGTCCTCTTCATATATAAATATAACGGTTAGCCCTTGTTTCTAAAGTGTCACCTTATTAAACGAGCTATTTCCCAAAAGTTTTCCACAGATTGCAATGAGGCTCGCTATAAAATCTTTTTGTCTCTTTTTGTCAAATAGTTTTTTTCCCTTCATTGACAAAGGTTTACCGATTTAAAAAAATTTTTTCTTGTGCTTAAGATGCGACTTGCTAAAGAGCAGAGGGTTGGAGTTTTGAAAGAAACGAAGGACTTAAGCGAGCGCTCCGTTTATGGATTTATCCCCAGTTGTGGATAACATAGTGAATAACCTTTCTGATCCCCTTTGGGGGCCCCTTAAAGCACAGCTAAGGTCCAAAATAAGCCCTCTCAATTTCAATAATTGGTTTAAACCAATCTCCACAGCCCAAAAAAAGGGGGGTCATTTTGTCATTTCCGTCCCAAATAGGTTCATCGCCGACTGGATCTCCGATTACTATCTCGATCTGATTGAAAAAGAGGTCTCCTCCCTTGCCAATGAACCCCTCAAAGTCCGCTTTGAGATCATGGAAGAAGAGATCAAAATTTCTGAATCAAATAATGGAAATGGAAACGGAAACCATGAAAACGAGGTCCAAACTCCTGTTTCATCTCCATCGCCGCAACGGTTCCAAACACTCCCCCCTTTAAATCCCAAATATACCTTCGAAAGTTTCGTGCCGGGCGCCGGTAACCAGCTGGCTCACGCTGCCGCCAAATCGGTAGCGGAACTCCCGGGCGGACACTACAATCCCCTCTTTCTCTATGGCGGGGTAGGGCTCGGAAAAACACACCTTCTCAATGCGGTGGGGCTCGAGGTTTCTAAAAAGAACCCTTATTTCAGAATTGTTTATATCAGCTCCGAAAAATTCATGAATGAATTCATCAATGGTATCCGTCATGAAAAGATGGGAGAATTTAGAAAAAAATATCGTGAAGCTTGTGACATGCTTTTGATCGATGACATTCAGTTTTTGGGAGGGAGGGAGTCGACCCAAGATGAATTTTTTCATACATTCAACGCCCTTTATGAAACACAAAGGCAAATTATCGTCACCAGTGATAAAATTCCGAAAGAAATTCCAGGGCTCGAAGAAAGGCTCCGTTCCCGTTTCGAGTGGGGGCTTATTGCCGATATCCAACCCCCTGATTTGGAAACAAGAATTGCTATCTTGCGTAAAAAAGCGGAGAGCGATCAGATCCTTCTATTAAATGAGGTTGCCCTGTTTTTGGCCAGTCACATCAAATCCAATGTAAGGGAGTTGGAGGGGGCTTTAATCCGCCTGAATGCCTTTGCTTCTCTTACAAAATCCCCAATCACACTCGATTTGACCAAAGAGGTCTTAAAAAATGTATTTCCGGCCAAGGAGCTGATCTCTTCTTGCACAATCGAGGGGATTCAACAGGTCGTGGCGAAGTATTATCAAATTAATATGACCGATCTCAAATCCTCGCGCCGGATGCGACACTTCGCCCACCCGCGACAAGTGGCCATGTACCTTTGCAAAAAACATCTCAAGGTCTCTTTCCCAGAGATCGGTCACAAATTTGGAGGGAAAGATCACACGACGGTTATTCATGCTTGTCGTAAAATTGAACTGCTTCTTGAAAAAGACTCTTCCCTTCAAAGCGATATCGCCGTTTTGGAACAGAGTATCCGCTGACCTTTTTATCCCCGCTCCAATGTGGATAAAGCATGAATCTGCTGTTGACAAGAGTCTCAAAACTAAACTAGGGTTGATAACATCTGGAAAGAAAATTTTTATTCACAAACTTCAAAATGAATTCTTTTGAATTATCACGAATAGATATCCCACTTATCCCTCAATCCACAGCCCCTATTACTACTACTACTTTTTTATTTATTAAGAATAATAAGAGAAAAACTTTTTGAGGAGAGTCTTATGGAAATAAAAATTGAAAGAAATATTTTGAATGACGGGTTGGCATGGGTTCAGTCGGTTGTTGATCGCAAAACAACCATGCCTATTTTATCCAATGTACATCTCGAAGCAAAAGGGGGCACCATAACGCTCACCGCAACCGATTTAGAAGTCGGTGTAATCGGCACCATCAAAGCGGAAATCATCCAACCCGGAAAAATTACAGTGCCGGCGCGCGGACTCTATGAAATTGTCAAAGAGCTCCCCAATCAAATTGTACAATTAAAAGCCGCTCCAAATCATTGGCTTGAAATCAAATGCGCTAAATCGCAATTCAAATTGGTTGGATTGGATGCCAACGAATATCCGGCCCTTCCCAAAAAAAGCGGTGGGCAGGAGTTCAATCTGGAGGTCGATGTTTTGATGGAGATGATTCAGAAAGTCGATTTTGCCATTTCTACCGATGAAGCACGCTATAATTTAAACGGTATTTTTCTGGAAACCGGGGCCAAAGAGGGGAAGACATGCCTTAAGCTGGTGGCTACTGATGGACACAGGCTCTCGTTGAGTGAGCGGGAACTCAAAACCAAGGTTCCGCTCACTCAAGGGGTCATTTTTCCAAGAAAAGGGGTTGCGGAGCTAAAAAGACTTTTGGAGGATAAAGAGGGAGATATCCACTTTTGGGTTGGGGATAAACAGGCCATTGTAGAAAAAGAGGAGAGACAATTGATGGTTCGCCTGATCGACGGGCAGTTTCCACCTTACAATCATGTCATTCCCCAAAAACAGAAGAGAGTTTTATCGGTTTCTAGGGAATCGTTAACACAATCCTTAAGAAGAGTCGCTGTGGTCACGACCGATCGCTCACGGGGTGTCAAATTTTCGGTGAGCCCCGGCCTTTTGGAAATCAGCGCTAATAACCCTGATTTAGGGGAGGCTAAAGAGGAATTGCCGATTCAATACAAGGGGGCCACATTTGCTGTCGGCTTTAATGCCGCCTATTTTCTGGAGGCATTGGGCGTTTTGGAAGATGAACAGGTCGTTTTACAATTAAATGATGAGGTTTCTCCCTGTCTGATTCAGTCAGAATTTGACCGTGGCTTCACTCATGTCATTATGCCGATGAGACTCTAAAGAATGCAGGCGCGCCGGTTAACTCTTAAACATTTTCGGAATATTTCTGAAATCGTGTTCGATTTTCATCCCCGATTCAATATCCTTGTCGGTCAAAACGCCCAGGGCAAAACCAATATCATCGAATCGCTCTATTTTTTGGCTTTTGGCCGTTCCTTTCGAGTTTCCGATTTTCGGGGTCTCATCCAATGGTCTCAAAACGAAGCGATTGTCCGGTTGCATATAGAAACCCCGTTAGGTGAGGAGGAGCGATCGGCCCAATTAAATAATGAAAAAAAGAGGATGTTTAAAAATGGGAAGGGGGCGAGTCCAAATCAGTTCGCCTCCATGCCCCTTGTTTTATTTGCCCCTGAAGAGATTTTATTGTTGAAAGATTCTCCGGAGACTAGGCGCGCTTACATCGATTCTCTTTTATCCAAATGGATACCCCATTATTCCAAAGTCTTGTCTGATTATAAACGGGCCCTCGTTCAGAGAAACAAACTTTTGAAAGAGGAAAATATATCGATTGCTCAAAAAAGAGATCAGATGGTTTTTTGGGAAAAACCGTTGTTGGATAATGGAACCATTTTAATTCAGGAAAGAACCGAATGGGTAAAAAGGCTAAATAGATCGATAACCGCTTATTATAATACCATTGTCGGCACAGAGCAGAAAAAAGCGGAATTTGTTTATAAACCGAATGTCACGCCGGAAGATTTTGCAACGCTTCAAGAGGAAAGGAGGGAAGAAGAACTAGAGAGGGCTTCAACACTGGTTGGACCTCATCGTGACGATTTCAAGGGTGTTTTAAATGGAGATCCGATTGTTGCGTTCGGCTCCCAAGGAGAGATGCGGACATTTACACTTGCCATGAAACTATCCGAGATCCAATTTTTTCAGGAGGTCTTGGGAAGAGACCCCATTTTTCTTTTGGACGATGTGGTCAGTGAGCTCGATGAAAACAGAAGTGCCTTCTTTTTCAGTTTTCTGAAAAAATATAAGGGTCAGATTTTTGCAACGGCGACCTCTCCAACCCTTTTTCCGAAAGGCGTTTTAGATTCTTTTTCTGCATGGCATATGGAGAAAGGATGCTCAAAACCCTTTACTTTTTAAGGCTTTTTTGATACGTTCGGTCGTCTAAATGCTTTGTAAATCAAGTGTTTACTAGCTACGAAGCAGTATTAAGGGGGGTCAAGGCAGGAAAACTTCGTCCAGCGGACGAAGGCAAACTGCCGCGACAGCAATTATAGGTTTGCCCACGGAGGGGGCGACGCGAGCCCCTATTCAAAACCATTTATGGCAACAGAGACGACGATGGCAAAGAAGACAAAAGAGGTGACGCCTCCGCCAAAAACCTCCAAAGAAGAGGGAAAGGGACATCGCTATGATGCCTCGACCATCAAGGTTTTAGAGGGGCTTGAGGCGGTGCGCAAACGGCCGGCAATGTACATCGGCTCCACGGGGACTTCCGGTCTTCATCACCTTGTTTATGAGGTGGTCGATAACAGTTGTGACGAATTTCTGGCCGGTTTTTGCAGCGAGGTGAATGTTTTTATCCATATCGACAACAGTATTACCGTAATCGATAATGGCCGCGGGATTCCAACCGATATGCATGCCACCGAAAAAGTTTCGGCGGCCGAAGTAGTGATGACGAAACTTCACGCCGGCGGCAAGTTCGATCAGAGTGTCTACAAAGTGGCGGGTGGCCTCCACGGCGTCGGCGTCTCGTGTGTTAATGCCCTTTCCGAAACATTGAAACTGGAAATTCGGCGCGAAGGAAATGTCTATGCTCAAAATTACAAGAGAGGCGTTCCGGAAGCCCCCGTAAAAGCGGTTGGAAAAAGCGATAAGACCGGGACCAAAGTGACATTTAAATCCGATCCGCAAATTTTTACCGATCTTGTTTATAATTTTGACACCCTTTCCCAACGTCTGCGCGAACTCTCTTTTTTAAACCGCGGCTTAAAAATCACGATCATCGATGAGCGTGAAAAAGACAAAGAACATGTTTTTCAATACGATGGTGGCATCGTCAGCTTTGTCGAATATTTGAACAAACGGAAAACGCCAGCTCACAAACCGATCTATATTGAATCGACCAAAGACAAAGTGGTGGTAGAAGTAGCACTGCAGTGGAACGACGGTTATCAGGAAAATATTTTTTCGTTTGCGAACAATATTAATACGCGCGATGGTGGCACGCATCTCTCCGGGTTGAAATCCTCTTTGACGCGAGCCCTCAATCAATATGCCCAGAGCCACGATCATCTCAAAAAACTGAAGAGCACGCCGGAAGGAGAAGACATCCGCGAAGGATTGACCGCCGTTATCTCCATAAAACTTCCCAACCCGCAATTTGAAGGACAGACAAAAGGAAAACTGGGCAATTCTGAAATTGAAGGAATCGTCAAACAGGTTGTTTATGAAAAATTGACCGACTATCTGGAAAAAAATGGGACGGAGGCAAGACGCATCGTCTCCAAAGTGATTGAAGCCGCCATGGCTCGTGAGGCGGCCCGTCAGGCGAGAAATTTGGTGCGCAGAAAATCGGCCATGGAGGGAGGCGCCCTTCCCGGAAAATTAGCAGATTGCCAAGAGCGCGACCCTGCAAACAGCGAATTATATATCGTTGAGGGCGATAGTGCCGGCGGGAGTGCAAAATCAGGGCGTGACCGGCGGTTTCAGGCAATCCTTCCACTCAAGGGAAAAATTTTGAATGTCGAAAAAGCCCGTTTCGATAAAATGCTCGCCTCTGAAGAAATCCGCACACTCATTACGGCCTTGGGAACTTCCATTGGCGAACAAGATTTTGACATTACCAAACTCCGTTATCATTCGATCATTTTGTTGGCCGATGCTGATGTCGACGGCTCTCACATTCGGACGCTCCTCTTAACTTTCTTTTACAGGCAGATGCCAACCATCATTCAAAATGGCCATCTTTTCATCGGCCAGCCGCCACTTTATCGCGTACAAAAAGGAAAGAGCGAAAAATATTTGAAGGATGATGTGGCACTCGAAGACTATCTGATCGATTTGGGAGTGGAGGGGATGAAGCTGAAGGCGAAAGGAAAAGGGGCTCAGGAAATTTCCGGAAAACCATTGTCGATATTAACCAAGAGACTTATTCGCTACACATCGCTTCTCGACTTAATCCGCTCCCGCAGAGATCCGCGGGTGGTTGATGCCATGGTGACCGCTGTAAATTTGGACGCCAAAATTTTGAAGGAGGGAAAGGCAAAGTTAGATGCCGAGCTCGACAAAATCGCCGACCATTATAAAAAACAGAATCCCGACGCCTCGGATTTTAAGGTAGAGGTTTTGGAAGACAAGGAACATTCGAGCCACAAGGTAGTTTACGAAACAAATTACAACGGCTTTCCAAAAAGCACCGTCATCGATACCGAATTTTTGGCTTCTCCCGAAGTGATGGAACTTAAAAAACTGCGAGTCGCGTTTAATGATATCGGTGAAGCCCCGTTTTCTCTGAGCCATGATGGGGATTCAAAAACTTTTGACACTTTGATGGAGGCCAAAAACACTATTTTGGAAGAGGGAAAAAAGGGACAATATATCCAGCGCTACAAAGGATTGGGAGAGATGAATCCGACTCAACTTTGGGAAACGACCCTCAATCCCGAAAGCCGCCGATTATTGAAAGTAGAAGTGGAAGATGCCGTTGAAGCTGACGCCATTTTTTCCATCCTCATGGGAGATCAAGTCGAACCCCGCCGCGAATTTATCGAGAAAAATGCCCTCACCGTCCGCAATTTGGATATTTGATAGAACTGATAAAAAGTCGTGACTTTTTATCAGTTTGCTGATAACGTAAAACACATGTCCGAACGCTATTTAGCGCCCATAATTCGCGATGACGCCCTAAAAGAGAGCAAAATGGCCTTTATTTCCGGGCCCCGTCAGGTGGGCAAAACCCATCTTGCTAAGAGGCTTTTGGCCTCCCCACAGAATTATTTTAACTGGGACGAAACCCCGTTCAAAAAAAAGTGGATCCGGGATCCTCTCACCATTTTGCAAGAGACCGGTCCGGGTCCAATTGTTTTGGATGAACTCCACAAATACCGATTTTGGAAACGCCCTCTCAAGGGATTGTACGACCGCGTTGGTAAAGATGTCCCCATCATTGTCACCGGCAGCGCGCGACTCGATTTGTTCAAAAAGGGGGGAGATAGTTTACTCGGCCGCTATCTCCCCTATCGCTTGCACCCATTCAGCGTAGCCGAAGATACCGCAACATCCCCGGACCCCGATCACATGGAACCTCGCACAATTCGTTTTCCTCTACAGGACTTGATGCAGCTTTCCGGATTTCCTGACCCGCTATTTTCCGGATCGGCAGAAAAGGCCGGGCGTTGGTCACGACTGCGGTTGGACCAGCTTGTGCGGGAAGACATCCGCGATTTCCGCAATATTCGTGATGTGGAATTAATAAAACTTCTGGTGGAACTCTTGCCGGACCGTGTGGCAAGTCCGCTATCCGTCAATAGCTTGCGAGAGGATTTGCAAGTGGCCTATGCCACTGTGCGCGACTGGATATCGGTGTTGCAAAGCCTCTTCATCTGTTTTGCCATCCCTCCCTATTCCAAAAAAATCGCGCGCAGTTTGCTCAAGGAGCCTAAGATATATCTCATGGATTGGACGGGCATTGCAGACAGCGGGGCACGGTTGGAAAACGTGGTGGCGGTTCACCTGCTTAAAACCTGCAACTACTGGACAGATATCGGGAAGGGATTGTTTGAGCTGCGCTACATCCGTACCAAAGATAAACAGGAGGTCGATTTTTGTGTCTTGAGAGACCATAAACCATTTTGGCTAATCGAGTGTAAGTCAAATGAGACAACTATTTCTCCCACACTGCGCAATTTGATTGAACAGTTCCCAAAGGCCAGCGCTTTTCAACTGACCCTGCAAGACGTCGATCGCAAAATTCCCGCCCACCCTATCCGCCTGATTCAGGTAGAACGGTTTTTATCCATGTTGGTTTAGACTATATCCCAAAAAATCTACTCGCTTAAGAAGCTTAATTTGTGCCATGGTCCTCGCCACTCACTATGGTCTCACCCCTTCAATTTTTTCTTGGGTTCATTGCCCCGATGTAAATTCAAAAAATCCCCTTCCCCTATTCCCCAAATCAGGTTGACAACTATATCCCAAAGGCATACATTTGTATGCAACAAGGATATAAAACGATGTTTTCCCCCAACCAACAAGCCTTGCTTGCGCTTTTTGTCTCCGGCCCCGCCGGAGAATACCACCTTCATGAAATTGGCCGCATTTTGGACAAGAAGCCCGGTGTCTTTCAAAAGTCCCTAAACTCCCTCGAAAAGGAAGGAATTCTAAAAAGCCGGATGCGGGGAAACCAAAGACTCGTTTCTTTGAACAAACAATATCCACTTTTAAAGGAGATCATCAAGATCATACAAAAAACGGTTGGCGTCGAAGCATTGCTTAGAGAGTTGGTTCAAAAGGAATCCAGAGTGCAAACCGCCTATATTTTTGGCTCGTACGCCAAGGATAAAATGAGAAGTGATTCGGACATTGATCTACTCCTTGTAGGGGAGCAAGAGGCAGAAGATGGCATTTTAGAGGAACTGGAAAAAATAGAAAAAAAAATACAAAGAGAGATAAATCCCAAGTTTTATTCACCTCGAGGATATGTTAGGAAGAAAAAACAGAAGAACCCCTTTTTAAGGGAAATCTTGAATGCGGCCCTCCTTGTTTTAAAGGGTAAACCATGAATCCATTTCAACAGTATTTAGAGAAGGGTTATTTAAAAAAGCAACCCCAAAATTTTGAACAGATTTCGCAGCAACTAAAAAGGGCTTATAAGGATTTGAAAACGGCCAAACTTACCTTGGCGTACGATCCGGAATGGGGGGCCGCCATTGCTTATCAGGCCATGTTAATAGGAGGGAGGGCTCTGTTATTTGCTCATGGTTTTTTGCCGGCTGACGGGGCACAGCATCGGACGGTTGTAGAATTAACAGGAAAAATTCTAGGAGATGAATACGCCAACTTGATCAGACAGTTTAATAAATTTCGAAAAAAGAGGAATCTGTTTTTCTATGATTCGGAAGATACGGGTAATGAGGAAGAAGCAAAAAGAGCCTTGGAAATTTCAAAAGAGTTGTTGGATGAAATTAAGATTTTTATCAAAACCCTAAATCCGCAAGTCCACTTTGAGTTTTAGAGGCAGAGTTCAAACGATAGAAACGGTCTCAAAAAATCCACTCGCTGGCCAGAACCATAGAATTGTAAAATCAGGATTTCATCCGCCAGAATTTTATAAGGTCTTGTGGAATACGATTTCATCCGGCCAAGTCTGGCGCGGCCAGATCAAAAATAAAGCCAAGGACGGCTCTTACTACTGGGTTGACACCAGTATCGCTCCTATTTTGGGACTTGACAAAAAACCAATGAAGTATGTCTCGGTCCGTTTTTTAATAACGGATCAGAAGAATGCGGAGGCAGAGATCACCAAACAGCGCTCCGTGGAGATGGAAAGATTGGCTGAACTGGAGAAATTTCAGAGAATTACGGTGGGTCGCGAATTAAAAATGGTTGAACTAAAAAAAGAAATCGCAGACTTGAAGAAAAGAATTGGAGAATCTGTATAGCCATGGATCAAACAACCACCCTCGTGGAATCTCAACGAGCCATCCTCAATATTCTCGAGGACTTCAGCCTTGAGCAAGAGCGATTAAGCCAAACCCAGAGAGCGACGCTCAACATTTTGGAAGACATTGAGGAGGAAAAAAAGAAAATGGAGTTGCTTAACATTGAGCTTGCGGAAGGGAAACAAAATTTGGAAAAGGCGTTCAAAGAGCTCGACAGCTTTGCCTACAGCGTTTCGCACGATTTAAAGGCGCCGCTTAGGGGGATCGGACAGGTGGCCGACTGGCTTTACAGCGATTTTCAAGATCTAGCGAGCGGGGAACAGAAAGAGAATTTAGAACTGATGAAAAACAGGGTCGGCCGAATGAATGATCTCATCGAGGGAATTTTAAAATACTCGCGGATCGGGCGCGCTGAAACTTTAAAAGAGCCGGTCGATTTAAGGAAGCTGGTGATGGACATCGTTGATTCGATCAATGTGCCGGCATCTATCGAAGTGCAAATTACTAAAACACTCCCAACCATCCGATGCGTTCATGTCCAAATTGAGCAGGTCTTTCAAAATCTGATCGGAAATGCCATCTGCTATTCAGATAAAGAAAAGGGATTGATAGAAGTTGGCTGTCGGGGTGAGGGGAGTGAGCGGGTATTTTATGTAAAAGACAACGGTCCCGGTATTGCCGAAGAACATTTTGAACGGATCTTTAAAATTTTTCAAACGCTCGCCCCCAAGGATACGGTGGAGTCGACCGGGATCGGTTTAAGCATCGTCAAAAAAATTGTGGAATTGCATGGAGGGAGGGTATGGCCCGAGTCCAAGGTGGGTGAAGGAACGACGTTTTATTTTACACTAACATGATGTCATTGCGACCCCGAGCTTGTCGAGGTGGAAGCAATCCCGTTGCATCAGATGGATTGCCACGTCGTCCGCCTTTGGCGGACTCCTCGCAATGACAGCAAAAGGAGAAACATATGACACCCAATTGCCCCATCCTCTTCGCAGAAGATGACAAGCTGGACCAAAAATCGATGCAGCGAGCCTTCAAAGATTTAAAAATCACCAATCCTCTGGTGATCGTAGAAAATGGGAAGGAGACTCTCGATTATTTAAAAAACTCCGGCAACAAGCCACCCTGCCTGATTCTCCTCGATCTCAACATGCCCGTCATGAATGGGATTGAGTTTTTGCGGGCGGCAAAAAAGGATCAAAACTTGAATGGAATTCCGGTGGTTGTTTTAACCACCTCCAAAGAGGAGCAAGATGAAACTGAAAGTTTTAAGCTTGGGGTAGCCGGTTATATGATCAAGCCGGTTGACTACAAACAATTTGTCGAGGTGATTAAAACTGTCCATCTTTATTGGACGCTTAGCATCACCCCCCCCCCCCCCCCCGCAGAGTGGGAGTTTGAAAAGGGAGACTTAAAATGAGTGACGAAAAATGTCCGATCGTGCTGAGCTTGTCGAAGCACCCTTCGACGAGCTCAGGGTGAACGGAACAAAAGGAAACACACCCATGAGTGACACAATCCGACTCCTCTATATCGAAGATGACACGGTTGATCAAAAATCTTTTGTCAAATACATTCGGACGAATAAGCTCTCTTATGAGCTCTTCCTCGCTTCGAGTCTCGCGGAGGGGAGTCAAAAAACAAAAGAAAATAAATTTGATCTGATCGTTGCCGACTACAATCTTCCGGACGGGACCGGCCTCGATATTGTTAAACAAGTTAATAAAATACCGATCATCATTTTAACCGGCGAGGGGGAGGAGATAGTGGCCGGCAAGGCTTTGAAACATGGGATTGCCGACTATGTGATCAAAAACACGAAAGGGACGCATTGGGAAAGTTTAGTCTCAAGCATCAATGGCATTCTTCAGAGCAGGGTTGTGTCGAACGGGGAGATAAAAATCCTGATTGTTGAAGATGACAAGCTGGATCAAAAGGCGATCGCTCGGGCGCTCGACGCCCATCCCCAGTATCGACAAACCTTTGCCGGCACCATTAAAGAGGCGAAAGAAAAACTGGAGGAGACCCAATTTAATCTTGCCTTTTTGGACGCCTCGCTCCCCGATGGAACGAGCGCGGAGTTGTTTCCTCTTTTTAAAAATATTCCCTTTATCGTGGTGACGGGGGCCGGGTCTGAGGAGTTCGCCATTCGGGCCTATCACGAAGGGGCCGCAGATTATCTGATCAAGGATGTCGATAATTTTTATCTAAAACTCATTCCTTGGACGATCGCAAAGACCATGAAACAGCGGGAGATACAAAATTTAAAAGAGGGCTTTATTTCAACCGTCTCCCATGAAATGAGAACGCCGCTTGCCATTCTTGATGCTGGGCTTGCCAACTTCAAAGATGGTCTCTATGGGAAGCTCACGGAGTTACAAAACAAAGCGATTCAAACCGTTTATAATAATTCAAAAAGACTCGCCCGGATTATCAATGACATCCTTGATCTCTCCCGACTGGAATCGGGAAGGGGGAGAACAAATCGGACGATGATCTCCATCCATGAGATTGTCCAAAAAATTATTAACGAATGTGTAGAGGCAAAAGCAAACAGGGTGTGCCTGCGAATGGAAGCCTTTAAGGATCTCCCAAAAATCTGGGGCGATGAAGAGATGATAGAGCGCCTGTTGACTAATCTCCTCAGTAATGCCTGTCGATTTGCAAAGAGAGAGGTGATTGTGAAAGGGGGCGTTTTAGGTGAGGGGATTCAAATCAGCGTTATCGACGACGGTGCCGGAATTCCTGCCGAAGAGCAGTCACGGCTTTTTAATAAATTTGAGCAGCTGCACAGGCCCAAAGGGGGAGCCGGATATAAAGGGACAGGTTTGGGATTGGCCATTTGCAAAGAAATTGTCAATCTGCATGAAGGCCAGATCGGGGTCGAATCATCAGAGGGAAGCGGCGCCCGATTTTGGTTTATTCTGCCGAAGGACTTGAGAAAAGAGTCGAAAGGCTAATCAATCTTCATCGACTTCAAGAATTCTTGAAAAGGCTTGTAGAAGGCCTCGAACTGATCGGCGGGGAAACTGGCGGTCATGTTGATCGCCATTTGCCCTTTCAAAAGGGTTACTTGAACCTGTTTGACAAATTGACCCTCTTTAATATGGGACATATCTTGTCCCTTTTGATTCCCCATCATCTGGGCCATTTGGGCCACATCCCACTGGCAGACCATCATTTTGCCCCGAACACCGCTTACGACAAGGTCTTTTTCATTGGAAATTTTAAGATCTTTGATTCCCCGTTTTTGGATCGATTCCTTGATTTTAGTGAAATACTCTGATAGCTCAACCGGCTTCGGAAGAAGCTCTTTGGTCAAAATGACATTCGGTTTGACCTTTTTGTCCGGAGAAGGGAGGGTTAATGTCAACATCCCTTGGCAACTCCAGTCCGATGGGATATCTGCGGACAGCCCTGCTATGTCGATTTTTGCCATAGGCGAGGTATATAAACATAACCATGGAACCACGTCAATTTATAGTTGGTTTGGGTGAAAACGGAAACCGGATCGACCGGTGGCTCAGCCAGAAAATGCCCGAGCTTTCTCGTGGACAGATCAAGCATCTCATCGATCAAGGAAAGGTGTTGGTCAATCATCGTCGTATCTTGATTGCCGGTTGGGAGTTAGAACCGCAAGATAGCGTGGAGGTGCGCATTCCAGCTCAAGGTATGCCGGAGATCCATTCCGAGATGCGCGAGGAAACAACCTATCGTCGCGACCGAACAGAGCCAAAAGCCGACAAAGGGGGGCGCCGTTTTCTGGAAGTGATTTTTGAAGATCGCGACATCATCGTTGTCGACAAACCGGCCGGTGTCTTGACCGAGCCGAAAGAGGGCTCTCCTCATGACCATCTTTTGGGAATGATCAAAGGCTATCTCAAACGAAAGTTCAAAGATTCGCGCGGCTCCTATGTCAAATTATTGCATCGTCTCGATCGCGACACCTCGGGCGTTGTTGTTGCCGCAAAGTCAAAAGTTGGGGAACAGTTGGAGGGCCTGTTTCGGGCCCATCGCGTCGAGCGGCATTATGTTGCGATTGTGGAGGGGCGCATTGAAAAAGAAGAGGGGAAAATTAATCTCTCCATTGAGAAAGGGGATTTTGAGGGGGGAAAAAAGGCCCGCGTTGTCGCAAAAGGAGCCGGTAT
Organism: Deltaproteobacteria bacterium; assembly: GCA_023265595.1. Classification (GTDB taxonomy): domain Bacteria; phylum UBA10199; class UBA10199; order SPLOWO2-01-44-7; family SPLOWO2-01-44-7; genus JAHFSU01. The sequence goes on from JAHFSU010000016.1 coordinate 23,808, forward strand.
GGAGGCCATTACCTATTACCGCGTGAAAGAACGCTACACGAATGCCACCTTGGTTGATATTCGTGTTGAGACCGGAAGAACACATCAGGTTCGAATCCACTTTGCCGAACTGGGACACCCGCTGATTGGCGACAAAATTTATGGTGCCACACAGATTCGATTTCCAAGACACGCCCTTCATGCAAGCCTTTTAGGTTTTCATCATCCCCATACAAAAAAATTTGAGCGTTATGAAACCAAACTGCCGCAAGACATGGAAAATTTGATCGACCAGCTGAGAGGAAGTTGAACTGAGAGTCTGGCGCCGATTCAAAATTCCCAGCGAGTGATCAACGATCTTACATTCAAAGGAGGGCCGATCTCCGATCACAACGCTATTTCGGTCGATTTTAAAATTTCCTGAAAATTTCTATTTTATCCTGCTTTTCTATGCGTGATTGATTGGACCCCTCGATAATATCACCGCGGCGGATTTGATCAAAATTTTTATTCTGTTCGGACCGGTCTTTATTCAGCCGGTCGATTTTTTTCAAAAACCCGCAATCGCCGCAAAGAATGATCTCTTTTTTTCCTGCGGAGATCAGCGGAGAGCTGACCACGCGCCAAGTGTCATTGCAGAGAGATTGCTTTGCAACTTTGTTGCTCGCAATGACGAGATACGCCATCTTTAAATAATCGTGTTTGTTTCCGACCAGCTCATCGACTTGTCGGATGATGTAAGGGCATTTCCAGTCGATATAAAAATGGCACCAATCTCTGGGGTTGGCGGCCAACATCGGACAATTTTTTTGATGAAGACAAGGGGCCAAAACAGTCCCCGCTTTTTTTTCGAGAAGGGCGTCCCTCAAACGCATTAACTGGCGTGTTGTGATGCGCAGGGCCGGCTCGATGATAACAAAAGTGTTTGAGTGCTTAAGCGTTTGAGCGCTTAAGCTTAATTGTTCTTGAAAATTAAGCTCGCTTAAAAAATTGGCGGCAATCGCAATATCGACCTTTTCACGAGGAACCGCCTGCCCGCCGGCTGTATGGAGGGGATACCTCGTGAAGGTGAATCGGTGATGAGGAGGGGCCAGTTTTTGCCAAAGGGCCAGCGCATCTTTTCGGATCCCTTCATTTTGTTCAAAGGCAAAAACTGTTAAAGGATGGTCTTTGAAGAAAGCCGAACAGGCTAAAGCGGCTGTTCCGGGCCCGGAACCGAGATCGAGTACCTTGAGCCCCTCACCCTTTCCCTCTTCCCCAAGGGGAGAGGGAAGTTGTTCCAGACATTTCCAGACTTTGACAAAATTTTGCAAAACGAAATATAAAAGATAAGCTGAACGATATTCTTTTTTATTAAAATAATTTTTTGGCAAAACGCCGCGCTCTTCCGTAAAAGCGGTCGATAAAAGATCGGCCCCCTTCGCAAAAAATTTGAGGTCGTGATAGGTCCACTCCGGATTTTTGTGGCGATGCGGAGGAAGATAAGTCTCTTTGAGGTGTGTCTTGATCGCCTCTTCCAGTGTTTTTAAGCAATTTTGCATCAAGGTCTGTCGATAAAGACCCGTTTCAGGGCCTTGTCAAGGCGGGTGAGGCCCTCATCAATCTCTTCTTTGGTAATCGAAAGGGTGGGGCGGAAACGGATTGTCCGTTTTCCGGAGGCCAAAAGGAGAACAAATTCTTTTTCAATCGCGGCTTGCAAAACTTTTTTCCGGAGCGCTTCGGTCGGAACATCAAATGCGAAAAGGGTTCCAAGGCCACGGATGTTGGTCAATGGGTAGCGATGTGAAAGGTTTTGGAAACCATCCAAAAACTGTTTTTCCCTCTCCCGCACATTTTTAAAAAGATCGTATTCTTCGATTATTTCAATATAGCGCGTGGCACGGACCATATCGGTCAAGTTGCCGCCAAATGTCGAATTGATTCGGCTCGATATTTTGAAACAGTTTTCTATTCCCTCTCGATCTATTCGGTCGGTTACGGCAATGCCACCCACCTGCACTTTTTTGGCAAAGGTCATGATATCGGGTTTGATGCCGAAATTTTCCCAACACCACCATTTTCCGGAGCCTCCCAAGCCGGTTTGCACTTCGTCAAAAATCAGCAAAATGTCATGTTCGTCAGCAATGTTTCTTAAAGCCGCTAAAAATTGTGGGCGAAAATGATTGTCACCCCCCTCGGATTGAATCGGCTCGATAATAATGGCCGCAATCTGCGGACCAAACTGTTTGATGACCGCATGGATCTGTGAAAGCGATTTGGCTTCCCGCTCTTCAATGGTTAACGGGTAACATTCTTCCTCATAAACATTGATCTTGGGATTTAAAACCCGCGGCCACGGGAACTTCGGAAAATACTCCGTTTTACGGGGATCGAAAGAATCGGTCATACTGATCGAATAACCGAGACGGCCGTGGAAACTTTGCCGAAAATGGATAATTTGGCCGGCTTCGATTGTCGACCCTCTTTTTTTGTTGAGCCGTGTTTTCCAGTCGAAGGCGACTTTGAGGGCGTTTTCCACGGCACAAGCCCCCCCCTCGATGAAAAAAAGATGCTTAAATTGTTTGCGGAGTGCGAGCGTATCGAAAACATCGACAAAACGCGAAAAATGGGGAGAATAGACATCGCTTAAAGCGACTTTGGTCTGTGAGGCTTCGAGAAGGGCTTTTTGATACCCCTTGTTTTTTAAGCCGGGATGATGAAAACCGACCGGAAGCGAGCCGAAAAAGGCGTAAAAATCGAGATAGGTTTTTTTGTCGAGCTGGTTATAAATATGCGCCCCGCGGCTTTTTTTCAGATCGACAACAAGATGAAAGCCGTCAATCAGCAATCTTTTTTTGAGGAGATGGTAACCTTTCTGGCCGTCGTAATTTTTTGTAAAGGTTGTCATATTGTGTATTGCAAGTCGGGCTCCACATAACCGGTATCCATCTGAGCCAATTGCAATTTTCCGGAGAGGTCCCAATTGACTGCCTGCCATTTTGTGAATTGGTCTAAAACCCAAACACCCGACTGGCGCGAACCGTTGCCCGACTTGCCGTTGCCGCCAAAAGGCAAATGGGCTTCGGCGCCGGTTGTCGAATTGTTGATGGAGGTCATGCCGGCCGAAATCTCTTCTTTCCACTGATAAATAATTTTTGGCGTGTTGGTATAGATGGCCGAAGAGAGACCAAAACCGGTATTATTGGCCAAGGCGATTGCCTCGTCGATATTTTTGCAGGTCATGACATTGAAAAGAGGGCCAAATGTTTCAGTTGAATAAATTTTGTCGGAAGGTTTTACATTGGCAACAATAGTTGGAAAGGGATAAACGCCCCGATCGGCATCCCCCACAAAATTTTTCCATTTTTTCTTGCCTGTGACCTGCCCATTCGGTTCGGTCAATAATTTGTGGTGCGGTTCTATCAATGTCTCTAAATTCCGAAGATGATTTTTTAGAAAGGTTTCTGAAATCATCGGCCCGTAGGTAATACTTTCATCGAAGGGATCGCCGATTTTTATCTCGGAAACTTTTTGAAGCAGTTGTTTCAAAAAGGGCTCTTGAATCGATTCGTGCAAAATGAGGTTGCCCAGACTGGTACAGCGCTGGCCGGCGGTGCCGAAACCGGCCCATAAAGCCCCATTCACGGCCAGATCGAGATCGGCATCTTCCATCACAACGAGTGGATTTTTTCCTCCGAGTTCCAAACAAGGGTTTTGAAGATGACGCCCGCACGTTTCACCGATTTTTTGTCCGACAGCAGTTGAACCGGTGAATCCAAATTTATCAATAAGCCCTTTACCAACCATTTCGATCAGCCATGCCCCCGTCGAATTTTCTCCTTTTCCAAAAACAACGTTGAAGACCCCTTCGGGGAGGCCCGCTTTATACAAAAGTTGCGCAAAATAATAAGAGGTTAGGGGGGTATCATGCGACGGTTTCCAAACACAGGTATTACCGGCGACCAACGCGGGGACAAAGTACCAAGAGGGGACTGCCACGGGAAAGTTGCCGGCGGTGATACAGGCGAAAACACCGATCGGTCTCCGATAGGTGTAGAGCTCTTTGTTAGGCATTTCGGAAGGGACGGTCATGCCGTAGAGTCTCCGTCCTTCACTCACGAAAAAATTGCAGGTGTCGATCGCCTCTTGCACATCGCCTCTTGCCTCTCGGATCGGCTTGCCCATTTCTCGTGTGACAATTTTTGAGAGGGCCTCTTTGTTTTTCTCTAAAAGTTTCCCGAGATTTTGGATGATACTGGCCCGAATCGGCGCCGGCGTTTTTTTCCAAACTTTGAAAGCCTCTTTGGCCCTTTGACAGGCCTTCTCAACTTGGGGTTTTGTTGCAGAGCCGAAAACAGCAATAATATCAGTTAGATTAGATGGATTTTGCGATTCAAAAAAATCGGAACTGGTCTCTTCGTTTTTTCCATCGAGAAAACTCAAACCCTTTTTAAGCATTTTAACCCCCATAGGGGACGTTCCATCGGATTTTTGACGCTTTTAAGCACAACCGTCAAAATTTTGGTGGAACGTCCCCTGTTGCCGAAACGGGACAATAAACAAAAAACCCCCGCTGGTCAAACCAGCAGAGGTTTTTTTAAAGCATTAAGGTGGCAGACACCCTGTGCGTTAATTCCTGCCTGCGTATTGAAATTCGAAAACGTGGCGATCTCCAAGCGAGGCCGGGTCTTTCTTGTTTTTCAAGCCGTGCACAACATAGGTCAGCTTGTTTCCTTTGGCCTTGATGGTCCATGAGTTGTTCGGATCGATATTGTTGTCGCATTTTTTGGCCTGTTTATTGGCACAATGGATATCGTAGGTCAGCTCTTCCGATTTTATATTTCCTTTTTTGTTCAACCGATAGTCGGCTTTGTAGGTGGCATCTACTTTTCCGTTCGATTTATATTCGGTCTGGATCAGCTCTTTAGGGGTGATGATCCACTCTTCTTTTGCATATCCTTTGGCCCCTTCGGTAACGACGGTGATTTTCACCTTGTTTTTTTCGACCACCTCTGAAGTGGCGGTGACCGTTTTATTTTTAAGATTGACGTCAATACTATCAATCACGGTCCCCTTCCATTTTCCCTCTTTGAATTTGGGGAGATTTTGCTCCGCGGCGCTGGCATTGAATCCCAATCCCAAAAGCACGGCGGCAATGCTTAAAATTTTCATGGATCTCATGGTGTTGGATCCTCCTTTCGATGGCTTTTTACTCTTAATTTCGAGGAGGTCAAGGAGGTTTATTTATAGGCCGCGATACCGGTGATTTCCTCCCCCAAAATCAGCGTGTGGATGTCGTGGGTTCCTTCATAAGTATAGACGCTTTCGATATTCATCATGTGGCGGATGACCGGATAGTCATCCAAAATGCCGTTGGCCCCCAAAATTTCGCGGGCCACATGGGAAACCTTTCGTGCAATGGCGCAGTTATTCATCTTTCCCATTGAAATTTGTGGCGGCGTTATTTTTTTTGCATCTTTGAGGCGCCCCAGTTGCAGTGCCAAGAGCTGGCCTTTTGTGATTTCAGTCAACATCTCAGCCAATTTTTTTTGTGTCAGTTGAAAACCGCCGATCGGTTTATCAAATTGGATACGCGTTTTGGAATATTCGACCGCGGCTTCGTAACAGGCCATCGCTAGTCCGAGCGATCCCCATGCAATGCCGTAACGGGCCTGTGAAAGACATCCTAAAGGGGCTTTTAACCCCTCCGCTTTTGGAAGCCTATTTTCTTCGGGGACTTCGACCTCCTCCAAAACCAATTCGGATGTGACTGATGCACGCAGACTGAATTTTCCTTTCATTTCGGGGGCGCTAAAACCTTTCATCCCTTTTTCAACGAGAAATCCGTTGATTTTTCCCGCTTCATTTTTGGCCCAGACGACAGCGACATCGGCAATGGTCCCATTAGTGATCCACATTTTGGTTCCGTTTAAAATCCATCCTGAGTTTGTCGAATGACTATTTTTCTTTTTGGCGCGGCTCAACATGCCGGCCGGATTGGAGCCGAAATCGGGCTCGGTCAGCCCGAAACAGCCGATTTTTTTCCCGGAGGCCAAAAGCGGCAACCACTTTTTTTTCTGTTCTTCAGAACCGTAGGCATAAATCGGATACATCACCAGCCCACCCTGCACCGATGCGGCGGAGCGCATGGAGGAATCGCCTCGTTCCAGTTCTTGCATCAAAAGTCCGTAAGCCACGTTGTTTAACCCCGCACAACCGTACTCTTGGGGAAGCGTTGCCCCTAAAAACCCAAGCGCCCCCATTTTGGGAAAGAGTTCCTTCGGAAAAGTAGATTCACGCGTGTGTTTGGTGATGATCGGCAAAATTTCTTTTTCGGTAAAATCTCTAGCCATCCGCTGGACTTCGATCTCCTCTTCCGATAAGAGCTCGGAGATGTTTAAAAAGTCGGTACAGTTGAGTTGTGGCATGATGGTTTTAGTAATATGAAAAAAGCATTTTGGCTAGCCCTTTCCTATACGTTATTGATATTTGCTTCTCTTTATTTTGTCCCCTTTTTTACCGATTTTTTATTACACCATAATTTATTGGAAAATTTTGTCGACACAACCCATCTGGCCTTTGGCATTCTTCTCGTGATGCTTTTTTTTCGAAAGTACAAAATTAAAAATTTAAGGGCCTATTTTCTCTTTTTTTTGGTCCTTATTGTTTTTCTTGGACTTTTTTTAAACGCCCGGTTTTTGCAGGAGCGGTTTCACTACATGGAATATACTCTCTTTTTTGTTCTCTGGTTTCGCGTGATCCGTTATCTTTGGCCGAACGGTTTTTGTTATCTTGCCACCTTTTTCTTGACATCCGCCATCGGCGTTCTCGATGAAACGGCACAAAAATTTTTGCCCAACCGATATTTTGATTGGAACGACATCGGCATCAATCTGCTAGGGGGCTTGATCGGTGTTGCGGTTGTCCTGATTTTGATGCGTTATCGTCAGGATAAGAAAAATTCGAATAGTGTTGGGTTTGCAACGGCATTACTTTTTTTCTCTCTTCTTTGCGGCGCCCCCTCTTTGCAAGCGGCCCCTCTCAATGTCGATATGGTTGAGGAACAAGATGTGGCGGTCTACGACGGCATCAATCAGTTGGTCGCTTTGGGATTGATCGATACCATCAATTTGGGACAGCGCCCATGGTCCCGCAATGAAATTGTCCGGATGGTGAAAGAGGCCGTCTCGAATTTGGGACGGCTTCGAAATGTCCCACAAGAAATTCAGGCAAAACAGACGCTCAAATTTTTGAGCCGGCGCTACAAATTGGAGATGGAGGGTGTGTCTGAAATCGCCTTTTATCCTTTAAGAGAGATCCTATTTGAATATCTCTATCTCGACAGCCCCAATCGAACGGTCCCCGTTACCGTCGGGACGACCGATGCCATTCAAGCCTTTATCAATCCATTGACCTCGTACAAAAAGGGGCGTGCCTATGAGGACACAAACAATGTTGGGATTCAGACGACCCATGAACTCGATGTGACAAAATATTTTTCTGTTTGGGCCGCCCCCAATTTTTTGTTTCGACAGAATAAAGGGCAAGAAGATTATGTTCAGGTCGGTTTTGATGAGCTTTACGGCCGCACCGAATTTGCAAATGTCGGAATCCAGACGGGGCGCGATGTATTGGGATGGGGACAGGGGCCTTACGGAGGCGTTTTTAATTCGACCAATGCAACACCCCTCGACATGCTCAAAATTTCAAACGTGAGCCCCTTTTATTATCCGGCATTTTTAAAATATTTGGGCCCTTCTTCGATCGGCTTTTTTATAGGACTCATGGAGGCCAACCGTGTTTTTTCGAGAGATTATATTACCGGCATGAAACTGACTTTCCAGCCGCTCAAAGTTTTTGAATTTGGACTCACAACGGAACTGATTTCCGGCGGCAGAGGGGCTCCTAAGGCCTCGGTCGGAAAAAGAATTGCCGATTTTTTTGGAATTTTTACAGAGGCCTTTGGACAAGATCCCAATATTTCGGATCGCGTCGGCGGGTTTGATTTTCGAATCCGGATCCCACCGTGGCGCGGACTGGAAATTTATTATGAAGTCCTGTTTGAAGATCTTCTCCCTCCCCCGCATTGGGCCACGATGTTTGTTGATGAAGCGATCCATCAAGCCGGCCTTTTTTTGCCGAGACTCAATGATATCGGCACCCAAAATTTGAGATTGGAATTTATCTACGCCGGATTCAGGGCGTATCGGCATCATCAGTTCCGTTCCGGGTGGACTAGAAATTCGAGAATCATGGGGAGTGAAATGGGGCCCGAATCGATGGGGGCTGCGCTGATCTTTGAGGATCGGCCAACATATTATTTTGTGCAGACGCACCAGTTTGCCGTTGAAAACCGGGGGAGTAATTTTTATCGTTTTTTGGGTGATGCGACATCCGTGGAAGTGACCCGACATAATCCTTCTGAAACCCGCTATCGTTGGGTTAGCGCTTTTACGCTGGAGAGCAAACCGCAAGTCGATTGGACGCTGGCTTTTGGTTACGAACGGGTCCAACAATTTAATTTTGTGGTCGGCGACAATCGCAATAACTTCCTTGTCAATTTGCGGATGAATGTTTATCCTAGGGGCAAGGTGGCAAAGAAATAATTTTTGTGGATATCTTTCAGATTTTGGTGTGTCTTTACAACACGGCTCGAACTCATTTTATCCGAGATTCCTGATGAAAACCAGACAAAGGGAGCCGCCCCGCCGCCCACATCGTTAGAGGCAGAAGCCAGCAAAAAAGTTTTCTTTTCCGAAAGTCAGATTTTGGTGCCCAGGGCGGGACTCGAACCCGCAAGGGTTTCCCCACAGGATCCTTAGTCCTGCGCGTGTACCACTTTCGCCACCTGGGCAATAGAACTATCCGAATGCCGAATCGGATTTTGGTCCGTAGAAAAAATTTTTTTCACTTTCACATATTTTCTTTCTAACCGCGGAGCATTATCAGAATAGTATATTTTTCGAAGCAAAGTACGCGAAGCTGTTTTTGCAAATTCCAAATCATAGCAGTTTTTACTGAATCTTATATTTCCACAAACACCACTTAGGTTAAAAATGGTTTTTTGAAGCCATTGAAGGAAATGAATGCTGCCGGAGTAAAATTTTAGATAAAACATGTAACTGCTTTTCCAGCGTGGATCCCAATAGGCGTTGATAGATCCGTCACCGTCAAAACAGCCCCTTAAAAAATCGAAGAAAAACTTCTTGGGAATCTTCAGTGTTCCTATTGTTTTAGACTTGTTTGGAGTTAATCCCAGTTCCAACAGCCAACGATAAAAAATAACATCGCCAAATTGAACCCGATTACAAGAAGTCTTCTTATTTCCAAATCCTCCGTAATTTTTTCCGATGCTATTTTCAATTCCCAAACATTTCTTAAAAGTTTTTAGCAAATCAATGTCTTTTGATGTTAAACTGATGTGCCTTCCATCCGGCGAGAGATTTCCATCTGTTGCTAAAAGACCTAAAGCATAAGCGAATTCTGGTCTCCAAGTTTTATTGATTTTCTCTTTGGGTTTGATGCCGACCATATATTATTTTTTCTGCTCTTTTGGTGGTGTTGTGGATTCGGCCGGAACGTCTTTCGGCATGGGCGTTGTCTCCACCGGCATATTACCAATCACCGATTCGGTTCCTTTATTGTGACCGATTTTTACAAGCCAGACGGAAGTCAGCAAAAACAGAACCGAAACAATGATCGTCAGCTTGTTTAAAAATGTAGCCGGACCTCTGCCGCCAAACAAGGTCTGTGACATGCCGCCACCGAAGGTGGCTCCGATGTCAGCACCCTTTCCGGTCTGCAACATGATCACACCGATCAAAAAGAGACAGACAAAAACGTGTAATCCGATAGCAATCGTATCCATAATGCTCCTTTATTGCGGCCGTTGTGTAGCCCGGATAATACCTGCAAATTTTTGAGGGTTCAAGCTCGCACCCCCGACGAGAAACCCATCGATATCGGGCTGTTTCAAAAATCCTTTTGCCTTTTCATCCGAAACACTTCCTCCATAAAGAATCCGCATCGTCTCTGCCGTTGGGGCATTGGTTGTTTTGGATAGCTCTTTTCGCATCGATTGGATCACTTCTTGGGCCTGTTCGGGTGTTGCATTCTTTCCGGTCCCGATCGCCCAGATCGGTTCATAAGCCCAAATGATATTGGGGAGATCCGTTTTGTTTTGACCCTCCAGTGCCTTCTTCATTTGTAAATTGACTAGGTCAAATGTTTTTCCCTCTTTGTGTTCCTTGTCGGTTTCACCAACACAGACGATGGGGATGATATTTTGGTGCAGCGCCGCCATTAATTTTTTATTGATCTCTCCATCGGTCTCCCCAAATAATTGCCGCCGCTCAGAATGCCCCAAAATCACGTATTGGACACCCATCTCTTTTAGAAAAAAGGGGGAAATTTCACCGGTAAAGGCCCCGGAGTCTTCCCAATGCATATTTTGGGCCCCGACTTTGAATGGGGTCCCCTCCAAGGTCTCCTCCATGGCATAGAGAGCCGTGAAGGGGGGACAAAAAACCACCTCGCAATTTTCAATTTCGTTTATTTCGCGGTGAAAGGCGGCCAAAAATTTGAGCGCCTCGGTAACCGAATAATTCATTTTCCAATTGGCAACAATCAGTTTTGTTCTCATTGAATCCCCAGCGCCCTGAGCCCCGGCAATGTTTTCCCCTCGATGAATTCCAGCGAAGCCCCGCCACCCGTTGAAATATGGGTCACTTTATCAGCGAGCCCCATCTGCTGGATGGCCGCCGCCGAATCGCCGCCGCCGATAATGGTCGTCGCGTTTTTTAAGTTGGCAATGGTTGTAGCCATGGCCTTTGTCCCGCTTGCAAATTTTTCGAACTCATAAATTCCCAACGGACCGTTCCAAAAAAGGGTTTTGGCATTTTCCATCTCTTTAGAAAAAAGTGCAACTGTTTTAGGACCAATATCGACCGTCATCCACCCCTCCGGCACATTCGCGTCTTCCGTGATTTTGGTCGGGGCGTTTTCGTCGGCCGATTGCGCAATGACATGATCAATCGGGAGCAGGATCGGCACCCCTTTTGTTTTGGCCCTCTCAAATGTTTTTTTGGCGATGTACATTTTTTCCGTTTCGACTTTGGAATGACCCATTTTAAATCCGAGCGCCGCCAAGAAGGTGTTGGCCATGGCCCCACCGAGGGTCAATCGGTCGACCCGATTCAGTAAATTTTCAATGACCGCAATTTTATCGGAAACTTTGGCCCCACCTAAAATCGCGACAAAAGGGTGCGCCGGTTTTTCCGTCACTTTCGAGAGAAACGTAATCTCTTTTTTTATCAAAAAGCCGGCCCCCTTTTCCTTGATCCATTTCACCATCCCGACCGTTGAAGCATGGGCCCTGTGGACCGTGCCAAATGCGTCGTTGATGTAAAGATCGCAAAGAGAGGCCAGTTTTTTGGAAAATTTCTCGTCGTTTTCCTCTTCTTCTTTGTGAAAGCGAAGATTTTCGAGAAGCATCACTTGCCCCGGTTTTATTTCGAGGGATAATTTACGGATGCCGTCGCCGACGCAATCTTCCGGAAAGATCACCTCATCCAATTTCAAAAGTTCCATCAACCGTTCTGCCACAGGGCTTAAAGAAAATTTCGGATCTTTTTCCCCTTTAGGTCTTCCCATATGGGAGGCTAAAATCACCATTGCCTTCATCTTCAAGGCGTACTGGATAGTCGGAAGCGAGGCCTGAATACGGGTGTCATCTGCAATTTTTCCGTCAACGGTGAGCGGCACGTTGAAATCGACACGGATAAAAACGCGCTTCCCCGCCAGTTGTAATGCATCAATCGTTTTGGAGGTTTCCATATTTAAAGCCGTTCGCCGATATAGCGGGTTAGGTCACACATGCGGCAACTGAATCCGACCTCGTTGTCATACCATGCAATCACTTTGACAAGATTCCCCATCGCTTTGCAGACCGGTGCATCGACAATGGAGGAGCGTGTATCGCCTAAGAAATCAGAAGAGACGAGTTCTGCTGTTTCGACACCTAAAATATTTTTCAATTCCGAATGGGCCGCCTCTTTTAAGGCATTGAGCAGGATTTCTGTTGTCACCTCTTTTTTGAGGATCGCCACAAGGTCGGTACAGCTGACGTTGGCTGTCGGAACCCGGATGGCCAGCCCGTCGAGTTTTCCTTTCAGTTCGGGGAGTACAAGACCGACCGCTTTGGCGGCTCCGGTCGATGTGGGAATCTGGTTAGCCGCGCCGGAGCGGGCCCGGCGGAGATCCTTGTGCGGGGCATCCAAAATCTGCTGGTCGTTGGTGTAGGAATGGATCGTTGTCATAAAACCTTTTTCGATCCCAAAATTTTTGTGCAAAACGAAAACCACCGGTGCGAGACAATTGGTGGTGCAACTGGCATTGGAGACGATCGACTCTTTTTCCGGATTATAGTTTTTATGGTTTACTCCATAGACAAACGTCGCGTCGGGGTCGGTGGCAGGGGCAGAAATAATCACCTTCTTGGCCCCCCCTTTAAGATGTTCCGAGGCGGTCTCTTTGGAAGTAAATCGTCCCGAACATTCCAAAACGATATCGGCGCCGATCTCTTTCCATGGAATTTTAGAAGGTTCTTTTGAATTAAAAATCGGGATATTTTTTTCGTCGATTTTTAAAGCGGTCTCTTTCGTCTCAACCGTCCCGTTATATCGCCCGTGGGTCGAGTCGTACTTAAAAAGGTGGGCCAAAGTGGCCAACGGAGCGATATCGTTGATTCCCACGCACTCCAACTCTTTGTAATTTTTCAGCTGGCGCATCACGATGCGGCCGATTCGCCCGAAGCCGTTGATTCCAATTTTGATTGTCATAATAGCGTGGGGCTACTTAACGCTCGAAAAGACTTTAGTCAATATGTCTTTAAAGTCCTTTTGGATGGCAAAATGGGGGATGCCGGCCTTTTTTGCGGCCTCGATGCCGTATTGGGAATCTTCCAAGATAAGGCAATCCGATTTTTTCAAAAGGGGATCCCATTTTTGGATTTTTTTGAGTTTTTCAAAGGCCTTTAAAAAACCTTCCGGATCGGGTTTTCCGTTTGTGACATCGGTTGCGGTGATGATGATCGGAAAATAATGTCGCCATTTTAATTGTTCTAAAACGAAATAGACCTCCCCGGGGAGTCCGCCGGTTACAATGCTCATCGGCCCGTTTTGAAACGCCGTTTCGACAAACTCTTTTGCCCCGTTGATAAGAGGGGCCCCCTTCAAGAAGAGGGTTTTGGCATAAATCTCTTTTTGGCGAATCAGTTCTTGCAACATTTTATCACTCAGCGAATGTTTTTTGTCGGCAAAAACTTTTTTTGCAATATCACGGTCGTTCAGCCCCAAATATTTTTGATCATACTCTTCCTTTGTGAAGATAATTCCCAAAGGCTTGAGTATCCCCTGCCATGCCTTGCAATGAAGCGGTTCCAAATCGACGAGGACACCGTCGAAGTCAAAAATAAATGCTCTGGAAATGGATTTTTTCACAAATCGAGATTGGCCAGATAACGGTCGGCATACATCGCCGCAACGAGGCCTTGTGCCGCAGAGACAAATTGGAGTTGTGGAACGCCGGCCAGCATATCGCCGCAGGCAAAAACGCCCGGGACCGAAGTCATGAATTGGTCATCGACCAATACCGCCCCCTCTTCGGAAATTTCGATCGTCCCCTTCAAAAAATCATATTTGGGTTTGCTGGTTCTTGCATAGAGAAACAGGGCCCGTGTTGGAATTGTTTTTTCTTCGCCTGCCACCAAAACGGAAACCGATTCGAGCTGATTGTCCCCATTGATTTTTTTGATACTCGCTGAAGTGAAAAACTCGATTTTTGGATGATGGCTCAAGGCCGAAACGATTTTATCGTTTCCTTCGGGTTTTAGGGCCGGCACCACAAAGTAGATTTTTTTTGCAAACCGGGCCAGATACAAAGCCTCCCGCATGGCCGGTTCGGATTTTCCCTCAACGACGACCGTTTCTCCTTCGCAAAGAGGTCCGTCTTGATAGGCATTGTAAAAAACACCATGCCCCACAAATTTCGATTCTCCCTCAATAAATCCGTGGCGGTTATAACAGCCGGTGGCCAAAATAATGACGGGTGCCTCCAAAACTTTTCCGGAGGTGGTGTTGATCTGCTTGACAGAGGCGCCGAGGGCCGCTTGTGTCACCTCTTCCTCAATAATTTCGAAGCCGACCGTCCCGATTTGGGAGCGCATGTTGGCAAGCCACTCGGCAGGCCCCACTCCGGCCGGAAATCCAGGGAGAAGCCAATGAAAAGAATGGATCAACGAGGTCATCCCTTTGTGAAGGATGGTCACCTTTCGTTTGGCTTGCGCGGCAAAAAGAGCCGAGGCACAACCGGCAGGACCGCCACCCACTATAATGAAATCGTTCGGCATATTAATAGTTAACCCAATCGAGATTTGCCCGATTTAAGATCAGTCCCTTCTCATAACCCAAATTAAGCAGAGTTTGCACCCCCTTTTTTCCAGCATCTCCCAAATGGAGAGTTCGCTCATTGACATACATCCCGACAAATTGATCCGCTTTTTTGTAAGGGAGGTCTCGAGCAAATTTTAAGGCATACTCCAGTGCTTTTTCCCGATGCTCCAATCCAAATTGGATCGAGGCATGAATCCAACGGGCCAATTTTTTTTGAAGGGCCGGCGCTAAATCTCTCCGCACGGCATTCCCCCCAAGCGGCAAGGGAAGCTTATACAACTCGTGCCACCAGCTCCCAAAATTTTGGACCATTTCCAAATCATATTGTTCCAACATCAGTTGGCCTTCGTGAATAATGAGTCCGGCATCGACCTCTTTTTCTAAGACTGCATCGATAATTTGGTCGAAGGGGATCACTTTGTAATCGATATCGGGATTCCAAAGTTTCAAAAGCAAAAAAGCGGTTGTTTTGGTCCCGGGAACGGCAACGGTATTGATTTCCGCTGTTTCCGGGCGCTTCACGATCATCGGTCCGTAATCTTTCTCGCCGAAACTCCCGCCGGTTGTCATCATGGCGTATTTGTCCTGAACAGTCGGATAAGCATGGTACGAAATGGCGGTGACTTCGTATTTTCCGGTTTCTGCCGCTTCGTTTAACGTTTGAATGTCGCAAAGTTTGTGTTCGACGGCAATGTCATCGGTATCGATTTTGCTGTTAGCCAACGCATAAAACATAAAGGCGTCATCCGCGTCGGGACTATGGGCAATCGTAATTTTCATGATTTAAAAGAGGGAAAATTGTTTTTCTTCTTCCTTTTTTTCTTCTTCCGTTTCCATTTTCCAGCTTACCGCCGCTTTCACTTTGCCGGTGCCGAATTTGTCCATAAAAAAAAGTTCTTTTTTTAAGGCGCCATATTCATAAATTTCTTTGGTGATTCGGACATCATCGAGACAATATTTTTTTAAATTTTCGAGATCACCCGTGTTCCAATAGCGGATCGCATCGAGCCCATGCCCGCTTTTTTTGGTTCCGAGGGTTGCCTGAGCCACCGAGTCGAGAGAGACTCGGTGTCCCAGCGTTTTTGTCAGTTCTTCAAGAATATCCAAAATTTTGAGTTGTTTTAAATCGAAATCTTTGAAGTAAGGCTGCAATACCGGCAGATCAAAGCGGCGATGGTTGAAGCCGATCACAAACGGTTTTTCGGCCAAAATGCTCAATAATTTTGGAAAATCATTTTCAAAATAGGCTTGATATTCCTTATGATGATACGAATAAACCCCCACCATAGAGACCCCCAAAGCTCCCAAATTATCGCGCCCGCCGACGTCTTCGAAGGTTCTTTTGGTCTCCAAGTCTAATACGATGGTGTTTTGCTTCTGCACGGGCCCTGATTATCAGGGGCCCAAGGATATTGCAATAAGGAAACCCTTTTGATAGGAGTGGGTCCATGCAAAAAACGATCGAAGTCTTTCCCAACCCCAATCCAGAGCGGGATTATCTCGTCCATTGCGAATCGCCGGAGTTTACCTGTTTGTGCCCTAAAACCGGTCAGCCCGATTTTGCAACCCTTCATGTCCGCTATACGCCCGACAAAAAATGTTTTGAGCTCAAAAGTTTTAAAAATTATTTATGGTCTTTTAGAAGCGAAGGGGCCTTTCACGAAAAAGTCACAAACCAGATTTTAAATGATCTGGTCTATTTTGTGGAGCCGCGCTGGATGGAGATAGAAGCCGTTTTCAATATTCGCGGGGGAATTATAACGACCGTGCGTGCAACGCATGGAGAAAAACCGAAAGGAGTTTAAAAAATGGTGCGATGGTATCGAAATGTGTTATTGCGAGCCCCTGCGTCTGTCATTGCGACCCCGAGCTTGTCGAGGGGGAAGCAATCTCTCGACTCGGGGCAGGCTCTTCGCAATGACAACCAAGACCAATACATTCCCCCAGACAGACAGTCCCGACAGCAGTCCGTTCCGCGAGCGTGGGGATTTTTTTCCAAAAGAAAAGCATTGGAAGAAATAAAAGAAATCATCTCAAAAGCCTCAAGGCTTGCTGAGGCCCCCGATTCGGTTATCTGTTATTTTATGGAAAATGATTTGGAACGGCTTATGCAATATGGCGAAGCCATGCTGATGCAAACACAGCAACTCTTGGCAGGAATGAAAAATAATTCCAAAACAGTCCCTTGGGTTTATCTTTTGCGTGTAGCGGTGGGGGACTCTAAAGCCATTTTACCGGCGATCGAGAGTGCCCCGACAGTTATCGCTCAGGGAAAAGCAGTTTCTTATCTTTATGGTTTGCAAAAATTGTCGGCCCGCTTTCCAAAAGAAGCGACACACTTGGCCAAACCGATTTTTGAAAGGGGGGATTTGAATGTTCGGCTCACTGCATTTCGTGTGGCGGTTGTCTCCCCCACAATCGGCGACGGCAAAATGATTGGTGAATGGTTTGTCAAACTGATGGCGGCTACAACACACGAAGAACGCCGTGAAATCGTAGAGCCCTTTTTTCAAAATCTTCTTGCAAAGGGTGAGGGGCAAAACAAACTTGCATGGCTTTCTGCTTTATACCATGGGTGGTGTACCGAGAGAGAGGAGGCATGAGGTATTGTGTTACATTTATTTCAGCCCCGCCTACGGCCTTTACCTCTTATTTTTGCAACTCGTGCGTTATAACCCCGGCTGGCTTCTGATACTAATTGGGGAGGGTGTCCTTCGGAAACAAAGAAAAAATCTTCCGGCAAAGAGGGTGCTTTAAAAGGGCCGAGAAATTTGCTTCTAGAAGGATGTCGCAACCTCCTTAATGCCTTGATTTCTATCTGAAGTACTCGTTCACGAGAAACATCCCATTTAGTCCCTATTTCATCCAATGTAAGACCTTGTTCGAATCTCTGTCGCAACACATTCTCTTTGCGGGGAGAGAGTGTTTTAAGAAGACGGTTTGTTATTGCTGCAAGGTCTCGGCTAATCACGCTCCCCATGGGACTTAAAGGAGCATCAACGAATTGAAGAAACTCCGCTTCTGTTGCTTCATCCAGACCGACACGATTGGGCATGTTCAAAACATCCTGATGTCTATGATCAAACTCCGTCTCACGAAATTCGTCGACAGGGTTTCCAATTATTTTTCCCTTTTCCTTCATCTCTGCCACATACCGCCCGATAACATTTCGGATGTCACTCTCATCGGCCGCACCCGAAACAAAAATGAAGTCAAAATACGCGAAAAGGGAGTTGGCCTGAACCGGAAAATTCCCATTAAAACCTTTTTTCAAAAGGACATATTTGGAAATGGCCCCTTTGTCACCTTTTCGAACACTTCCGGAGATGGAAATCATAGAGAGTCCTTCTGCCGTGTGAATAATTGCCAAACGCATCAGCCGCGTGAGACTTTTTTGCGCAGGTCCAAATTTGTCGGACAATGGGTGTTGGCCCTCCACTAAAACCATCATGTCTTTTACCCATGCGTCGGTCAGTTTGCGGTAATCGACGCCTAATTTTAAAGCCAGCTCCATGGTTGAGCGAAAACTGGGTGGCAAAATGCCGAAGAGATAGGCATCCATAGTAGAGGTGGGTAGCATCGCCTTCTCCGCCATGAGGATCACATCCCCTTCAAAGCGATGGGTCAATATCCTCTGCATATATTTTCCAAAACGGTGTGCGTTAATTCTCAACACCGCCGCGCGTGCCTCATCAATCAACAGTTTGGGTCTTCCTTTGGCCCTTCCCCACCTCGTCACCTTATGGTGAACACCTGCCCTGTATTCCCTTGTTTTTGAAAGGCGCCGGGGCTGATAGATGTGCTCATTTTTCAATTGGTCATAGACGCCCATGAGGGTTGCGGCCGATTGGGCCCTGTCGAGCGGTTTTGCCTTTCCCTCCATGGTGATGATGAGGATAGTCCGCTGGGGCTCTCCCTCTTGTCTGGCCAATGGGCGGCCAGAGCGCTGGGCATAAA
>JAHFSU010000066.1 GCA_023265595.1 Deltaproteobacteria bacterium
TTTCAAATAATCGGGCTTCAAAAACATATCGCTGTCGGAAAAAACAAAAATATTCCCTTTGGCTGATTTACTCCCATTCAAGATATTGACGAGACGGCCGTTGGGCCCAACAGCCGTTTCATCCACCACGATTTCAATTTTTTTCTCTGGAAATTCTTTTTTGATTTTTTCCACAATGGGGAGCGACGAGTCGTCTTTGCGCTGAAAAGAATAAATCACCTCATAATTGGAATAATCCTGCAAACAAGCTGTGCGCAAATTTTCATAAAGATTTTTTTCAAGGCCATAAACCGGTTTGATGAGGGAGATAAACGGGGCAAAAGGTGCATCCTTCGACAAGCTCAGGATGAGCGGCAATCGGCGAAAAAATAGCGCCATGCAAACGGAGGTAGCTGCCCAGTAACCGGAGGCCATGAAAACGGGGATTAAAAGAAGATATTC
Source organism: Deltaproteobacteria bacterium (assembly GCA_023265595.1). GTDB lineage: Bacteria > UBA10199 > UBA10199 > SPLOWO2-01-44-7 > SPLOWO2-01-44-7 > JAHFSU01. The sequence continues at coordinate 442 of JAHFSU010000066.1, forward strand.
AAGCACAGATAAACCTTAGGCCGCCGCCGACATCTTGGCGAATGATTTTTTTCTCTGGGACTTCCATGTGAAAAAGCCTTTTGCCTCAAGATAGAGGCGCTTCATCTCCTCGCGGCTGGTCATCGCCTTGCGCAAAAAGCGCCAGACAATTTTGGGACGATAATAATATCTATTGTAGAATTTTTCGACAGCCCTGAAAATCTCTTCGCGGGGCAAATCGGGGCCGTAATCGATGGCCGCCTCCTGAAAACCGTCATCACCGGCGATTTCCTCGATCAGCATCCCCTTCTCTTTAGCCTCATTATACATTTCAGTCCCCACCAAAGGCTGCGCAATAGAGACCTGAATGGTCGCCAAATCCAATTCTTTTGCAAAGCGAATCGTTTTCTCGATGGTGGCGCGCGTCTCGCCCGGAAGCCCCACAATAAAATCACCGTGAATATCGAGCCCTAATTTTTTGCACATCTTCACAAAATTCCGCGACGTTTCCACGGTGGAGCCCTTTTTGATATTTTTCAAAATTTGATCGTCTCCCGATTCAAAACCGACATCGACACGCCGGCAGCCGGCCTCTTTCATCGCCTTGAGCGATTCCCAACTGGCGGTGGTGCGGGCATTGCACATCCATGTAAAATTGTGCGGCGCCATCTTACCGCAAAGTTCCACCACCCGTTTTGTATCGATTGTAAAGGTGTCGTCATCGATCACAATCTCCTTCACTTCGGGCATCTCTTTGCGAATTTTGAGCATCTCTTCAATTACATTGTCTGACGAGCGTTTGCGCCAGAGATGCCCCGCCATTGTTTGAGGCCAGAGGCAAAAAGTGCACAATGCCGGGCAACCGCGCGTGGTATAAATCGAAACATACGGATAGGCGGCATAAGGAAGATTATATTTAAAAATATCCAGATCTCGTTTGTAGACATCACTCACAAAAGGGAGAGGATCGAGATCTTTCATCAACGGCCTCTCTTCGTTATGCACCACGCTTCCCGATTTTTCCCGCCAAGAGAGCCCCAAAATATCTTTGAACGGATGGTCTTGCGCCAGCTCCAGCAAAGTATAATCCATCTCTTTGCGGACGACGCAATCGATTACGGAAAACTCTCTCAAAATTTTGTCGGCTAAGACATCCGCATGGGGCCCCACAAAAACAATCAACTGGTTCGGGTTTTGCTCTTTCATCATTCGGGCCAGTTTTACGTCCTGATGAAAACCGGCCGAAGAGGTGAAGAGGGCCACCATGTCGTAACCTTTTGCAATTTCCAAGGTTTCTTTAAACCCAAGACCTGCCGGAGGGGCATCCAGCAAGCGGCTCCCCTCGATCAAGCCGGCCGGATAGGCGAGCCAAATCGGATACCAAAAAGAAAATGTTTCACGTGTGGAAGGCCATCTCGCCCCCGCCCCTCCATCAAAATTGTCAAAGGAGGGGGGATTCAGCAGAAGGGTTTTTTTCATAAGCATGGAGGGACTTAGCAAAATTCAAAAAAATCACAAGTCATAAACGGGAGGGCGCCAGTTTGCTGTGCGTTCTGCTATAGGTAAAATAGATAACAAGACCGATGAGCAACCAGACTCCAAAACGAATCCACGTCAGCGTCGGCAGGCTGATCATCAGGTAGACACAAAAAAGAATTCCCAGAATGGGAACGAGCGGAACCAGCGGGACACGAAACGGGCGCTTCAAAGCAGGATCGGTCCGGCGCAAAACTAAAACACCGCTGCAAACCAGTACAAACGCAAACAGCGTGCCGATGTTTGTCAACTCGGCTGCCGTGCCGATATCGATGAATGCGGCGCAGGAGGAAACAACAAGGCCGGTCAGGATTTGCGTCCGATACGGGGTCTTATATTTCGGATGCACCTTGGAAGCCCACGGCCAAAGGAGACCGTCGCGCGACATCGAAAAAAAGATTCGCGGCTGGCCCATCAAAAGAACGATCAACACGCTTGTCAAACCGGTGACCGCGCCCGCAGAAACAAGCGCGGCCCCCCAATGAAATCCCAATTTTTGCAACGCATACGCAATAGGGGCCGGCAAATTAAGTTCAGTATAAGAAACGACACCAGTCAAAATTGCAGAGACGACGATATACAAAATCGTGCAGACAACAAGCGACGCAATAATGCCGATTGGCAGATCGCGCTGCGGATTTTTGGTCTCTTCCGCCGCAGTGGAGACCGCATCAAACCCGATGTAGGCAAAAAAGATGATTGCGGCGCCGGTCATCACTCCGCTAAAACCATACGGCATAAAGGGATGCCAGTTGGCCGGATCCACTTTTGAAAAACCGACTGCGATGAAAATCAAAACAGCCGCGAGTTTCACAAAAACCATGACGACCGTAAATCGCGCGCTCTCTTTGATCCCTTTCACAAGTAAAACGGTCAAAACCAAAACAATCAACGCGGCCGGCAAATTGATAACCGCCCCGGGGACCGAACCCGGCGCGGCAGAGCACCAGACAGGGAGTTCCAGTCCGAAGGTTTTCAAAATGCTGACCACATAGCCTGACCAACCGATTGCAACAGCGATGGAGCCGACCACATATTCGAGCACCAAATCCCAACCGATGATCCATGCGAAAAATTCCCCGAGCGTGGCATAAGAATAACTGTAAGCCGAACCGGAAATGGGAATCAGCGCGGCAAATTCGGCATAACAAAGGGCCGTAAAAATACAGGCGAACATGGAAATGACAAAAGAGAGAATAACACCGGGCCCGGCATATTTGGCGGCGGCAACTCCGGTGATCACAAAAATGCCGACGCCGATGATGCCGCCGATTCCCAAACAAGTCAGATCAAATGCGGTCAAACTTCTTTTGAGATGGGTTTCGTGGCCGGCTTCGAGATAATCTTGAATAGACTGAATTGTTTTTCGGCGAAAAAGTTTTTTCATAAGCACTTATCCGCTTGCGTTGTGAACGGGTCCGATGCTAAGCAGACTTCTCAAATTTTGCAAACACAAATAAGGAGGATTTATGGCAGAAAAGAAAAAAGCATTCGGCGGTTACACCATCTCTTTTAAGGGATGCAAAGATACGGTGGAGTCGGTATTCGGTTCTGCTCCGGTTGCCCCGAGCCAAATGACCAAAAAGCTCTGGGAATACGTGAAGAAAAATAACCTGTCCAAAAAATAGGACAAAACTTGAATGTCATTGCGAGCCCCATGAGTTTGTCGAATGGGGCGAAGCAATCTATATTTGTATGCCGTCTTTCGATATCGTCTCTCAAGTCAACACCCAAGAGGTGGATAATGCTGTCAATCAAGCGGTAAAAGAGATTGCCACCCGCTATGACTTCAAGGGATCGAAAAGCAAAATCACCCAAGACAAAGAAGGCCTTCATATTTTATCCGACGATGAGTTTAAGATGAATGCGGTCGTCGATATCTTGAAGGGCAAATTGATCAAACGAGGGATTGATCTCAAATCGATCGAATTTGGAAAAATCGAGCCGGGTCCCGATGGACTTACCAAATGCCTCGCCAAAATCATCGCCGGCATCGATCAGGAAAAGGCCAAAGAGCTGGTCAAAATTATCAAAGGTTTAAATCTTAAGGTGCAGCCGGCTATTCAAGCCGATCAGGTCCGCGTCACCGGCAAACAGAGAGATGATCTTCAAGTTGCCATTCAAGCCATAAAAACCCTTAATTTCTCAATTCCACTCCAGTTTAGTAATTTCAGAGAGTAGCAGGCCGTTGAAAAACAAGTTCTCGGTGTCATTGCGAGGACTGCGAGCACAGCGAAGCAGGACGAAGCAATCCCATTGATATTCAAGTGGATTGCTTCCCCCTCGACAAGCTCGGGGTCGCAATGACAGCCCATGATAAAATCGGTCATTTTGTTTTGCGGGGGCTATATGTGAGGATGGCCGATGACGAGCAACGAAGCAGATGGGCGTTTTTCAACAGCCCCATTAGGCAACTTTTTTTGAGACCTGCCGATAAGAGTAATGATGGCACCAACACCTCCCATTATTACGGCCACGGTAGATCCCTTTGTCTTTACCAGCCTGTTGGCTCAATTCGGGCCAACGGCACAATTTCAGCTTGAAAAAGATGCAGGCTATGCCGTTTTGGCCAATCCCTGTGGGCTCTACGACATCATCAGGGCCAATTCGGAATCTAAAATGGGGGAGCCGGCATTGAAACGGCCTATCCTCACCGACATCCACCATGCCCTGCAGGTCTTCCAAACCGGGGCTAAAAAAACAAATTTGCAAATGCCAAAAGTTTTAACAACCGACATCGCCCTCCTTTTGGGAGATTATTTCAAAGGCTACCGATTCGACAAATCAGTGGGGGGTATAAAAGTCGCACAAAATTCAAATATGGCCACAAAGCGACTTGTCACCATTGCCGAAGCGCTCCTCGAAACTTTTGGAGATAAGAGAGAATCCTTCGATGCGGCTGTCATGGCAGGCATAGAAGCGCACGAGTTGAGTGTGGCGGTCTATCTCAAAATTCCCAGAAATATACCGAGACCCCTCCGCTGGTTCGCCAACCAACATCCGATCGGATTCCCCATAGCTGCCGGTCTTCTTGTTGGCATGGCTTATCTGGGCGGAGCAGAAATTCGCGATCTCCAAGAATCGAGCAAAAGTCCGGCAGAAAAGGTCCTTAAAGTTTTTGCGGAAAATGGCGTCTACCTCATGGACAAGAAAGAGCGTCCCATCGAAGGACTAACGGGGAGACAAGAGCGGACTTTAGAATATGTTTTGTCCGTAAAACTATATGACCCTGTTTCAGGCAAAAGTATTTTACTCCTTCAGGAATCTGATTTTTCAAACGACTTTATTGAAGAACTTTTAGGTCCTGCCCGAGACAAACCGATCCAAGCCAGAATCGATTGGCTGATAGAAAAACTCAAAAGCCTTGATGCCGATGATAAAGAGGATATAAAAAAAGCAGAGGAAATATTGGGAGAGCTCCAAAAATTTGGGGCAAGGGCAGAGGGCGC
>JAHFSU010000017.1:0-38267 GCA_023265595.1 Deltaproteobacteria bacterium
ACGCCGGCATTATCCTTTTTGTGGCCCCCCGTTTAAAATCGAAAAATTATTGATGAAATTGCATGACGAAATCGCCGATTTGGATTTCGTCGTTGGGGGACAAAATGTGTTCGTGGACTTTTTGTCCGTTGACGAGACTGCCGTTGGAGCTGTTCAGATCGATCAGCACACATTCATTTCCCTGCAACCGGATTTCCGCATGCTGTCTGGAGACTTTGGCGTCGCGCAAAATAATCTGGTTTGTGTGGGAACGACCGATCGATAAAGTGCCTTTGACCGGATAGATTTTGCCGACATTTTCCGCGCCCGAAAGGACGGTGACTTGCGGGGCGGTTGCGAGACTCGGCTTGGTCGTCTCGAGCCATTCCTCGTTGCCGCCGATCGGTGTCGCCGCATCGCCGGTTTGTGAAGCCTCGGCCTCTTTTTCCCATTCATCTTCCTCTTCTTCTTCAAGCCGCACCGGCGACTCTTCGGCCTCTCCCAAACGCTCTTCGCCGAAAATATCTTCATCCCCTTCGAAAAGGCTTTCGTATCTTTGGATATTCGCTTTGACTCCGGTCATCACCTGCTCAAAACGGGTGATTTTATCTTCCTGCTCTTTGGATTGTTTCTGAAATTCTTCGCGCGTAAATTCTCCCAACTTGTGGCGAAACTGAAGTTCTTCCAACACCTCTTTGTGATTTCTCAGATTGGTCTCAATTTTGTTGCGCGTTTCATAGAGGGTGTTGAGCTCCCGATCGATGTCCCCCTTTTTTTCGAGCAGTTGATCGGTCACATTTTGGAGACGATTTGAGTAATCGTTGAAGACTTTTTCGAAAACAGATGGAGAAACCTCGCTTTTATTTGATTCAATTTTATTGAGCCGCTCCTTCAAAATGCGCCGCTCTTCTTTCAGTTTGAGCGCCTCTTCGAGGAGTTTTTGGTTGAAGGGAAATTCGTAAACTGCTGGATTTGCTACCTTTTCTTGTGCTATGGCCATGCAAATAAGGTACCCTTAAAAGGTTGAGGTTGTCAAGCAACGGTTCATCCTCTAATAGAGAGTCTATGGAAATTGCCATTTGGGGTCTGGCTGTTGCGGTGTTGGGGGGGATCGGTTTTCTCGTCTGGTTTTTGAGGCGGGAAAAACCGGAACAAAACGATTCTCCCTTTCTTCTGCTGCAACAACAGCTCAACGACTTGCGCGGCTCTTTTGTCGAACAGCTCCAAAATCAGTTTCAACTCCTTCAAAAAACGAATCAGGGGATCGACCAGCGCCTCGACAATGCCGGACAGGTTTTTGTGAAAATGGAACAGCGGATGACCCGTGTGGAAGAGACGACACGGCAGATGCTGGAGATCGGCAAGGATATTTCGACGTTGCAGCAGATTTTGAAGGCCCCCAAATTACGCGGCAATTTCAGCGAGCAGTTATTGGCGGATCTCCTTTCACAAATGATGCCGCAGGAACATTTTGCACTTCAATACACTTTTAAAAGCGGAGAACGGGCCGATGCCGTGATCAAAACGGCGCAGGGTATTGTCTCCATTGATGCCAAATTTCCTCTCGAAAATTTCCAGAAATATCTTGAGGCTGAAGAGGAAAACGAAAAGAAAAACTATCGCAAACTTTTTTTTCAGGATGTCAAAAAACATGTCGATGATATTGCCGATAAATATATTTTGCCGGCGGAAGGGACTTTCGAATTTGCGCTGATGTATATTCCGGCCGAGAATGTCTATTACGAAATCGTGACGAGTGATGCGATGCACCATGCGCTGAAAAAAAAGGTGATTCCGGTTTCACCGAACACATTTTACGCCTATCTTCAGACTATTTTGCTGGGACTCAAAGGGATGCAGGTTGAACGGCGTGTGAAGGAGATTGTTGCGGAACTGGCGCGTCTTCGAAAGGAATTGACCAGTTTCCGAACCGATTTTTCAAAAATCGGCGGACACTTGGGAAATGCAACGAGCAGCTTCGAAAAATCGGACAAAAGACTTTCACGGTTGGAAGACAAACTGGCCAGTTTAGAAGTTTTGCCGGAAGCCGAAACGCCGGCGGCGCTGAACACGGCTACTGCCAAAGAGATTAAAGAAATAGAGCCAACGGTTTTATCCCTCCCCGAACAGTAATCCGCGCATTTTTTGGGACGTGATAATGGATTTTCCCGCCATCAATAAAAATCATCGCTTGGTGCATGTCGGGGAGGAGGGTGATGCTTGTCCCCGGTTTTACAAAACCGCGGACAAGGTGATAACGGTTTTTGTATTGGAACGGCTCCCGGACCCAATATTCGAGTTTTTTGGAGGCCATTGAAAACGGCTTACCCCCCGCGGAAAAAATGGCCGCCGTGGAACCGGCCCCGGTGGCGATCCAAACGCCGGAACTTTTCTGAAATTCTTTGTTGCGGCCCACCTGCAGAAAATAGCGGGCGGTTTCTCCCTGCAGTCTGCAGGCAAAGAGAAGATCGTTGAGTCCGAGGTAGGGGATTTTTTGCCCATCGACCGAGACTTCCAGACGGGGAATCGATAACGGTTTTCTTTGTCCCTGAACAATCTGTTTCAGAAGGTGCTCAAAATTTTTCGGTTGGGCCACGCAGAGATAGCCGGTTGAGGTTTGGGGAGCTGAATTGATTCCAAAAATCGGCGTTTTTTTGACAAAATGGGAGGCGGCCAAAACGGTTCCGTCGCCGCCCACCGTAATCACGAGATCGGCGTCGATGATTTTTTTAAATTGGACCCGATCAATTCGTGTATGGGCGATATGGAGTGTATCCAGCGTTTTCAAAACTTTTTTGAGGGTATCGCGATGGGTGTGGCGGCTGGTTTGTCGCAAATCTCTCGTATGGAATTTAGTCACGACGGCAACTTGCTTGATGGACATATTGTCGTTATATTGTCGGACGGAAAAGAGGTCAAGTGGCGACAAGAAAAAGAATCGGTATTTTTGGAGGTTCGTTCAACCCCCCCCATTTGGGGCATGTGGCGATTTGCAAAACGGTCCTCCGGCAGGGGATGGTGGGAGAGGTTTGGGTGATTCCCTGCTATCTCCATCCCTCCGACAAATCGTTGGTCGCTTTTGAACACCGTTGCGAAATGTGCACGTTGGCTTTTGCCGATTTGGGAAAAAGGGTCAAAGTGCTCGATCTTGAAAAAAAACTGGGGGGAAAAAGTTATACGATCCGAACGGTCGAGACGCTCCAAAAAAAACATCCCGATTGCGAATTTCTGCTGATTTTGGGGGAGGATGCCGCCAAAGAGGCCAAAACATGGCATCGGCACGGCGATTTGCGAAAAATCATTTCGTGGTTGGTGGTCCCGAGAGGGCCTCATTCGATGGTCCCCGATGTGAGTGCGAGCAAGAGCCGCGAGGCTTTGCAAAACGGAGGGACAACAGAGGTCTTGATTCCGGAGAAAGTTTTGGAGTATTTAACAGATCACAAACTTTACCGATAGGGGGGGATATGATCCTTCAGAAAAAAATTCTTTTTTTGGTCTTTCTCGGCATCACCTTTTTATCGACCGATTGTACGGGGAAAGAAAAAAAGAACGCTGAACAAACAATGCAACAGACAACAAAGGGGACAACTATGACCACACAGGGAAAATGGCAACCGCCGGCCGCATCCGAAGTCGATCCGGGTAAAAAATATTTTGCATGGATCAAGACATCAAAAGGAAATATCAAAGTGGAACTTTTTGCGCAGGATACGCCGTTATCGGTCACCAATTTTGTTCAGCTTTCCAAAAAAAATTTTTACAACGGGCTCACGTTCCATCGTATTGTCCCCGGTTTTGTGGTGCAGGGAGGGGATCCGACCGGCACCGGAACCGGTGGTCCGGGGTATACGATTCCGGCTGAAATCAAGCGGCAACATATAGAGGGGGCTTTGGCTTGGGCGAGGCTTCCCGAAACTGATCCGATGGGGCGTCCGGTCAATCCGGAAAAACGCTCGAGCGGGTCCCAATTCTACATCACGTTAAAACCACAGCCGTCACTCGACGGCGGCTATACCGTTTTCGGACAGACGGTAGAGGGGATGGACGTCGTTCGCCAGATTGAAAAAGGGGATACGATTCAAAGTATCGAGATTCAGACGGAATGATTCACGAGGCAGGCGGCTCCTTTTAAAGTATCAAAATCCCTCTTCGTCCATCGGTCTTTCAACCGGAGGAGGGGGCTCCGGTGCTAAGTCGGAGGGTGGAATTTCTTTGGCGCTCTCCAGATCAGCCCCCATGAAATCGGCGGAACGGTCTTGACTTGTTCCCCCTTCAGGGGCGGCATAAGTCGGGATTTTCGTTTTTTCGGCATATTTTGCAGAACCGCCTGTCAGTGAAAAAAGGTCTTTCTGTTTCCCTTTGACCTCTTCAGGAATGGCAAATTGTTGGATCGCTTTATCCTGATAAACTTGTTGCATGTAATCGAGAAAAATAGGGGCCGCGGTTCTCCCTCCCTGTTCGCCCTTTCCCAAAGAGCGGATGTTGTCGTAACCGACCCAAACACCGGCCGCTAGTTCCGGTGTATAACCGACAAACCATGTATCGGTTTCGTCATTCGTTGTGCCGGTTTTTCCGGCAACGGGCCTCCCCAATTTTTTGACACGCGTGGCTGTTCCTTGATTCACCACATCTTCCATCAGTTTGACCATCAGATAGGCGGTCTGCGGGGTTATCACATGGCCCGGCGGGATTTCTTTTCCATAAAGAATCCGGAGCTCTTTTTCGGTCAGCTTCAGTCCGTCTTGTTCGATGAATTTTTTGTTGGCTTCATAAAGATCTTCGTTGAAATTGTCTTCTGTTTTGTCAGGAGATTGCTTCGCCCCATTCGACAAGCTCATGGGGCTCGCAATGACGGCTTTTTTATATTCCTCCAGCACATTGCCTTCCGCATCGGTGACTTTGGTGATGAAGACCGGTTTGCGATAGACCCCCAAGTTGGGGAAAGTGGCGTACGCCGCAACCATCTCATTCAGATGAACTCCATTGGCTCCCAACGCCATCGACGGATATTTTTGGATCGGTGTGGTGATCCCCATTTTACGCATGTAGGCGGTCAGATAGTGGAGGCGGATGTTGTAGGCGACGCGCGCCGTAGCGACATTATAAGAGTGGACAATGGCTTCATGCACCGTGGTCAACCCGCGGTATTTGCCGTCATAATTTTTGGGACTCCAGATTTCATCGCCCACCGGAATGGTAAAAGGGGTATCAGTTAATGGGGTCTTCATCGTATAGCCTTTGTCGAGGGCCGCCGCATAAACAAAGGGTTTGAACGAAGAACCGGGCTGGCGGAGCGCATCCATCGTCCGGTTGAATTCGCTTTTGCTAAAATCGTAGCCGCCGGCCATCGCTTTGATAAAACCGGTTGCGACCTCCTGTGAATAAAGGGCCCCTTGTACCAGCGGCTCCTGATAAAACTGGAATTTATTTTTTTCGAGCGCGCGCACGCGGATACTGTCGCCCGTTTTTAATGTATGGGGTGGATCGGTCAGGTAGAGATTTTCTTCGTAGGCCAGTTTATTTTGATCGAAGGCAATGTCTTTTCTGGCCACAACCCCCTCGACATTCCCGACGGCGATGAATGTATTTTGTCCCTCAAAGCCGGTGACAACGGCCGGATAAATTTTTCCGGTTTCAATCGGTGTCGGCGCTTTTTCCTCGGACACAGGCGGGTAATCAATGTAGCGTCTTTTCTGTTCCGCCAAAATTTGTTGGTGTAATTTTTCTTTTATCTCCGGAATGGCGGAGGGGCTGACATGATCTAGGGTGCCGCGCCAGCCGCTTCGTCTCCGGTCGAGCACTTCCAAACCCCGCTGAAGCGCTTCCGTTGCCGCTTTCTGGAGTGTGGGATCGAGCGGCGTTTCAATTTTCAACCCGCCATAATACAGTTTTTCTTCCCCGACTGTTTTGAGAAGAACCGTTCGGAGATATTCGAGAAAGTGGGGGGCGATTGCGAGATTGGTCTCTTTGTCGGTCCCTTCGACATATATTTTTATTTTGGTCTCTAACGCCTCTTGCATCTCCTTTTTGGTGATGCTCCCTTCTTCAACCATCCGTTGCAGAACATACAGTTGTCGTTCGCGGCATTTTTCGGGATGCCGGAGGGGAGAGTAGATCTCGGGTGCGCGGGGCAGCGAGGCCAGGATGGTCATTTCAGCAAGACTGATCTCATTCGGTTTTTTGTGAAAATAATCCCAGATGGCCGCTTTAACCCCATAGGCCCGGTTTCCAAAATAAATCTGGTTTAAATAAAGATAGAGAATTTGATCTTTGGTGAGATAACGTTCCAGACGGGTGGCAAGAATAGCTTCTTTAATTTTGCGAACGTACGAGCGTTGCCGCGTTAGGAGAAGGGATTTGGTCACCTGCTGCGTGATGGTGGAACCTCCCTGAACAATGCTTCCCGCTTTGAAATTGGCGATAAAGGCCCGAAGTGTCCCCCGAAAATCGACACCGCGATGTTCAAAAAAACGGGAATCTTCTGCAGCCAAAAAGGCATTGATTAAAAGGGGAGGCATCTCTTCAATCGGCATCAGTTGGCGACGCTCTTCGTACCAATATTCGCCGATTTTGGCTCCCTCTTTTCCAAAAACTTCGGAGATGACGTAAGGGTGATAATCCGAAATGGTCTGAATATTGGGTAGATCTTGCGCAAAATAAAAATAAGCGATGATGATTAATAGAAGAACCGTTCCGACAAAAGAGCCGGTTAAAACGGCCATGACTTTAAAGAAACGTCCGACACCTTGCAATGTTGCCCAGATACCAGCCATCGTTTTGCTAAATTAACATAAGTTGCAGCATTGACAAGATTCAAAAATAAGGTATACAAAATGAAAATTTTTCAAAGGAGGCAGTTTATGAAAAAAACATTCATTACAATGCTGGCAGGCGTAGTCGCTCTTGGCGCACTCTACGGCTGCACCGGCATGAAGAAGTCCGAAACAACGGGGACAGATACCGTTGCACCGGCTGAACAGCCGGCCGCTCCGGCTCCAGATGCCCCTCAGGGTGCGCAACCGGCACAGCCGCAACAATAGTTTGGTCGTCATGCTGGCGCAGAAGCCGGCATCCAGTTTTTAATCAAAAAGCCCCGACAGAGATTCTCTGTCGGGGCTTTTTATTATCTCATTACCTGATGTATTATCTGATGTGTCAAAAATCCGATGGAACGTCCCCTCATATTTTTGACGGTGGTGGGTGTCGGATATTTGGCGATTGAGTCGTGTAATTTTTATTCCAAAAACTTCGTATAAAAAATAAATCGGCCAATTAATTGGAATCATATACTTTTTTCATCACCTTTTTTTTCTTTGCCTTTCCAAAAGTTGGCATCCAGCTTGCTTGATTAGGGGACAGAGGGTTCTATGGGGACTTCAGAGACGAAAAAAATTGAGATTCTTGAGAGAGCAAGCCTCCTTATTATAGGTCTTGCCCTCTTTTCGTTTCTGAATGGTTGCGGGAGTACCGGGGTGGATCCAAGTTCCGGTACGACAACGACACCGACGACTACGGCCGATACCACATTAACGATCCCCGTCGACTCCTCGGTTTCAGCAAGTATCAGTAAATCTTTAAGCAAATCGGTCAGTAAATCATCAGACAGTTCTTCGGGGAGCTCTTCCGGCAGTTCTTCCTCTTCCTTTAGTGTGGGCAAGGGGGTCTCTGCAAGTGCTGCTCCCTCTTCAAGTGAGACTTCGGAGAATTCAGAAGGGGGCATTGTTACCGTGGCCAAAGCCGATACCAGCAGCGCCACTTCTTGCGATGCCTATGACGGAACGACCGGTGATAAGATCAACACCGAGTCGGCCAAAATTGAGGGGGGACAGGCCAAATTAGCGATCGACTCAAAAAGACTCTCTTCTGCCGATACAAAAATTAAAGCGGTATGCGGATCTCTACCCATCCTTCTTGACAATGATGTTGCTGCAAGCCTTTTGAAGGCAAAGGGGAGTATTGTCGCATCGAAGATTCCTCTCAGCGCTACCTCCATTCAGGCCTTTTATCAGATGACAGTCGGCGTGGGGAATGTGGGGGCCATGACCGACAACAAACTGCCGGCGAATATTCTTAGTTTGGATCCAAAACTTTTTTACGATGACGTGGTGAAAATAAATGCAGACCCTTCAGCCACACTGGCTTCAGCTTATCAGGCAACGCAGAAAGCTATTTTGGGTTTTATGAGTGGTGGCGGTGTCGGGGGCATTAAAGATTGTGGAAAATTTTTGCAGGCAGTGGCCGGCGGTGATACGGCCCTTTACGCACAAGCTGCCGGGATCAGTGCGTCACAGGCATCCACTTATGCTGAGCTGGAGAAGAAAAATGCCCAATTTACGGGTCCCATGTTTGCCGACCCCAAAATTGCTGCACAATATAAAATTGATCCCGCCTTTGTAACCCAAATGAACTCATTTCGATTCAACAGTTTTGCCGATACGACAACGGCAACGAAGATGGCCAGTGCCATGCTTCAGGCGCCAGCCGCCACCATGACGATGTTTCAAGATTTCAGCGCTTTCAAAGGGATGAATGTCGCGGCGGCCACGCAGGTGGTCACGCAGGCGGTGGACAATAATATTCTTTCATCGGGAATGGGGAATTCTGCTTCGGCACAATTTCAGGCCAGTTACACAGCCGCGGCACAGACCAATTATTCGGGGATGACGGCGGCCGCGATCAAAGATTCCGTAGGCTCAACGCTAAATTATGTAAAGACGAACAATATAACTACAACCGATGCGAGCACTTTAACCGCTGTGACGACTGCGTCTCAATTTATGGCGACGCAGTCCGCCGCGGGGACATTGGATACTACAAAACTTGACAGCGCTTTCATGTCGGCGCTCCAAACGAATATACAAACGCAGGTGATTGCGCAGGTGACGCAAACGCAAACCCAAACATATACGCAGAGCTACACGCAGGCGACAAGCTATATTACCAGTTTTACATCGACCTATAATTTTACCTCTTTCGTAGGCGGGGGGACTCCGGCGATTTCGGATCGTTTTCCCTATGTCGGCGCCGATACGCTCCTTTCCGTCAGTTCCATGTCTGGTATCAGCAGCCCTGCGACGCCGATATTTGTAAAATTCAGCATGTCGATGGACACTACAACGCTGAACAGCACGAACGTGACACTGACATGCAATGGGGCGCCGATCAATAAAACCGTCGTTTATGATGCCACACTCTATAAAATAACGGTCAAGCCGATGACGGCAAACGGAGGAACGGTTCCTGTTTTGTTGCCCAAAAATCAGACCTGCATCCTCGGCCTTGGTGCCGGGATCAAGTCCCAAGCGGGAGTGATGATCGCGGCGAATAACTTCAGTTTCTCAACGGAGCGGGATAGTTTTACAACCACTGTTTCCTCTCCGGCAAGCGGGGCACCGAATGTGCCGACTAATGCCAACATTTCCGGATCCGCCAATTACAATATCGATTCCGTCACAGGGCCTAATATCAGCTTGAGTTGCGGCGGTGTGAATGTTGCCGGGAGTCTCGCCGTCGTCGGCGCGAATTTTACCTTTGATCCTACGGCCAATCTATCGCCATCAACGAACTGTACCCTTACGGTCGGAGCTAATTTAAAAGATATTTATGGCAGACTTTTGGGTTCTCCGGTTACGAGGAGTTTCACAACCGGTTTGGGTTCCGATGTGACCAATCCCGATATCTCCGGGGCCTTGGCGGCATGGTCGGCCACAGGCAGCACAATTTCGGTTGCGGTTTCCGGAGCCACCGATGATGGCACAGCCGCCAATGAGCTTTTGTGCGATATCTATTCAGCCGCCTCTTCCGGCGGACAGTCCTTTGCTTCCCCCACCGCCACATCGAATGCCGGCTGCGCGAGTGCGGTTGTTTCGAGTCTTAGTGCCAACACGGCCTACTTTTTTGTGATTCGTGTCCGCGATGGCACAGGAAATTACAGCCAGATGGCGGAAGTTTCCAAAAAAACCGGACCCGCGGGGCCCAGCTGGCCTTCGGCTTGGTACGATGCGAACAGTAAGAGGACCAGTATCTCCTTCCAGCAGAATGCCGCCGGCGCCGTCAGCGTCAGGGCATACAGGGGTCTTAATTGCAATAGCGTCTCTTACATTGGGTCCGTTGATACCCCGAATTCCGGATCGTGGTACAACTTCTACGACAACTTCAGTAATCCTGTTCCCTACGGCACCGCCTATTGTTATAAGCTTGCTTCCGCTTCCGCAGTGTTGGGTGGTGGGGATGTCGGCGATCTCTCCAATGCGTTCAATATAACAGTCTTGCTCCCATCGCCCGGTGTTACACTCTCCAACGTGACCGCTTCCTCGATGGATATCAGCTGGAACGCCGTGACCGATGCCGCCTCCTATAAGCTTTATCGTTCGACCGACTACTGCACGACAAAAACCCTTGTTTATTCCGGGACAAACTTGAACTTTAGCGCTTCCGGTTTGAGCGCCGACACCAGCTATTCCTTTTGCGCTTTCGGCGTCACAAGCGGTAGTGTCGATGGAAATCAGGGTTCCAATAATACGGCGACTTTACCGAATCCCCCGTCTGCTTTGAGCTGTACCGGAGCCTCTTCTTCTTCTGTGAATTGCACATGGTCTCTCCCCAACAATTTCTACTACCTCGAATTGCAGAAGAGCACCGGGGGCGGGGCCTATGGCAATCTCTATACCCGTTACTACTATCAGGGTTCCACGACAGGCTATGCCGACTCAGGCCTTACAGCCGGAACACAGTATTGCTACAAGATCCGGGCCCAGACCACTACCGCGTATAATTATAGCGCCTATTCATCGGCCTCCTGCGTAACACCGGAAGTTGGCGCTGTCGGCGGTGTGTCGGCCAAGGCGAGAGGTCCCAGACGGGTCTCGATCCAGTGGAATAGCCTGGCCGGGGTGACAAGTTACAAGGTTTATGCCAAGACGGCGAGCGGTGTGACAACGAGTGACCGGCTTGTGGGAGAAGTGACCGGAACGCTGATCAATGATGCGGGGTTGGGGACCGGTGGTTTAACAGCCGGAACCGCCTACTACTATAAAGTCCTGCCTTTAGTTAATGGTGTTGCAGGGACCCTTTCGAGCGAAGTCAATGCGACCCCGGCCGTGGTAGCCAGGGCGGAGGGTGGCGGTTTGATGGGATGGCAGACCCATACCGTTTTCCTGAAGACCAATGGCACAGTCTGGGCAACCGGAAGCAACAACAATGGGCAATTGGGTGATAACTCAACAACAGACAGGTCTTCCCCCGTGCAGGTGGTGAAGGGGGCCAGCTCGAGCGTTAATAGCTACATAGCGGGAATTATAGACATCGACGCAATAGGGGGCCACGGTAGTAATGCCAGTTCAACAACCATCGCCCTGAAGAGTGACGGAACGGTCTGGACATGGGGTGACAATGACGGCGCCTGCTGTTCCAATAGCGGATTGTTGGGAGACGGCGCTGTGGCGACCAACCGGAGTTCGCCCGATACGATTGCGAATTTAACCGGTGTCATCGATGTCGCGGCCGGCGGTGAGCATATGTTGGTCCTCAAAGACAACGGGACTGTCTGGGCTTGGGGCGGCAAAAATGGTGGTGTGGCCCTTGGAGACAATACAACCAATGGAAGTACAAGCCTTGTTCAGGTTCATGGGGTGAACAATGTCGGAAATCTGGAAAATATCGTCGCCATCGAAGCGGGCTATCAGCTTTCATTTGCCTTGTCGAAAGATGGAGAGGTCTATTATTGGGGCGGCTATACTTCCATCAATGTACTGACACCAACATTGATCAGCGGCGGTAAACCATCCACAGACAAAATCGTCGATATTGCCGCCGGTTACAGAACCATGCTGGCTTTGGCCAAAACCGGAGAGGTCTGGGGCTATGGTTACAATACTAGCGGACAACTGGGAGACAATTCGACGATCGCGCGTTCTACCACCTACTCAACCCTTGCGGTTATGGGGACAAGTTGCTCCGGCACTTTGGGCGGTATCGATCGGATTGCGATTACATCCGGCTACACCTCTTATGGCACGGCCTACGCCATCAAGAACGATGGAACCGTTTATTCGTGGGGCGAAAGCGACTACGGAGCCCTCGGTGATGGTGCGGTAACCGACAGAAAATGTTCGGCTCAAGTGTCCAACCTCTCCAACATGGTTGGCGTCGGCGCCGGTGGTGCCACCGCCTTCGTTCTCGATAGCAGCGGCAATGTCAAGGCATGGGGTTATAATAGTACCGGCCAATTGGGTGACGGCTCGACCACCGACAGAAGCACACCGGTTAGCGTCAGTAATTTTCCTTAAAAAAAAACAGAAAAAAACTCCAGAAAAAAACTCCAGACGGAGGAAGGGCTGGGTTGTGGTCTTTTTTTCTCCATTTTCTTTCTTTTAACAACCCCATCAATCACTGTTCGTATTCGTCCATTTCGCGAATGGGATGATAAGATGCAAACGAGGGAGATAACAAAGCCATCAGACCGATGCTTTGCATTAAAACTGGATGGAAAAACACTCCTATCCAACCCCCAACGCATTTTTCAATTGTGGTGCTTTTAATATGATGCAAAATCAGGGTGACCGCGGATAAAGATGTCGCCGCTGCCGGAGGAGATAGGCTTCCTTTTTGGCCTGAAGCAGTGCCCTCAGTTCCTTCGATCTCTCCAAAACCCAATCGGGATCTCCAATATAATGTTGCCTGGAAAAATTTCTTTTCTTTAAGCCTTCCTTTTCAAGGATGTCCTCAACGAGACGGCGATAAGCCCGTTGACGCTCCGAATCGCTCTCTCCCAGCCCCAGATAGGAGGGCGCAGGCGTTAGCAAAGGGTCTTCCTTCCCATCTGCGTAGAAGTGATAAGACGACCACCGGTATTTTTCCGGGTGATCTACTTTTCCTGCCCTGTAGGAATTGAGGTCATGGTAAGTCATGACGGTTAGCATGGCCCTGTCGGATTGGATGCAAGGGGACTTGAAACGATCCATGACAACCTGTCCTCTCCGTTTCAGTTTCTTATTGATGGTTTTGGCCAGTTGGGAGTTAACGACCCTGAAGAGGGCGGAAAAGGCCTCCTTGTTCCCCAATATTTTTCCGGAAAGATGAATGTGGTTGTCCATAAAATGATAGGAGTAGAAACAAATATGATATCGGTCTTTATATTTCAGGAGCAGGTCGTAATAGAGCTGTTTGGCCCAATCGTCTTGGATCAGCCATGAGTGATTATGACACTGCCATGTGACATGGAAGATGGCGCCATCCCAGATGATGGCATAACGTGGAAAAGAGGCCATGGAAGATGGGAAAAGCAAGAACCGTGCCAGCCTCTGTGTGGCATTATTTTGAGTTGAGTAAGGGGGGTGATTTAATTCCGTCACCTCCCTGCAGCATTTCCGTCCTCCGTCTGGGGGGGGTTCGGGGCTTAACACGACGACAACATAGAGACTCTTATCTCGACTGGTATTGTCATCTTAAAAATGCTGCCCTTTAGCAACACATTGTGGGTATTATGCCCGCAATGACGCCGTAAACCGTCATCTTGTTTTGCGCTCGCTATACCATATGCTCATTTACCTTTGTTTTTCGAAGAGGTCTGATTTCTTCCGGCGGTTTTCGATTGATAAAGATATTGATCGGCCGTTGTAATAAATTCCTCGGCCGATTTTATATTTTTTTCCTCCAGACAACTCGCGACACCGATACTGATTGTCATCACGATGGCCTCCTTTTCAAATTCGAGCGGGGTTTTTTCAACCATTTTTCGAATCCGTTCGGCTAAGAGGAAAGCCCCTTTTGAGTCTGTACCTCTCAGAATAATGCTGAACTCCTCGCCGCCGTAGCGGGCCACAATATCTTCCGTACGGACCATTTTTTTGATGATTTGGGCTAAATGGGCCAACGCAAAATCGCCGGCCAGATGCCCATGCGTATCGTTAATCTGCTTGAAGTGATCGACATCGATCATCAATAAAGAGAGCGGGGTTTCCTTGCGGCGCGCGTGGCTGAATTCCTCGTTAAGGCGATCGAGAAAATAACGTTTGTTGAAGATACCGGTCACCGCATCGAGGACTGCCATTTTATAAAGTTCTTTGTGAAAGATATTTTCCAGATTGTCCTGATGGGCGAATTTGAAAATGGTGTTGGAGGAGAGCTGGACTTTGTCACCGTCTTTGAGCGTATGGACCTCCACTTTTTTTCCGTTTACGTACGTGCCGTTGGTCGAGTTGAGGTCTTTCAAAATGGCTTTCCCCTTTAAGACGGAGATGGAGATATGCTTGCGCGAGATACGGTTATCATTAATAACGATGTCATCTTCCGGCGCTCGGCCTAAAACCGTTTCCCCCTCGTTTAATTGATGGAGTTTGCCGACAAGCGGCCCGGACAGAAAAAGGATGAAGGCATTTTTGGCCTCGCCGGATTCCATTTTTTCCACTTTGGTAATGACCGTCTGGTCAGTGATTTCCTTCTTTGGTTTCATTAGAATTCTCCATTATAGGTTGTTGTTCCGCGGGAGGCAAGTTTGGAAGCCGCTCCATCTGAAAATGAAGGGTCTTTTGCTTTCCTGCCGCCACTTGAAATTCCTCCGTCTGGATGGCGAAGCCCTCCAATTCCAGTCGCAGATGGGTAATCTCTCCCGGTTTTAAATCTTCCTTAATCAGCGGTGTCTCTCCGATAAAGTGATCGTCCCTGTAAACTTTTGCCCCGTTTGGCTCAGAGGTGATCTTAAGCGAGCCAAAATCCAAGGCGAGCTCAACATGAAAATTCTGTTTTTCTCCCGGTTTGGTTTCGAGTTCCGTTTTGAAAAATTTATAATTAGTCAGATAAAGCCCCAGCGTATATTTTTTCCCGCCATCGAGATAAAGCTCCGTCGGCGTAACTTGTCCCGTATCCTTGTCATTCATGTAGACGGAGGCGCCGGAAGGATTTGAAATAATTTGAATTTTCGATGTTATCGACTCCGCGGGGAGGGGGGCGGTTTTGAGCGTGATGCGTGGTTCGGGGATCCCGCCAAACTCCCGGCGGGCAGGCGTGGATCGTGAATCGTGGTTTGGGGATCGCGAATCGAATAAGAAAAAGCCCATAATTATCAGAAATGTTATGGATACTCCCAAAAAAATCCAAACGGGAGGAACCCACTTTCGGGCTGTTTTTTCACTAAAGGATTCGCTCTCTTCCAGTTCTTCTCCCTCTTCTTTCCGACTCCCAATTTCCGATTCACGAATCACCTCCTCTGCGGGCCAATCGGCATCCAGCATAAATTCGCGCCAATCGATTCCCTTGGCGCCGCCGGCTGTCCCTTCCTGAGACTCATCGGCGGAAAGGGCGCCGGTCCTCGTTTTGTCCAAAATCAGATGGGGTGTTTGGCCTTCTGCTTCCGAAATTTTTTTCTGAAGCGTCCTTTCCTCTTTGAAGAGATCGCGGACAAAATCGGCCGCCTGTTGCGGTTTGAAATCGGGATAGTTGGTATGCAAAAATTTCAGAAGATCGTCCTGAAAATCGGAGGCGAAGGCGTAACGGTGGCGCCTGTCTTTAGCCAAGGCCTTTAGCGCAATGCCGTCGAGTTCGGGCGGAACCTCGGGATTCCACTGTGACGGCGGCGCTACTTCGGCCCGACGGACGTTGCGCAATGTCTGTTTGTTGTCGGATGTTTTGAAAAGGCGCTTGCCTGTCAGCAGTTCATGAAAAATAACGCCGAGCGAAAAAACATCACTCCGGTGATCCAGCCTGTCCCCGCGGGCCTGTTCGGGAGACATGTAGGCGAATTTTCCCTTGAGTACGCCGGAATCGGTATGGCCGATTTTGACGGCCGCTTTGGCAATGCCGAAATCGATGATTTTAACGGTGCCGGAATAGGAAACAACGATATTTTGCGGGCTGATATCCCGATGGATGATGTTGAGCGAGTTTTCTTCCTCATCGGTTTTTCGGTGCATGTAATTCAAACCCGAAGCGATTTCGGCAATCAGGTAACAGACAGTCGGGATCGGTATTTTTTTCTGCAGACGGAGGACTTTTTTAAAAATTTTGCTTAAACTCTGCCCCTCCACAAATTCCATTACGATAAAATAATCCTCACCCGCCTTGCCGAGATCGTAGACCTGCGCGATGTTGCCGTGGTTCAGCTTAACTGCGATTTTGGCCTCGTCGACGAGCATATCGATAAATTCACGGGAGGCCGCAATATGAGAGAGGATTTTTTTGATGCAGACGGTTCTTTTGATGCCGGCCGGATCGTAGGCCATTCCCTTGTAGATTTCGGCCATGCCTCCTTGGGCGATTTTTTCTAAGAGATAATATTGACCGGCTTGTGTTTGGGGTGTTGCCACGCTCTCAAATTAAAGGAAGCGGCATATAAAATCAATGTTGCAAAATTGGCGGGGCTAATGTTTAAGGGACGCGACTTTATGGTACAGCTACTAGCAGCAAATCTAACCGGTGCGAATGGGGCAGGAATAGCGGTGGCCGGCGGCGGGGCGTTGCCCTTAGTCGATTTGAGTGAACCAAATTTTGCTGCAAGGCTCGATGCTTCTTTCAGAGACACCGGCTTTGTTGCTGTGAGCGGATTCAAGGAAGAGGAAATTTTTCCTTTGCGAGATGCTGTTTATCGCGACTGGAAAGATTTTGTAAGCTTTCCCCCTTCGCTCAAAAAAAAATATCATACCGATCCGACAGGACAGAGAGGCTTCACACCCGACGGGGCCGAATCGAAAAACCTTTTCACCGAATTGCGTGCCCACATGATGATTGCCAGGTCGTTGCCGGTTGGACACCCGCTGTTAGTCTGCCGTCCTCTTTTTTATGCACCGAATGTGGAGGTTGCCGAAGTAACGACGCTGGTTTCCAATACGGAAAAACTTTTGGGGGCTCTGGAGCGGCTTGCGTTACAAATGTTTGAGAGTGTTGAAGTCTGTTTGGATCTTCCTTTCGGGACGATTGCCTCTACTTTAGTGCGTGGCGAAATGCTGATGCGGCTTCACCATTATCCCAAAGCAGAAGTGGTGGCGTCGCGCGTGCTGGATGGAGTGCATACGGTTTACGGTGCCGATGTCAATGGTGTTGAGGTGGTCGATGTGAAAATGCGCGACGGCTCCACCAAAGAAAATGTTTTGCGTGCCGGTCCCCATTCCGATACCGGGCATTGCACGATTCTTTTGGGAACCGAAGTGGCCGGACTTTGCGTTCAAAAGAGAGATGGTGCCGCACTCCGGTTTACCACAAGGCCCGGAACTATTGCCTTTCAGGTTGCCGATTTTCTGGAACATATCGTTTCGGGTTGGCATTCTTCTATTCACTGGGTCAGTTTGACCGAAGAATCGGCAAAGGCAGATCGTTATTCTATGGCCGATTTTCTCCACCAACGTCCCACTGCAAAAGCGGGCCCTTTCATCAACGGGGCGCTGCTCTTCCATAGATTGTGGGAGATTGGCTACATTAATGATCAAGAGGGGCGGCCGGATATGGCATTGCGCGATACTCTCATCAATCAGGTCAATGCGTTGCCACCGGATGCTGTTTTAATCCCACAAATTCTGATTTGGGAAAATTGGGCTTTAAGTCAGGGACTCATCGCAAAACCGGAATTGGGGCGTTATTATCATCTGCACAATCGAAAAACAGGGGTTTATTTGAGACGCCCCGAACCGGAAGAAGAGATTTAATTCATCTCCAAATCACATTGGAAAATTGGTTGAAGGAGCGCTTCGCCAGTTCCCCCAGTTTTTTGATGTTTTTTCGGATGCTGTCAATTCGGGGCAAAATGGCTTCCCTCTCCAGCGGAGGACTCATAGGCTCTCCAGAATGTTTCGATCAAATTGGTCCAGAATGGGGCGGTAGTCGCAATAGAGGAGGGTTGTTTCCGTTTCAAAACGGAGACGGGCCTTCGGAGCCCCGTCAAAGAGGACCTTGCCATAACGGATGACGTGTTGCCGCAACTCCAAACCGACATCTCTCAGGAAGACGATGTCGATGATGTCATTTTCGAGTCTTCTTGGGGAGATTTTCGAGAGGAGTTCATAAAGTTGAAAATAGAGGATATCTCCCTTCGAATGCCCCTTTTTATCAACCAAAATACCGTAGTCGTAATCCGCCAGAGGAGATTCTATTCTTAAAGCCCGGGAACCGAAGAGATAAACGGCTTGAATTTTCATTTTTCGGAGAACCGTCTTTTGGGATGCTGAAAAAGGGATTGACATAACGGGCCGAATTTAGCATCGAGTTGCTCTTTCGGCAACAGCAAACAGACTCGTTTATGGATATCGGCTTTACAGAGATTCTATTTATTTTGGGGCTTGCCCTTTTTTTGTTCGGTCCCAAAAAATTACCCCAAGTTGCCAGAGAGTGGGGGAGAACGATCCACCGTATTAAAAGAGAAATTGAATCCCATTTCCGATAATTCACGAGGAACTGCCTGCCTTATGAAGTATCCCCTCCATACAGCCAGCGGGCAGGCGGCTCTTCGTGAAAAGTGTACACACTTTGCGAAATGTCCTTTACATTACGTAAGCTTTGACTATAAAAACCCTCTTCAAAATTGCGATGACCCCTTTCGTCAAAACAATCATTCCATTGACGCTGCTCATTTTGGTGGGGAGCGTTGTTTATTTTCTTTGGCACATTGGGAACAATGTCGGTTATGCGCCGACACAGCCGATTCCGTTCAGCCACAAGCTCCATGCGGGGAATCTGGATATCCCTTGCCAATATTGTCACACCGGCGTTGACAAATCGCGCGTCGCTTCGGTTCCGAGCATGCAGACTTGCATGAATTGTCATTCTCTGGTCAAAGCGGACAGCCCGCACATTCAGAAAATGAAGACATTGATTGAAAAGGGAGATTCGTTTGAATGGATTCGGGTCCACGATATGCCCGATTTTGTCTATTTCAACCATCGTCGGCATATCGCCAAAGGGGTCGCTTGTGAAAAATGCCATGGCGATGTCAAATCGATGCCGGTGATTACACAAAAGGTCAATTTGACGATGGGATATTGTGTCGAGTGTCATCGAGAGAATAAGGCGTCGGTGCAATGTAATACGTGTCATAACTAACATGAAGCATTATTGGAAAAGTTTGGAGGCGTTGGAAAAAAATCCCGAGTTTGAGGCGGCGATGCAAAAAGAATTTTTGCATACCCCCGAAGAATTGTCGGCGGATGTGGAGGCCGATGAAAAAAGCGGTGTCTCGCGCCGCGAGTTTTTGCGCCTCATGGGGGCTTCCGTTGTGATGGCTTCGGCGGCTGCCTGCACGCGGCGGCCCGTTGAAAAAATTGTCCCTTATTTGAACAAACCGCAGGAAATAACGATCGGTATCCCGAATTGGTACGCCTCCACCTGTGGTGAATGTCCCGCGGCTTGTGGTCTGTTGGTCAAAACGCGCGAAGGACGCCCAATTAAACTGGAAGGGAATAATGAACATCCCTTAAATCAAGGAAAAATATGCGCCAGAGGACAGGCCTCGATTTTGAATCTGTATGATCCGGATCGGCTTAAAGGGCCGATGAAAAATAACAACGGCTCCTTCAAAGAGACAACATGGGAAGAGGCCGACAAAACGCTTCAGGAAGTTTTCAAAAATATCCAAAACAAAAAAGGGAGTATCCGTCTTTTGACCGGCCATATCCCGTCTCCCGCAACCCGTCGGCTCATTCAGGAATTTTTGGGCCGATTTGAAAATGCAAAACAGGTGGTGTTTGAGCCCCTCTCTTTAGAAGAGGTGAGTCGGGGACAAGAGGCAAGCTATGGCACGCCAGTTGTTCCTCATTATCATATCGATAAGGCCAAGATCCTCGTCTCTTTCGGCGCCGACTTCCTCGACACTTGGCTCTCTCCCGTTGAATTTACAAACCGCTTTGCAAAAAATCGGAAATTAAAAAACGGTTCGATGTCGAAATTTGTCTGTTTCGAATCGATTGCCTCGCTTACTGGCAGCAATGCCGACCTTCGTATTCCGGTGAAAGCGGGCGATGAACTTAAAATAGCGTTGGCATTGGCCCATGAATTGGGGGCGCCGATTGCCGCCGATACCGATGGTGTCGATAGAAAAATGATTCGCCAATTGGCTTTGGAATTAAAAAAATATCCGGGTGAAACGCTGGTTTTGGGCGGTGGTTATGCCAATAAAGGTCCGGATGGCTTGGCTTTGCAGATTGTCTGTAATTTTATTAATTCGGTTTTGGGGAATGACGGGTCCACCATTGATGCGCAAAATAGTCCTTCCCTACAAGCAGGGGGTTCCTATGAAGAACTCTTCAAATTGATCGATGAGATGGCTAACGCCCAAGTCGATCTGCTTCTCATTTATAAAACGAATCCGGCTTATATTTTACCGAAACATTTTAAATTTGAAGAGGCGGTACAAAAAGTTCCTCTGGTCGTCGACTTTGCGGATCGGGAGGATGAAACCGCCGCATTGGCCCACTGGATCTTGGCTGAAAATCACTATCTGGAATCATGGGGAGATGCCGAACCGTTAAAGGGATTGTTTAGCCTTTTTCAGCCGACGATTCGTCCTTTGTATAATACGAGAAGTTTTCAGGAGACCTTGTTGGCTTGGAGTCCCCCTCCCCTCAATCCCCTCCCACAAGGGGAGGGGAAAAAAAGAGAAACTCCCCCTCCCCTTGAGGGAGAGGGCCGCCTGTCCGCCGGTAGTGTGGCGGAGGGTGAGGGGTGGCACGATTATCTAAAAAAATTCTGGCAGGAAAATATTTATGCGAGGAGTGGTGCGTTGGTTCCATTCGAACTTTTTTGGGAATCGGCTCTGCGGAGTGGCGTGGTCGATTTGCGCAGAGGCAGTGGACATGCCCCGCGTCCTTTTAATGCAAATGCCTTAACCGCTCTTAAAATTCCAGGGGAGGATAATGCCCTGCATTTAATGGTCTATCCGACAATCCCCGCTTATGACGGGAGAAGCGCCAATAACAGCTGGCTCAAAGAGCTCCCCGATCCGGTCACCAAGATCACGTGGAGCAATTTTATTTCCGTAGCGCCGGAGAAGGCAAAAGAACTCAAAATTAAAGATGGGGATGTGGTGAAGGTAAAGACCGCCAATGCCGAGTTGAAGGCGGTTGTTCATCTCCAGCCGGGCCAGCCGAAAGAGGTGGTCTCGATCCCGCTTGGGTTTGGCAGAACCAAAGCAGGGGAGGTTGGGAATGAGATCGGAACCAACGCCTTTCAATTTATCTCCAAATCCAAAAACGGCGATCTGGTCTGGTTTACACAGGATGTGGAGATCCACCCGACCGGTGAGTGGGTGCAGTTGGCCAAGACACAAATTCATGACCATATGCATGGCCGACCGATCGTTCAGGAAACAACGTTAGCGGAATATCAAAAAGATCCGAAGGCGGGGAATGAAAATCCGACCCATCTCCCATCGATGTGGTCCAAACATAAGTACGAAGGATACCGTTGGGGGATGGCCATCGATTTGAATTCCTGCACCGGTTGTTCCGCTTGTGTGATTGCGTGTCAGGCGGAAAACAATATTCCGGTGGTGGGGCCTGAGAGGGTCAAAAGAGGGCGCGAAATGCATTGGATCCGGATCGACCGCTATTATGAAGGCGATGAAAAAAATCCGAAGGTTGCCCATCAGCCGATGCTCTGCCAACATTGCGAAAATGCGCCGTGCGAAACGGTGTGCCCCGTGTTGGCTACGGTGCATGATGACGAAGGTCTCAATGTCCAAATTTACAACCGTTGTGTCGGCACACGCTATTGCAATAACAACTGCCCTTACAAAGTGCGCCGCTTCAACTGGTTTGAATATTTGAGAGAGACGCCAGCGCCGCTTGCGATGGTTTTCAACCCCGATGTCACCGTGCGTGAAAAGGGGGTCATGGAGAAATGCACCTTCTGTCATCAGCGGATACAGGAGGGGAAAAATAAGGCGAAAGATTTTGGTGTTGAGGTCAAAGATGGGGAAATTCAATCGGCCTGTCAGCAGACCTGCCCGGCAGAAGCCATTGTGTTCGGCAATTTGAATGATCCCGAGAGCCGTGTGTCAAAAATGGCCAAGAGCGATCGCGGTTATCATGTCTTGGCCGATCTGAACACGGTGCCGAGTATTACCTATCTTACCAAAGTGAGGAACGAAGGATAATGGAAGCCACATTCGAACAAGAGCCGTTGTTAAATCCAAAAAAGACATTGACCGATGTCAATATCGATGTCTGCAAACCGATGGAGCGTCTCCCGTCTCGGTCGTGGTTTGTCTGTTTTGCCATTGCGGCTTCACTGACCGTTTTTGGTCTCTGCCTTTTTGTTCATCAGCTTCGAACCGGTATGGGGGTTTGGGGTTTGAACAATCCGGTCGGGTGGGGGATCGATATCACCAACTTTGTTTTTTGGATCGGTATCGGTCATGCCGGCACCTTGATTTCAGCCATCCTCTTTTTGTTCCGACAAAAATGGCGGACATCGATCAACCGCTCCGCAGAGGCGATGACGATTTTTGCGGTGATGACGGCCGGTCTTTTTCCGATCATCCACTTAGGGAGAAACTGGCTCTTCTTCTGGCTTTTGCCGTTTCCGAATACGCGCGGTTCGCTCTGGGTCAATTTCCGTTCGCCGCTTCTTTGGGATGTCTTTGCGGTTTCGACCTATTTCACCATTTCACTGGTTTTTTGGTATCTGGGACTCATCCCCGATTTTGCATCGATTCGCGACAAGGCTAAACATAAAGTTCGCAAATTAGTTTACGGCGTTTTAGCCTTGGGGTGGCAAGGGAAACAGAGCCACTGGAATCATTACGAAATCGCCTATCTGATTTTGGCGGGGCTCTCGACGCCGCTTGTTTTGTCAGTCCACTCGATTGTCAGCTTCGATTTTGCCACGTCGGTTTTGCCCGGCTGGCATACGACAATTTTTCCCCCTTATTTTGTGGCCGGCGCCATTTTTTCCGGTTTTGCCATGGTGGTGACCCTTTTGGTGATCGTTCGAAAAGTTTTTCAACTCGAAGATTACATCACGATGGTCCATCTCGAAAACATGAACAAGATCATTTTGGCAACCGGTTTGATGGTGGGCTATGCTTACGGTTCCGAATTTTTCACCGCATGGTACAGCGGCAATATTTATGAGATGTTTACATTCAAAAACAGGGCGCTGGGGCCGTATGCGTGGGCCTACTGGACCATGATCACCTCCAATGTGATCGTCCCGCAACTCTTCTGGTTTCGGCGTTTCCGGCGATCCATCCCGGTCATGTTTGTTATTTCGCTGATTGTCAATATCGGGATGTGGTTTGAACGCTTCACGATCATCGTGACGTCGCTCCACCGCGATTTTTTGCCGTCGAGCTGGGATATGTACATCCCGCGCTGGGTCGATTGGGGATACACTCTTTTTAGTTTCGGATTTTTCTTTACCTTCTTTTTATTATTTTGCCGGTTTTTCCCGACGATTGCGATGTCGGAAGTCAAATCGACGATGCATGTCGGCCGAAAAACGCCGGAAACGGAGGAGTTTGTGTTTTAGGACGCTCGTGCGCTCGGACTCTAGGACTCTCGGACTCTCGTGCGCTCGGACTCTCGGATGCTGGTACGATCGTTGAGGAAAAAATATGGCAGTCAAAAAATATTTTGATTTGGATGTCTGGAAAAAGTCTATGGAACTTTGTGAAACCGTATACAAAATTACGTCCGAGTTTCCAAAACAAGAACAATATGGTCTGATATCTCAGTTGAGGAGATGTTTCATATCCATTCCCTCCAATATTGCAGAAGGATTTGTACGGAGACATCCTAAAGAATTTAAACAATTTCTTTCGATCGCTCTTTCATCGCTTGCAGAATTAGAAACGCAAATTGCACTTGCGTTTCGATTGGGGTATTTGGTGGAACCGCAAAATAAACAGATTTTGGAAAATACGGATCATATTGGCAGAATGATGACAAGACTTTATCAAACACTTGAATAACGACGAGCGTACGAGAGTCCGAGAGTCCGAGCGTACGAGAAAACGATGAGTAATAAACTTTTAGGCATTGTTGGGTTTTTTAAAGATCCCTACCATCTGTTGCGGGCGGCGAAAGAGGCGCGCGCACGCCAATTCAAATTTTGCGATGCGTATACTCCATTTCCTATCCATGGATTGGATACCATTTTGGGACAAAAACGCTCCGTGGTTCCGTGGGTGACACTTGTGATGGGACTTGCCGGCTGCTTCGGCGGCTTTGGTCTTGAGATTTTCACTTCCGCGATCAGTTGGCCGATTAATGTTGGTGGCAAGCCATTCAATTCATTTCCCGCCTTCGTGCCGATCGGTTTTGAGTGCACCATTTTGCTCGGAGGCTTGGCTACTTTGGCCGCGCTGTTGATGTTTTGTCGCCTTCCGAATTTCAAATCGTCCATTTTGAATGAGAGTATTACCGACAACACCTTCGCCCTTTATGTCTCCGCGAAGGAAGAGAGTTTTAGAGAGGATGACGTCAAAAATTTAATGGAAAAATGCGGCGCCATTGAAACAAGGATGGTTGGATGAAAAACTGGATTCCGGCCCCCGTATCGCGGTACGGGGCAAGTTTCGTGGGAATGACGCTATTCATGTTGCAGGGTTGTGTCGGCGGCAATAAAACGGCGTGGGAATATATGCCCGACATGGCTAATTCGCCGGCGATCAAATCGCAAAAAATGGTGGCGAGTTTACCCCATCATCGCGGCATGCTTATGCCGCCCGATGGGACGGTGCCGCGCGGTTATGAACCCTATCCTTATAAAGAGGATCCGGAAGGGGCGGCAAAATTTTTGATCAATCCACTTCCTAAAACGGAGGAGGTTGTTTTGGCGGGCGAAAAAGCATACAACACCTATTGTATTGTCTGTCATGGCGCCAAAGGACTTGGCGATGGGCCGGTGGTGCCGCCGTTTCCGAAACCCCCTTCTTTTCATTCTGAAAAAGTCCAGAACTGGACCGATGGACGAATTTTTCATGTGATTACCGTGGGACAAAATTTGATGCCCTCGTATGCCGCCCAGATTGAACCGCAGACGCGATGGGCGATCATCCGTTATTTGCGCGTTTTGCAGCTGGCTCAAAATCCGTCACCGGAGGATAGAGACGCTTACCGCGAAATGAAAGAGGCCAGGAAAAAGAAAAAGGATAAATAATGGGACACGGACAGAGACATTATCGTAGCGTAAAAGAGATTCCGCCGGTGCCGAAATATGCGCTCTCTTTGCCGATGCGGCTTTTTTATCTCGGTCTTGTCTTAGTGGGGCTGGTCACATTTTTAGGGGCTCTGAAAATCGATCCGAACAGGGCTTGGCATAGCTATCTTCTCAATTATTTTTACTGGATGTCGCTCGGCGTTTCGGGCGTTTTCTTTGTGGCGCTCCAATACATTACCACCTCGGTCTGGTCGACGCCGATCCGGCGCGTGGCCGATTCGTTTTTGGGTTTTTTGCCGGTCGCTTTTGTTTTGATGCTTGTTTTATTTTTGGGTGTTTCTCATTTATATGAGTGGACGCATCCCGCCGAGGTTTTGCACGATTCGATTTTGAAAGGAAAATCGAGTTATTTGAACATGCCTTTTTTTGTGATCCGCAACATTGTTTTTTACGCCATCTGGTTTGGAGCCGCTATTTTGCTTCTTAAAAATTCGCTGGCGCAGGATAAAAACGGGGACCCGCGGTTTACTTTGAAAAACCGGAAAATTGCGGCGCCGTTTATCGTTCTGTTTGCGCTCTCCTTTACAATGGCCAGCTTCGATTTTCTGATGTCTTTAGAGCCTCACTGGTTTTCGACCATTTTCGGCGTCTACACCTTTGCCGGACTTTTTTATTCGAGCATGGCGATGATGATTCTCTTTGTGATCGCGTTGCGTCGGAACGGGGTGTTGGCGCATGTGGTGAATGAGAATCATCTTCACGATTTGGGAAAACTGATGTTCGCCTTTTGCGTTTTCTGGGCCTACATCGCCTTTTCACAATATATGCTGATCTGGTACGGCAATCTCCCCGAAGAGACCGGATTTATGATTCGCCGGACGGAAGGGGCTTGGGTGCCGATCAGTTTGGCCCTTCTCTTTGGAAAATTTGTGATCCCATTTTTTCTTTTGATTTCAAGACCGGCCAAACGGAATGAAAATTATCTCATTTTTATCGCTGTTTGGGTTTTGGCCATGCAATGGCTCGATTGCTACTGGATTGTCTATCCGGTTTTGAATGACAAGCCGGTTTTTGGCTGGCAGGAAATGGGAATGTTTGCCGGATTTTTAGGGTTGTTTGTGTTAAGCGTTACATGGGTGATGCAACGGATTCCGCTGGTGCCAATGAAAGACCCTAGACTTTTGGAAGGAGTGAATCATCATCAATGAAAAACTTTTGGTGTCATTGCGACCCCGAGCTTGTCGAGGGGGAAACAATCTCTAAATTAAAGTGGATTGCTTCGGCCTGCTTCGTTACACTCGCAGTCCTCGCAATGACAATAGCGGTTATAGTGCAGGCGGCAGAGCCAGTGCCGGCGGAGCTTCAGGGGGTTGGGATTTTTCCAAAATTGGGAGAAAAACTCCCGCTCGATCTGACGTTCAAAAATGAATTGGGCCAGACGGTTGCTTTGGGGAGTTTTTTCAAAGACAAAAAACCGGTGATTTTGGCTTTGGTCTATTATGAATGTCCGAACCTTTGCACTTTTTTGCTCAATGGGGCCACGGAGGGTTTAAGAAAAATTCCGATGAGCATCGGCAATGAATTCGATTTTATTGCCGTCAGCATCAATCCCAACGATACACCGGCCTTAGCGCTTCAGAAAAAACAGGCTTATTTAAAGGAATATGGCCGGTCGGTAGCCGACAAGGGTTGGCATTTTTTGACCGGCTCGGAAACGGATATTCAAAAGCTGGCCGCGGCCGTCGGCTTCAAATATCGCTACGATGCAAAAGAGAAACAGTATGCCCATGCGGCGGCCCTTTTTGTTGTTACCCCTCAAGGTAAGGTGGCCCGTGTGTTACAGGGGATTCAATTTCAACCGCGCGATTTGCGTCTGGCATTGGTCGAAGCCTCCGAGGGGAAAATCGGCACCTTCGTCGACACGGTTTTTCTTTTTTGTTTTCGCTACGACCCAAAAGCCAGTAAATATATACTGTTTGCCTCCAATTTAATGAAGGGGGGCGGTGTTTTAACAATCTTGGCGCTTGGAGCTTTGGTGTTGTCATTGCGAGGCCGAGCCTGTCGAGGCCGAAGCAATCCAAGAGGAGATAAAACTTAAATGATTGCAATGTTATTATTTCAATGGCGTCTGCCGCAGGCCTCCAATTTTGCGCCGATGGTCGACCGTCTTTTTGATTTTATCCTCTGGTTTAGCATCATCAGTTTTTTGATCATCGTCGTCGGCATGGTTTTCTTCCTGTTCAAATATTGGCGCAAAAAAATTCCGGAAGATAAATCGGCCTACATTACAGGACACACCAAAACAGAGATGAGCGTCGCCTTTTTCCTTTTGGTGGTTGTCATGGTGATTTTTTATTGGGGGTGGATCGATTATAAGGCGATGAAAACGGCTCCCGAGGATGCTTTGGAGATCAATGTGATTGCGAGACAGTGGCTTTGGCAGTTTCAATATGCCGACGGTAAGATGCTGACCAATGAACTGGTTGTGCCCAAGGATAAACCGGTCAGCCTGATCATGACATCACAGGATGTTCTCCACAGTTTTTATGTCCCTGATTTTCGGATCAAGCAGGATGTCCTTCCCAAAATGTATACCAATGTCTGGTTTGTGGCGAATAAAACCGGCCCGTATCAGGTTTTTTGCGCCGAATATTGTGGGACATCTCACTCTCAAATGTTGGCGAAGGTAAAAGTTTTGGAACCGGACGATTTTGAACAGTGGCAGATGACAGGGGAGCTTCCGGAAGGGATGGAGACGAAGGTCGCTCCGGCGGAAGCTTCGGCTGCTGTATCGGGAGCCGCCGCTTCGACACAAGGAGAACCGTTGGCGGAGAAGGGAAAAACACTTTTTAGCAATAAAGGATGCACCGCTTGTCACAGTGTGACCGGAGCGGCGGGAGTAGGACCGACATTGAAAGGACTTTTTGGACATCCGGTTGAATTGGTTGACGGCCAAAAAGTTAATGTCGATGAAAATTATATTCGCCAGTCGATTACGGAGCCGCAATCGAATATGGTAAAAGGATTTCAGCCGATCATGCCGACGTTCAAGGGGCAGTTGAGTGAAGAAGAGATCAATGCATTGATCTCTTTTATTAAGAGTTTGAAATAGGGAGAGGGGAAGAAAACCATGAGCGGACATACTGAAGTGGGAAATTATTTAACGCATCCAAAAGGTTTTTGGTCGTGGGTCACGACCATCGATCATAAGCGAATTGGCATCATGTATATGGCCACCACGATGACCTTCTTTTTCATCGGCGGGATTTTCGCCTTGTTGGTCCGTCTGGAGCTCTTGACACCCGGTCTCACGGTCATGAGCGCTGACACCTATAACAAATTTTTCACCTATCACGGCGCCATCATGGTTTTCATGTTCATCATCCCGATCATTCCGGCGGCGTTGGGAAACTTCTTTTTGCCGATCATGATTGGGGCCAAGGATGTTGCTTTTCCACGACTCAATTTGGCCAGCTACTATATTTTCATTTCAGGTGCGGCGCTGGCAGTCTGGGCCCTCATGGCCCACGGGGCCGATACGGGCTGGACCTTTTATACCCCGTACAGCATCCGTACCAACACGAGTGTTGTGTTGGTAGCACTCGGTGTTTTTGTGATGGGGTTTTCCTCCATTTTGACCGGCCTCAATTTTATTACCACTGTTCACAAATTGCGCTGTCCCGGAATGACTTTTTATCGGATGCCTCTGTTTGTCTGGGCCGTTTATGCCACCGCCATCATCCAAGTGTTGG
Organism: Deltaproteobacteria bacterium; assembly: GCA_023265595.1. Taxonomy (GTDB): domain Bacteria; phylum UBA10199; class UBA10199; order SPLOWO2-01-44-7; family SPLOWO2-01-44-7; genus JAHFSU01. The sequence continues at coordinate 28,812 of JAHFSU010000017.1, forward strand.
CAACGCCGGTCATCGGCATTACGACCCTCTTGTTGGTGATGGAGCGGGTTTTGAAAATCGGCATTTTTGATCCGGCGCTGGGGGGCGATGCGGTCTTGTTCCAGCATTTTTTCTGGTTTTATTCGCATCCGGCCGTCTACATCATGATTCTTCCGGGGATGGGGATCATCTCCGAAGTGATTCCCGTTTTTGCGCGCAAACATATTTTCGGCTACAAAGCCATCGCCTACTCGAGCTTGGCCATTGCCGGCATCAGCTTTATCGTTTGGGGACACCATATGTTTGTGAGCGGACAATCCCCGTTGGCCAATCTGCTCTTTTCGGTTTTGACCATGTTTGTGGCTATTCCGACGGCGATCAAGGTTTTTAACTGGACCGCTACATTATATAAGGGGTCTATTTCTCTCAAAACGCCGATGCTCTACGCGGTCTCGTTTTTGTTTATGTTTACCATCGGTGGGTTGACGGGGCTTTTTTTGGCAGCCCTCTCGGTTGATGTCCATCTTCACGACACTTATTTTGTGGTGGCCCACTTTCATTATGTGATGATGGGAGGGACCGTGATGGGATTATTGGCCGGCCTTCATTATTGGTGGCCCAAAATGTTTGGGAAAATGTATAACGAATGGGGCGGCAAAATTTCATGGGCCTTGATTTTCATCGGTTTCAACATGACCTTCTTCACCCAATTTTTCCTGGGCTACTTGGGGATGCCGCGCCGCTATTACGATTACCCGCCGCAATATGCCGGCTTGAACATGATTTCGACGATCGGCTCTTGGTTTTTGTTTGCCGGATTTTTGCTGATGCTGATCTATTTTATTCGATCCTTTTTTTCGAAGGAAAAAGCGGCCGACAATCCGTGGGGTGGAAAAACACTGGAGTGGCAGATTCCATCGCCTCCGACGGAACATAATTTTCATGAAACGCCGACGGTTACCGGCAAACCTTATGATTATGGAGTTGTAAAACTTTAGGGAGGATATATGGAAATCGAAAAAATGAGCCGTGTCTTTTCGAGGCCGACTCGCTTGCGCTTTTGCTTTATTTTATGGCTCTTATTATTTTTTCAGTTAATGACACCAACGATGGCACATGCAAAAACGCAGTGGAAAAAAGGGATGTGGATTGGGGCGGCTTCTGGCGCCGTTGTTGTGGGGGGTGCCTTAGCCGCGTCAGCCGCTTCAACCAAATGTATTCATGATAGTGACTTTCAGATTTGTGGTGGTGGAGGAGCTGCCTTAATGGGTGTTGGGGGTGCGGTAATTGGTGGATTGGTTGGCATGGGTGTTGGAGCGCTTATTGGATCAAGGTTTCAGAAAGAAGAACCGATCGTTTTAGCCCCCAGTTTTTCCGTTCGGAAAAATGGGACGTATGGAGGTATGGTTGTTAGAAAAATATTTTGATAGAGAATCAAAAAAACACGATGCACGATGCGGCGAAAGTGCAAGCGAGTTGGCTGAGAAATGAATTGTTAGTGTCATTGCGACCCCGAGCTTGTCGAGGGGGAAGCAATCCAGTTAGCAAACTCGAGTGATTACAACTGGATCGCCACGTCCTGCTTCGTTACACTCGCAGGACTCGCGATGACAATTAATGGGACACTACATCAGTATAGGAGAATTTATGAATCATGCCGTGACACATCCTGTTCCGCATCATTTTGATTCCGCCGAGCAGGCGTTTCAAGCCTCCAAGCTTGGGGTTTGGCTTTTTTTAGTGACTGAGATTTTGCTCTTTGGCGGTCTCTTTGTCGCCTACACCATTTTCAGAGGCCTTTATCCAGCCACTTTTCACGAGGCGAGCCATCATCTAAACAAAGTTTTGGGTTCTATCAATACCGTGGTCCTCATCTGTTCCAGTTTGTCGATGGCGTTGGGGGTCGATCGTGTGCGACAAAACGACCCCAACAAGGCGCATCAATATATGCTGCTGACTCTATTTTTTGCCGTCTGCTTTTTGATTATCAAATATGTCGAGTACACGCACAAATTTCATGAGGGCCTTTTGCCCGGCGCTCATTTTACTTTTGCCGGATTGAAGGACGATCCGAAGGCGCCGCTCTTTTTCTCCCTTTATTTCATGATGACCGGCTTGCACGGGATTCACGTATTGGTCGGGATGGGGCTCATCGCGTGGGTTTTGATCCGCTCAAACCGCGGGGAATTTTCTTCCGGCTACTATACCCCCGTTGAGTTGGTCGGAATTTATTGGCACTTAGTCGATTTAATTTGGATTTACCTGTTTCCGCTTCTTTACTTGATAGGGTGAAAATATGAGCGCAAAGGGACATAAATTTGGAGGGCATGCAAAAGCCTACATCAGGGTTTGGGCGATATTGTTGGTTTTGACCCTCATCACCGTTACCGTCTCTTATTTTAATTTCGGCGATTGGAATGTTTTTGTCGCCATGTTGGTCGCCACCGTCAAAGGGGCTTTGGTCTGCCTCATCTTCATGCATTTAAAATATGACAATCGGGTGAATCAGGTTGTTTTTATCTCCGCCTTTCTCTTTTTGGGCATTTTTATTTTGCTGACCGGTTCGGATGAATGGTTTCGCCCCGATGAAAAGCCGGTTCGGGTTTTGGAGGCGGCGACGTCGGTCAGCGGCGCTGACATGGAAAAATTAATGAAGGCCTCTCCGGAATTAGTGGCCAAGGGAAAAGAAATTTTTAATGTTCAGTGTGCCGTTTGTCACGGGGCAAGCGGAAAAGGGGATGGGCCGGGAGGCGTGGCATTGAACCCAAAGCCGCGCGATTTTACGTCGGGCTATTGGAAATTTGGCGGCGCCCCGTCGCAGGTGTTTCATACGATCACGAACGGTTCTCCGGGAACATCGATGGCCGGTTTTGGATCGGTCCCCGTTGCCGATCGGTGGGCTTTGGTGGCCTTTGTACGCTCTTTGTCTTCCAACACGCCGGCCGATACGCCGGAAACTTTGAAGCAATCCGGTGTGGCAGCGATGTTGGAATCAAAAGGGGATTCCGGATCGGCGGCCGCTCCGGCACAAACCATTCCGGTCTCTTTTGCCATCCAACGTTATATCGAGACGGAGTTGGCCCCTGCAGATCAAACGACACCTCCCGAAGGCTCTGAACAGACGGGTGGTTTGGGTCAGAAAAACTATCAGACCCATTGCATGAGTTGCCACGGTTTGAATGGTAAAGGGGGTATCCCCGTTTCGGTCGTCAGCTTTTTAAATGAAAAGAAAAAAGTTTATCTGAAAACAAAAAATTTGGTCCAATCACAACAACCTTGGGTGACGAGCCAAGCGGCTTTTATCGATCTCGTTTCCAAGGGACTCCCCGGCCGCAACATGCCCGGCTTTGCCGATTTCTCGGCGGAGGAGTGGAACGCCTTATATTCGTATGTCCAGAGCTTTCGATAAATTCATCGTCGGCGCCTATGTTGCATCGATCAGCCTGCGTGAGTGGGATGAAAGGGATGAAACCCTCTTTTATCATCATCTGAAAAAGCGCCCCGACATCGGCGGATTGGAACATCCCTTTTATGGCACATTGCATCGTTATGATGACGACTGGTTTCTAAAGAATGTCCGCCCCGATTGGGATTTTGTTTTTACCTGTTTACCCGGAACGGTTGAGAGGATTAAAAACAATCCTCAATTCGGTTTGGCGTCGCAAAATGAAAAGGGGCGGGAGGCCGCACTCGCTTTTATTCTGGAAGCGCATCGCGCCGTGAAAAAATTAAATCATTATCTGAAAAGAAAATCGGTGACGGCTGTGGCGGTTCATTCCGCGCCGGCAAAAGAGGGCTCCAAAGAGGCGTTCGCCAAATCTTTACGGGAGATCGATTCGTGGGATTGGGACGGGGCTAAAATTTTAATGGAGCATTGTGATGCTTATCGAGGCGATGGCCAATATGCCAAAGGTTTTCTCCCGCTGGAGGATGAAATGGGTGCGATGAAACAGACAAAAATCGGAGCGATGCTCAACTGGGGCCGCTCGGTGGTTGAGGGGAGAAATACAACGCACATTTTAGAACAGATCGATCAGTTGAAAAGAGAAAATTTGCTCAAAGGTTTTATTTTTTCGGGGACGACAAAAGATTTTGCCGACAAACATACGCCGCCGCCGACACCCAACAACGGTCAAATCGATTATGCCGAATCGCTGATGACAAAAGAGGCAATTGGAAAAAGTCTTGAGAGACTTCCCGCCGACCTTGATTTTTTGGGCTTCAAAATTATGCCCAACCCGATTCCTAAAAATTGCGAAGCGAGTTTGGTTGTGATCGATCACATGCTGGATATCCTGAAATTTCAAACATCCACGGCGACCCATTGACCGGAGCTGAGTTCGAAAATCAGATTGCGTCCGGGTCTGTCTATCTCGAAGCCGGCAAGTTTTGTATCGGCCAGATAGAGATCGAAAGATTTTTTTGCGGCGGCAACGGCTGCGTCATCCAAGGAGGCCGTTTTGGAAAGTGCGCCAAAAGGAATGCCTGAAATCAATTCTTGTGCGGCCCATTCATCTCCGGCCATCCAAATTTTGGCGACCCTGAAACCGGCTCGGTCCATTTTTTGCAGTTGTTCTACTGTTTTTTTAAAACGATAACGGGAGGCAGACAAGGCATCTGCAAAAACTCCGGGCTTGTCATAATCGACAAAACGGGTGGTTCTATCGGCAATTTTGAGAACAATATTTTGCCCAAAAATTTTTTTAACGCTTGCCACGGAACCACAACCGACAAGTGCTGCAATGAGAAAATCATCGTTGGGAATCCGGCCTCGATTGATGTTTGTCGTTAATATCCCTTGTTTCAGAAGACAGGAAATAATCGCATGGATATCCTGTACGCCCAAAGCCAGTTGGGCACTGCGAACCCATTGGGCCTCTGCCCGATGCCAATCTCTTTGATACCAGAGGCGGTTCCCCGATTTTTGCAGAAGGAGAGAGGCTTTTTGTAGATGGCCCAATCCCATCTCTCTGGCCGCTTTTGATTCCAGCATCTCTATTTTTGTTGCATTGGGGGCGGCAAGGTATCTCAAAAAATCTCTACCGGCTTCAAAAAAAGTCGGTGTAACATATTGTTTTTCATATACTTTTATTGTTGGGGTCACTACGGGAGGCGGCACGGGAGGCAAAGGTGGTATTAGAGTGATCATACTCATAATAGTTATCGGCAATTTTCAAAAAAGGTTGCTTGCTTATCCACAGCCCCCTCGCGAGGTATCCCCTCCATACAGCCGGCGGGCAGGCGGCTCCTCGTGAAGTTAAAGTATCCATTTAAAGACGAGGCCTAAAACGGTTGAATCGGGCTCGCCATATTGGGCAAAACCGTATTGGGCGACTGCCGAAAGTTGCCAATCGGGGAGAGGTGAGGTGAGGTTGACGGCCATTTCGGCCCCCGGAATCCAATTTTCATAAAGTAATAATTTTTTTGTCGAAAAACCGGCTTGAGGTGAAATATCAAAAACCATCCGATTGTTTCCGGAAAGGAGCAGTTGTCCTCCTCCCAAAAACAGGAGATCCGATGCCATGGCCGGGCTTGAAAAACGGGCCTCTGTTGTTGCCGTGGGGTAGATTTGCCAAGTCTTCCCGTTTTTTTCCGCGCCGAAGAAAGTCAATTTTTTCCAAATTCCCTGTACCCGAAATGTGGTTCTGCTTTTGAGGGTAGAGGGATCGCTTTCTCCGAGCAAAACAGAATTGACCTCCCACTCATGTTTTTTTAAAAAACGGACCGCCTCCTGTACCGCCGTTCCCAAGAAGTGAACGGTCGGGGAGCGCAAAAGAAATATTCCCGTCTTGCGTTGCCAACGGTAGGGATCGGCATCTTTGGCCTGTTGTTCCGCGATCTCCCATTCTTTTGAAAAATCGATTTCCGCATTTTTTGATGACCAGATATTTTGAAGAAAAAAATTGGTTGCTGAAGGGATTTCTATGGGAGGGATATAATTTACATTTTGTCGGTGCCGCGTGAGGGCGGTATGAACAAACTGGGTCACAAACCAACTTTCACGAAAATCGATTTTTTCACGCATTTTTTCGGCAAAAAAAGTTCCGACCGCTTCATAAAATTGAATCAAGTCTTCCGGAGCGGGGTTCTCTATTTTTTTAACATCCACGACAAAAGAGCGGGGAGGGTAATACCAAACCGAAAAAGGGAGTTCTTTGCCCATGATGACGTAAGTCTCATTTTGGAAATTTTCTCTTAACGCTTCCGGCAGGAGAGAGAGGAGGTATTGCACGCGGACATGTGCTTTACCGGCTTCAGCCAAGTCGGGGCTGACGGTTGAAAAACGGGGATGGCGGATAGCTTGGGTTTCCATGGTTGCCAATTATTTCTGTTTCCTTTATGGCCTAACACGCCTTTTGAGAAGGGCAAGATGAAAACACTCTCCAAACCTTTATGGCTCTTAACCTTTTTAACTTATCTGCTCATTATATGGGGTGCGGTGGTGCGTGCGAGCGGTTCGGGTCTCGGTTGTCCCGATTGGCCCCTCTGCCATGGCCAAATTATTCCCCCATTTGAAAAAGCGGTTCTCATTGAATATGTTCACAGGCTTTTGGCTTCGCTGGTCGGCATTGTGACATGCGTTGTCTGCATAAAAGTTTGGAGAGAGGCGTCCCTTCGGGCAAAATTCGGAAAAAAATGCGGTATTATTTTGGCATTGCTTTTTGTTCAGGTGTTGCTCGGCGGCGTGACCGTCAAGAGTGAGTTGCATCCTTATATTGTTACGATTCATCTCGGTGTTGCGTTGGTTTTTCTGACATTTATTTTTCAGTGGGCCTTATCTGTTTTTGCGAGCGGCGTTTCAATGGACCGTCCAGTCGTTAAATCCAAATGGTTTCCGGTTGCCCATTTTTTACTCCTTCTTGTTTTCATCCAAATTTTGCTGGGAGGGATGGTGGCCTCTTCCAACGCCGGTTTGATCTGTCCTGATTTCCCGACCTGCAACGGTTTGTGGATGCCGCCGTTGCACGGTTTGGTGGCTTGGCAATTTTTGCATCGCCTTTTTGCATTTTTGGTTTTTATCGGAGTGCTCGTTTTGTGTTTTGTAAAGAGGTCGCTCAAAAGCGCAAAAGGGCTTTTTGTTTTTGCCCTTCTCCAGATGTTTTTAGGCATCGCCAATATTTTGTTGGGACTCCCTTTTTGGATTCGTGTTGCCCACTCAGGAATAGCTGTTTTATTATTTTTAATGGTGATGGTATTTTCAAATGAACTCCGTTCCAATTAAAGCCTACATTGCCTTAACAAAGCCGACGATCGTCTTGACGTTTGCCTTGACGGGGGCCGTCGCCATGGTGATGGAAGGTTCTCTGCTGCATAAACCGCTCCAATTTTTTTTGGCGCTGTTGGCGATTACTTTTACAGCCGCATCGGCAAATGGTTTCAACCAATATTTTGAACGGGACATCGATGCGCGGATGGAGAGGACGCGTCTTCGCCGGCCTCTTCCGATGAAAATTTTGGAACCGAAGAGGGCGCTGATTTTTAGTTTTGCGTTGGGTCTCCTCGCCATTATTTATCTGGCGGTTTGGGTGAATTGGGTCAGCAGCGCTATCGCTTTGGGGACGATTCTTTTTTATTCTTTTTACTACACGCTTTGGTTAAAGCCCCGCACCCATTACAACATTGTGATCGGCGGGGCCGCCGGGGCCACGGCTCCATTGATTGGCTGGGCCGCGGCGACAGGTCATATGGCACTGGCCCCATGGCTTTTATTTTTGATTATTTTTATTTGGACGCCGCCCCATTTTTGGGCCCTCGCTTTGTGCGTGAAAGACCAATATGCAAAAGTTGGCCTCCCGATGTTGCCCGTCATTAAAGGAGACGCGAGAACTCGAAACGAAATTATTTTGTATAGTTTTGCCCTTGTTGTCAGTTCTTTGCTTCTCTATTTTTTTCACCTCTCCGGTTTTATTTATTTTGTGGGAAGTTTGGTATTGGGAGGGGTCTTTGTTTTTTATGCCGGGCGGCTCTATTTTGAAAAATCGGTGAAGGCGGCTTACCGCCTGTTTGGCTATTCGATTATCTATTTGATTTTATTGTTTATTTTAATAATCGTCGATGGTCGTTTTCCTCGTTAGTATTTGATTGTAAATTGTTTTTTTTGGGCTTGACTTTTTTCGGTTGCTGTAAGAATTACAACACCTTGCGCTGTAGAAAGTTGTAACAGTTGGGGGATCTCCCTCCAGAAAGTTGTTCCTTCATAAATTTGGATGATCTGTTTTTGCTGATGGCGGATAGCTGTCGGCTGATAGCTTGTTGTCTTTGCTCTTTGAAAACTAAATAGCGCTAAGTCTAAAGCCAAAATTGAGTGGGCTCATTCATTTCTTTAATGAATGCGACCGTAAGTTTTTTTACTCCAAATATAACTGGAGAGTTTGATTCTGGCTCAGAACGAACGCTGGCGGCATGCCTAACACATGCAAGTCGCACGGGAAGTTTCGGGGCAACCCGAAATTGTATAGTGGCGCACGGGTGAGTAACGCGTAGGCAACCTACCTAAAACCGGGGAACAACCTGTCGAAAGACGGGCTAATTCCGCATACGTCCGATCTACTCAGTAGATTGGAGAAAGATGACCTCTGCTTGCAAGTTATCAGTTTTAGATGGGCCTGCGTCCGATTAGCTAGTTGGTAGGGTAACGGCCTACCAAGGCGACGATCGGTAGCTGGTCTGAGAGGACGATCAGCCACACTGGCACTGAAACACGGGCCAGACTCCTACGGGAGGCAGCAGTGGGGAATATTGGACAATGGGGGAAACCCTGATCCAGCAATGCCGCGTGAGCGATGAAGGCCTTCGGGTCGTAAAGCTCTGTCGGAGGGGACGAAACCTTCGTGGGAATAATACCCCATGGAATTGACGGTACCCTCAAAGGAAGCACCGGCTAACTCTGTGCCAGCAGCCGCGGTAATACAGAGGGTGCAAGCGTTGTTCGGAATTACTGGGCGTAAAGCGCGTGTAGGCGGATGAAGAAGTCGGGTGTGAAAGCCCTGGGCTTAACCCAGGAATTGCGCCCGAAACCATTCATCTGGAGTGTAACAGGGGAGCGGGGAATTCCCGGTGTAGAGGTGAAATTCGTAGATATCGGGAGGAACACCAGTGGCGAAGGCGCCGCTCTGGGTTGCAACTGACGCTAAAACGCGAAAGCTTGGGTAGCAAACAGGATTAGATAATCCTGTATAAATATGGTGTCTCCCATACTGGTGACAGTATGGTGCAAATTCAGCTATATCGGGGAACTCCTTTCCAATAGATGGGGAGGACAATCCCGAGGGAAGCTACAATAATTAAGTAGCCCCGTAGAGACTATGTAACAAGGGAGACAGAAGATGATGATTTCATCTTTGTCGGATCGCTGTAGAGCTGTCATTCTAGGGTGTCTTCTTGGTGATGGTTCGCTCAAGATTCACAAATCGTATCGAAATGCCCGATTTTCTTTTCGACATTCAGTAACTCAAAGAGAATATTTTTTATGGAAAG
>JAHFSU010000017.1:38277-41546 GCA_023265595.1 Deltaproteobacteria bacterium
GAAAGTTTCTGAATTGAAGGAGATTTCGGGAATGAAAAATGTATGGGAACAAGAAGGTAAAGATGGTTGGGGCAATTCCAAACTTCGGTATCAAAGTGCCGCATTGGAATCCTTAACAGAGCTTTACCGATTAACCCATCCACACAATCAATTTCATATACGAAGGAAATGGTTAAACAAATTAACGCCACTGTCATTGTGTGTTTGGTGGCTAGATGATGGGTCGCTTTTAAACGGCCGTCAGGGTGTTTTATGCACCGATTCTTTTTCGTATGAAGATTTGTTGATTGCTGTTCGCTATTTTCGAAAAGTTTGGGGAATCTGTCCGCGAATCGGAAGAGTTGCCAAGGAGGGGCCAAGATCGGAACAGTACCGGTTGTGGTTTCGATCAAGCAATGAACTGCAAAAGTTTATCCGCTTGATTGTGCCTCATGTGCCGGTAGTTTCGATGCTAAAAAAAGTGATGTTGCTTTATAAAGATCCCGAGTTGCAAGAACGCTGGATCTCTGAGGTTTGTCAAAAGACACAGTGGGGTGAAAAAATTGTCCGAGACTGTGTCGAACAACAAAAGAAAAAGTTGGCAAGATTCAATCCCTCTTCAGAGAATGATATAGTCCGATCCTCATAGTAATATGAGACGTCTTGATGGAAAGACAAATTGACCCTGGTAGTCCAAGCTGTAAACGATGGGTACTCGGTGTCGGAGGATTTGACCCCTTCGGTGCCTCAAGCAAACGCGTTAAGTACCCCGCCTGGGAAGTACGGCCGCAAGGTTGAAACTCAAAGGAATTGACGGGGGCCCGCACAAGCGGTGGAGCATGTGGTTCAATTCGACGCAACGCGAAAAACCTCACCTGGGCTTGACATCTCAAGAACCTTGTAGAGATACGAGGGTGCCCGCAAGGGAACTTGAAGACAGGTGCTGCATGGCTGTCGTCAGCTCGTGCTGTGAAGTGTTGGGTTAAGTCCCGCAACGAGCGCAACCCCTGTCCTTAGTTGCTAACAGGTTATGCTGAGCACTCTAGGGAGACTGCCGGTGTCAAACCGGAGGAAGGTGGGGATGACGTCAAGTCCTCATGGCCTTTATGCCCAGGGCTACACACGTGCTACAATGGTCGGTACAAAGGGTTGCCAACCCGCGAGGGGGAGCTAATCCCAGAAAACCGGCCTCAGTTCAGATTGGAGTCTGCAACTCGACTCCATGAAGCTGGAATCGCTAGTAATCGCTGATCAGAACGCAGCGGTGAATACGTTCCCGGGCCTTGTACACACCGCCCGTCACACCACGAAAGCGAAGTATACCAGAAGTCGGTGAGCTAACCGCAAGGAGGCAGCCGCCCAAGGTATGATTCGTGATTGGGGTGAAGTTTAACGGCTTCCTATAGAAGTAATTCTATAGTAAAACCCGACTATATCGGTGAACCCCGGCACTTTTTAGAAAATTGCCGGGCAACGCCGAGGGAAGTTGGGCTAGAAAAATAGTGTTTAAGTATTTGAGTGTCAAAGTATTCAAGTCCTAAACTTAATTTTTTGAAAAACTTACTAAACCCTACGTTCTAAAATGTATGGCACGTAAGTTGCCCTAACCCCGTAGAGACTATACGTAGGCTCCGTCGAAAGGCGGATGAAGACATAGTCCGACACCCTCAGTAATGAGGGAAAGAAGGAAAAAACAGATGCGTAACAAGGTATCCGTACCGGAAGGTGCGGATGGATCACCTCCTTTCTAAGTTGAAAACGATTCATCAGTGATCCTGATGGATCCAACCCCGTGTCAAAACTCGTTTGGCTGGTGACCGCGCTATTTAGTTTTGAAGGAGCAAAAGCTCTTTTTTTGTTCTTTAAAATTTAGAGGCTATCGGCTACATGAACCCCGGTTTTTTTTAGCGTGTATCGTGTATCGGGAAAAATTTGCAGCCGCAAATTTTTGGGCCTGTAGCTCAGGTAGTTAGAGCGCACGCCTGATAAGCGTGAGGTCGGTGGTGCAACTCCACCCAGGCCCACCAATATTTTAGTATTGGGGGCCATAGCTCAACTGGGAGAGCGCTAGCTTTGCAAGCTAGAGGTCGTCGGTTCGATCCCGACTGGCTCCACAAAAAATTTAGAAGTGTTCTTTGAAAAGTTAATAGTTGTAACGAGTAGATCGAATTAATGACGTCATACCCGCCAATAATACATGGCGGGTCCGCTACGTAGTAGTAGTGGACAATTTCGAACTGGGCCTATTAAATTAGGTTCAAAAGAACCGAGTTTCAGCGAAGGTTTTAGATGCGAGCGAGACGCGGAAGGCGACGAGGAAAGGACCGGAGCATACTGTAGTTGTATGTGAGGACTTTTTGAGGAGCCTGACGAAGTATCGCAAAGCAAATAAAACCTGAGCCAAATTTTGGTCAAGTTATTACGGGCATATGGTGGATGCCTTGGCGTCTAGAGGCGATGAAGGACGTATCCAGCTGCGATAAGCTTCGGGGAGCTGCTAAGAGAGCTTTGATCCGAAGATTTCCGAATGGGGAAACCCACACCGGGTCATGCCGGTGAATCCCGAAACTGAATACATAGGTATCGGGAGGCAAAACCTCGGGAACTGAAACATCTCAGTACCGGGAGGAAAAGAAATCAACCGAGATTCCCCGAGTAGTGGCGAGCGAAAGGGGAAGAGCCTAAACCTGTCTCACTTCGGTGAAGCAGGGGTTGCGGGACCTCGATATGGGACCAACAAAGATAGATGAACGGCATGGGAAGGCCGGCCATAGAGCGTGATAGCCGCGTAATCGGCATCTAAGTTGGCCCTAGAGGTATCCCAAGTACCACGGGACACGAGAAATCCTGTGGGAATCTGGGGAGACCATTCTCCAAGGCTAAATACTTCTAGACGACCGATAGTGAACTAGTACCGTGAGGGAAAGGTGGGAAGAACCCCGAGAGGGGAGGTCCGTGAACCTGAAACCATATGCCCACAAGCAGTCAGAGCACTATAGCTATCGCAAGATAGTCAGGTGTGATGGCGTGCCTTTTGCATAATGAGCCAGTGAGTTACTTATCGTATGCAAGGTTAATCTGCTTAGCGGAGAAGCCATAGCGAAAGCGAGTCCGAAATGGGCGACTAGTATACGGTAGTAGACCCGAAACCAGTTGTGATCTATCCATGGCCAGGGTGAAGTCTCGGTAACACGAGATGGAGGCCCGAACTGGTGGACGTTGAAAAGTCCTCGGATGAGTTGTGGATAGGAGTGAAAGGCTAATCAAACCTGGAGATAGCTGGTTCTCCT
>JAHFSU010000039.1 GCA_023265595.1 Deltaproteobacteria bacterium
GTTTGCAAAATGCTTTTGAAAAAACGGCCCTCTTTCGAAGGAGCCGCCTCAATTCCTTGAGAGAGTTTCGTTACTTTTTCGGCCAACAGGTCGCAAAACGGGGCCGACAGAATTAGGTATAAAACAAAAGCGACGATCGAGAGAAGGGTAAGCCCCAAGAGAAAGAGGAACAGTTTCAAAATCTGTTTTAGAGTCCAAAAACCGGCAAAGGCCAAAGCGTCCCAAAAACCCTCCTGCCGAACCGACTCGCCAAGGCCGATATGGGCCAAAAGAAATTGATAAAAATCGGGATACGTGTGGATGAAAAAACCCCAACTGACCGCCAAAATTAAAACGCTTAACGCCCACGGGATCAACGCCCAGACCCAAAGGGAGGGATGGGCAAAAAGGAAGCGAAAGCCCTTGAGGAGATGGGAGGCGCCTGAAAAAAAATCGGAAATTCTCGACATGAGGGCCTTTGTAAATTAGAATGATCCATCAAGAAAGGATATATTTATGCAGGATCATCCTGAGCGCAGCGAAGGATCTCGTTGGCATCTTGCTCTTGACTTCTATCTCAACTATTTGCGTGTCGAAAAACGTCTCGCCGTCAATTCACTCGATGCTTATTCCCGCGATCTCAATCGTTTCGTTACTTTTGCTCGGACCAAAAGATGGGAAGGACCGGCCGCTGTCAAAGATACCGATCTCTTGTCTTTTCTCGTTTTTCTTCATTCCAAAAAATTGAAAGGGCCATCGGTGGCGCGTCAGCTTGTCACGCTGCGGGGATTTTTTTCCTTTTTGGTGAAAGAGGGAAAGTTACAAAAAGACCCGACGGCGCATGTCGATTTTCCGAAGCTCCTTAAAAAACTTCCGAATTTTTTGAAGCTTTCCGAAATCGACCGGATGTTGTCGGCCTGTGATTTACGAACGCCGAAAGGATTGCGCAATCATTGTATGTTACAGCTTCTTTATGCGAGCGGGCTCCGTGTGTCCGAGCTGGTCGGGCTCAAGACGCATCAGGTGAATTTGGAGGCCGGATTTTTGGTCGCCTTTGGGAAAGGTTCGAAGGAGCGGGTGGTGCCGATGGGGCGCGCGGCGCTGACGGCGGTTCAAAAATATCTGGAGGAGGGGCGGCCTCTGATCAGCAAAAAGAAAATTTCGGAATCTCTTTTCATCTCCAAAACAGGCGGGGGGCTCACACGCCAGCGGGTTTGGCAGATCCTTAATGCGGTGGCGCGACAGGCAAAGTTGGAAAAAAAAGTGACGCCGCATATGTTTCGCCACTCGTTTGCCACGCACCTCATTGAAAACGGCGCCGATTTAAGAAGTGTGCAGACGATGCTCGGACATTCGGATATTTCGACAACGCAAATTTACACCCATGTTTCTTCGACCCACTTGAGATCGCTCTACGACAAATTCCATCCGCGGGCGTAAGGTGCCAACAGGCATCTCCATTATTTCAAAAAAGTATGACGGTGGGCGGTTTGGTTGATTTGATGGATGTCGCTGTCGGTGAGGCCCAGATATTTTTTGCATCGTTCGAATTCCTCTTGCAGGGTGATTCCAAAAATTCCGGGATCGTCGGTGCTGATCGAGACCGGAATACCGGCCTCCAAGAATTGGGGGAGAGGATGCTCTTCCCATTTTGAAACCGCTTGGGTGATTGTGTTGCTGGTCGGACAGGTTTCGAGCAAGATGCGGTCTTGAGCCAGCCTTTTCATCAGCTCTTTATCCTCCACGGCATGGACGCCGTGGCCGATTCGGGTTGCCCCCAAAAGATCGATCGCCTCCCAGATATTTTCAGGCCCGCAAGCCTCGCCCGCATGGATAGTGACCGGGAAGCCCTCATCAACAGCCCTGCGAAAGGCCTCTTTGTAGAGACGACACGGAAAATTTTCTTCGGGGCCGGCCAAATCGACGGCGATAAAATTTTTTTTGTGGGCGACGGCGAAATCAATCACTTCGTCTGCAAGGGAAGGGGGACCGCCACGTCCCAAAATACAAATCAAACCGGTCTTCACTCCCGTTTTAGCGCTGCCTCGCGTTAACCCGCGCACAAAAGCGTTGAGGACATCTTCCCATGGAATTTTAGACAAGCCGCTGGCGAAATTCGGCGAATAACGGAGCTCCAGTTCTCCAATTCCCTCCTGATGGGCATCTTCCACCACTTCGCAGGCCACCTGTTCCAAAATGGCAACGGAGCTTAAGACTTTTTGAAAAATAACAAGGCGCTCCAAAACTTCGTTTAGAGAATTCATCGGCCGTGTAAGCCAAAAATGTTCCCGAACCTCTTTTTCACTTTTGATTTCTTTCAGACCCGATTGCCGGGCCAGTTCGGCCAAGGTGGAGGCGCGAATGGAGCAATCGATATGTCTGTGAAGTTCTGTGAGGCGGTCCATGTTGCACCCATAGCGCGTCGAAAAATAAAAACAAGACGAAAACCATGTGAAACAAGTCAAGACAGGCAAACAACGTCCAGCGGACGTTGGCAAACTGCCGCGACAGCCACAATGCCGCATTAGGCGTGACGATTTTTACCAGACCATGAGGTCGGCGAGGCCGGCTTCGAGAAGCTGGGCGTTGAGAAAGAAGCCTTGCTTAGCGACCTCCTCTTTTTTGGAAAGGGCGGGGTGATAAAAAAGATCGACCACGTAGCGGCCGTAGATATCGGTCTTGTAGCTTTTGATGACGACAAAATCGAGGTCTTTCAGTTTTTCTTCGACAAATTGTTTGGCTTGTTGGGCGCGGTCGGGAGATTGTTTCGCCCCATTAGACAAGCTCATGGGGCCCGCAATGACAGACGGATTCAGTTCTTCCGTGTTGACGCCGCGGAAGCGGAGACGCTGATTGACCCAGACATCGAATCCCAAATCGATGCGGGCGATCAGCGTGTCGCCATCGATCACCCTATCGACCACCGCTTTGTAAGTGTAGAGGGGATTCGGGTCCCGTTTCAGTTTTTGGGGCATGTCCGAATCGGGCGCACTCTCTGCAGTGGAGAATAAATCGCTTCGGACGGCTTTGCGCAGGGTTCCTTTTCCCCACCCTTTCGCCGCGGCGGTCTTCAGATAAAATTCCCTCTCTTGGGAATCTTTAACACCGAGCAATTCGTAATGGTGGGCCCATGTCAACTGCTCTCCGTTGGGGATGGAGGGGAGACCGTCGGGATAGGTGTTGTAAAACTGGACGATCCGGCGGAGGAGGCTGACATCCATTTTGAGATCGCGGCTTAAGTTTGTGATGAAGAGGGGGGCCGTCTCGGCGTCGAGCATCTCTTTTTCTTCAACGATTCTTTTTCCCGTCCGCCAATATGTTTCGACACGGATTTTGTTGATCTCCTCCAATGCCTTTCTCTCTCCCTCGTAAAGCAGTTGCGTCAAATCCTGAAGAAGTTTTTGATAATTTTTTGTGGGGGTCAGGGTCTCCATCGCCGCGGAAATGTATCAACTTATGTCGATAAAGCAATAGGGATGTGTTTTTGCATAACAGATACCTCGTGAAGGGAGGGGTTATTGAAACATAAAGAAAGGAACCCACTCGATTGGGAGAAGAACCTTTATTAAAAAATGCTCGACAAAAGCCGTCTATATAGGTAGTGTATAACCAATATGAAAGCCACCCTTGTTTATTGGCACAAGGCACGTCTTCAAGGGCGGTACGTTTTGGAAATGGAAATTTACAGGGTCGGCAAGTCTTCAAAATATCGAGATGGGATTAAATATGGGGCACCTCTAAAAACCGTTCGCCCTGAGTCCTGAGCTTGTCGAAGGGTGAACTCGCTTATACTCCATTTAAACCGTTCATGGTTCGACAAGCTCACCATGAGCGGTTATTAAAGGCTCACCATGAGCGGTGGTTTTTAGAGGTGCCCTTAACCCATTTGGAGGTAAAAATATGAAACATCTCATCGTATCCTTAAAAACATCGGATCAAATACTGGACGATTTTAAAAAGGCGTTTCGAAAAACCAAAAAGGGAAAATTTAAAAAACCCCACTTCGAGATCAGTTTTGACAATAAAAAAGATTTCGACCGGTTTGTCCGCAATCTCGATGTGTTGAAATATATTTTGGTGTTTAAGCCGAAATCGGTTTATGAATTAGCAAAACTAATCAAAATCGATGTGTCCAATTTAAATAAAGTCATACTTTTTTTTGAAGAGGTAGGTGCTCTAAAAGTCAGGACAAGCAAAGTGTCTGGGCGAATCCTTAGAATGCCGGTAGTGGAATACGATACGGTGGAATTTAAATTAGCGGCATAACAGGGACAATCTTTTGGATTCCTGCTTCCGCAGAAATGACATTCTTCATCACACCTAGGCGGTTCCCTCCATGAGGAATTTTTGGATGAAGGGGTCGAGGTCGCCATCCATGACGGCGTCGACGTTTCCGGCCTCGAGGTTGGTCCGGTGATCTTTGACGAGGCGATACGGCTGCATCACATACGAACGGATTTGGGAGCCCCACTCGATTTTCTTTTTCGTTTTTTCGATCGCGTCTTTTTCTTTTTGCCGCTTTGCCATTTCGGCATCAAAGAGCTTTGCCTTGAGGAGTTTCATCGCGAGGGCCCGGTTTTGATGCTGGCTCCGCTCGCTCTGGCAGGCGACCACAATGCCGGAGGGGTTGTGGGTGAGGCGCACCGCCGATTCGGTTTTGTTGACATGTTGTCCGCCGGCGCCGCCGGAACGGAACGTATCGACCCGCAAATCGTCATCCTTGATTTCAATCTCGATATCTTTTTCAACGTCGGGCAAGGCAAAAACCGAAGCGAATGAGGTGTGCCGGCGCTTGTTGGTGTCAAACGGAGAGATCCGGACGAGACGATGGACGCCGATCTCGGCCTTCAAAAAACCGTAGGCGTAGTCTCCCTCCACCGTGAGGACGACACTCCGGAAACCGGCGCCGTCGCCTGACGTAAAATCGACCACCTGATTCCTAAATCCGTGCCGATCGGCCCAGCGGCGATACATCCGCAACAGCATTTCGGCCCAGTCGCAGGCCTCGGTCCCGCCGGCGCCGGCGTTGATGAACAAAATGGCGCCGGCCTTGTCGTGCTCGCCCGAAAGCATTTTTTGAAATTCGAGAGAGGCCATCTCTTTTTCGACGTTGTCGAGCGCGGTGAGCGACTCTTGGGCGAGGTCGCCCGTTTCATCTTCTTCGGCCAGTTCGATGGAGACTTCGACATCCTGCATTTTTTTTTGAAGGGTCTCCCATTTTTCGACAAGGGCCTTGAGATCGCCCAGTTCTTTCATAAGCCCTTGCGCTTTTTTCTGATCATTCCAAAAGTCGGCGCTTTGCGAAGCGGTTTTCAGTTCGACCACACGCGACTGTTTTGATTTCAGATCGAGATGTTTGTAGAGAGTTTCTAATTTGGACCGGCAGGCATCAAATCTTTCTTTTAATTCTTTCGACATAGGGTTTCACTAAATGCCACAAGACAAAAATAAAGCAAGCGGCGATAAACCAATCGTTCAAGCGGGTGTAGGTCGTCCGCAAAATTAGGAGGGGCGCTTGATAGAGGGCGACTCCCTCCGTAAAAAGAGGCGATTGCAGAGCGACTTTTCCGGTCGGGAGGATGACGGCGGTGACGCCGGTGTTGGTGGCGCGAACCATCGTCCGTTTTGTCTCGACGCTTCGGAGCGCGGCGAGGGCTAAATGCTGGAACGGCGCCGACGAGAGACCGTACCACGCATCGTTCGTGATGTTGACCAGAAGCGAGGCATTTTGTTTGGACATCGTCCGCGCAATTTCGGGAAAAATATCTTCATAACAGATGAGTGGGGCGATATCGATATTTTCGAGCGCGATCGGGTGATACGCATCGCCCGCTTCGAAATCGCCGACGGCCGCGACCGGTTTGATGAAGGGGAGCCATTTTTGCAAGGGGTTGTATTCGCCGAACGGGACGAGATGTTTTTTGTGATATTTGCCGAAGAGGTTCCCTTGCGCGTCGAAAAGGGCGGCGCTGTTGAAATATCTTTGGAGGCCGTTTTTGAGCGTGACGAAATTGAGACCAAGCAGTGTGTAAGGCCTTGCATGGGTGTGAGTCGAAAGACCGATATCTTCGGGCGACAGCTTGTCGTCGGTGAGCCAGAGGTTATTGGTGAAGGAGGCCTCGGGCCAGATGATCAGATCGGCGTTGTTTTCGACTTGCGAGACGAGTCTTTTGAAAATGACCTGTTGTTTTTGTTGTGTCGCTTCATCCCATTTTTCCTCCTGAGGGATGTTGGGTTGGATCAAGGCAATTTTCAAATGCGGGGCCTTTGCCATTTCTTGCTCGGTTTGATGGAGGCGATAAAAACCGTAGCCGAGTATCAGTGCGAGAAGAAGGAGTGAGCATATGGTAGCAGGTACCATATGCTCCATCCGACTCCTCGCGAGCCAGACATTGAACCAGACGATCAAAAAAGAGATGCCGTAGGCGCCGGTGATGTCGGCAAACTGGATCAAGGGGAGGTATGCCGTTTGCGACATCGAAAGGGGAGACCACGGGAAACCGCTGAACGGTGTGTAATTGCGGGCGCATTCTGTGAGGACCCAAAAAATGGGGAGCCAGATGAGGAGGGGCGATTGGGTCTTGATGACGAAGGTGCGCGCGAGGGAGCAGGCGAGGGCGGGGTAGAGCGACATCATTAATATAAGGAGGGCCAAGACGACAAGGCTCGTTGCGATGGGAAGATGGCCGAATGTGTTGAGGGCGGTAAAGAGCCAATACCAAGAGATCGAAAAAGAGACGAGGCCAAAAAGATAGCCGCATTTGAAGGCTTCTCTCGGCGGCGCATCTTGAATAGCGATGATGAGGGGAACGAGTCCGAACCATGCGAAAAAGCCGAAGTTGGGAAGGTGCCAACCGAAGAGAACCGTCGGGAAGGAGAGGGCGATTAAGATGCCGGAGGCGATCGAAAGGAGAATTTTGGTGGAGGGGGGAATTTTCACCACCATTTTTTAACGGTATTGGACTCGAAAGGCAAGGTTGGACTTGGAGGTGTCATCTAAGAATTAAAAGTGCACTATTGTCTTGTTCCCTCCCCCATCAAGGGGGAGGGAATTTTTGCTGACGAATTCTGGCACGCCCCACACGCAACTTTTTCTGATTTCTGCCGATAACTAATAGTAGAGGGGTGGGTGGTAAGGGGGAGGATTTAAAAATGTCAGTTATTACAAAGAGTTCTGTAAAGTTCTTCTTGGCCCAACCTCTAGCCGCACCGCCAACGGACAAGGAGCCATCACCCTTCGCCACACTACCGGCGGACAGGCAACCCTCTCCCCCGCCAAACAACTGGCGGGCAGGCACAGGGGGAGAGGGGGAATTAATCGAATCACCCTCCCCTTCATCCTCTCCCATTCAGGGAGGGGAAAAAATGAGGATAACTTTTAATACTCCGGGGGTATTTCGCCTCGCGCAGGCCGCAACACAAGCTACAACAAACACTCAGGTCACCGCGGAACAGATCAAAGCAAGCCCCTTTTGGCAGACGCTTAAAGCAAAACGATGGGACACGCCGATGGCACTAATGACCCTCCAAAAAATGGCGGCGTCTTTGGGTGGTCTCGATAACCGGATGTTTCAATTCGGAATACCGAGCCTCATCGATTTGGGGATTCTCTCTTCCGCCGACGATTTGAATTCAGACAATCCCGATTCGATCGGGACGACCCTGATTCGCATGGTGGAAATTGCCGGCGACCAAGCCCACGGTATTCTCTATTACGCCATCCCACGGATTCTGGATGAAAAAATCCGTCTCTTCGATAATGCGGCGTCCCTCAAACAAAATTTCCACATCAAGGAGGGAAATTGGCTGGAAAGTTTGAGCCAGATGGCCAGAGATGGGGATGAAAATATTTGGACCTTCTTCCAATTCGGTTTTTCGGCACTGGTGGAGCAGGAGATCATCCGGAAAAATTTTCTGGATCAGGATTTAGTTTACCAAAATGGGTCACTCTCTTTTGAGTTGACCCGCTTGCCGAAGGCAATCCATGGCGGGGCCGATTATTTTAATTATCTGATGCCCGACTGCCTCGCCCGTTTTGAAAAAACGGATGCGCAAACGGTGGCCCAATTTTTGAAAGAGACCATGGAACCGGCCTCCCTGTTTTATGAATCGGGGACATCCAAAGGTGGCAGAGACGACATGCGCTGGCACACAAAAGTACGCCCTTTCCCGAGTCTCTTGCCTCTTGAAGATCCGGCCACACTGTTGCGCCTTTTGGCCGAGACCCGCATTGATCCGCAAGCCGATTCGCTGCCGGTCTGGCTAAAAACAAAACGGGGTTTTAGCCTCATCCAGCCGGAGACGCTCAATGATCTGGATGCCATCTCCCGCTATGCCGATTTTCTGACAACCCTTACCCAAAGCGGCGATGCGCGTGAAAAGTATCTGGGCGAGCTCGATCTGAAAAAGCTCACCAAAAATTACAGCGGCAAACAGGCGACTGAGATCGTGCAAGTCGCCGAAATACTCAACACTCTTTCCCCATCCACCGGCGATCAAAAAAGTCTGGGAGACCGCTGGCTCGGCACCTCGCATTTCAACTCGATGCACCTAAAATCCGGAGCCAATGGTGTTGTCACAGTCGGCATCGACAATCTCGACGAAGTCTATGCCACCTATTTCATCCTGAAGCGCTCCGACCCCTCTTCTCTTGCCGACATCCATTTTGTCTGGACCAACGGGGTAAACCGCAAACTCTCGCTCGCCGATTTGAGCCGCCTTATTCTGGCCTCCTATCGGCTCGAAACGCTTTTGGGAGAGAAACAAAATCCGTTGAAAAATTTTTTCGCCGATCTCGACATACAAAATCTCGATCTCGATTTGTCCCATATCCCCCGACAGTTTTTCGATATCAAAGGACTGGAATCGGTGCGGGAGGAGATCAACAAATATACAGACAACCGCGGCGGCGACCAGTTCGTGCTGATTCTGGGGCAGGCGATCACCACCGCGCCCGTCCATCAGATCGGCATCGACAATCTGGTTCTGGCCATGAACGAATGGTCGAAGACCGAAAATATCCGGAGCGTCAATTTGGTGAGGGATGTTCAAGGGCGTTATGTCCTTCTAGCCAAACACGCCGCCACCCGCGTGCGCGACTATTTTGAAACCAATCCGGAGGAATTGCGGTTGCGCTATGACCGAACCGAAATCATGGCAATGTTGAAAAGACTGGAGAGATCGGTTCGCCCCGCACCGGAGATGCCCAATCTTGCGGCGCCTGTGGCGGTACAGAAACCAAATCCTGCCGCGAAACAGCCGGAAATAAAAACAAAAGAATGGCCGAGCACCAAAAATATTCCGCATCACACTAAGACTAATAGCGTCGCAGCAACGCAGGCCCAGCCGACCGCGCCGGCGGCTGACCCTTTCATCGCATGGCTTGACCGTGTGGAGACAGAGGGCGTTTCGCTCAGCGACTCGTCGCTTACCGATATCCGGCTCGACGATCCCAAAACGATCGAACCGTTGCGCAAAAAAATCGCGGAGAAAACAACGCCGGATCGTGCAGAAAGATTTGTCCATAGACTTTACGAACGCTATTTTCGCGAGCCGATCGGCCCGCAAAATGTTTTCGAATATTACCGCATCGCCCAAGGCATGGCAGGCCAAGAGAACAATCTCTATCGTATCTGGGGCGAATTTGCGGGGGGGCGGCTGGCCGCATTCATCCGGCATTTGCCGGAGGGGGGCCGTCAGCAAATAGGCAACATGGAAGAGATGGTCACATGGCTTGTGCAAAAAAACTACATCGACAAAAAGGAATCGGACATTCAAAAAGGGATCGAAGGGGTTAAAAACGGGCACACCGGCTATGTGGCCGGCAAGTGGTGGTCTAAGCATGTCGCCAAACATTTTGAAAACCGCGACGTCCAAAATATCCAGAGCGGCGTACGCGGAGAAATGAGTTTTCAGCCTGTTGCCGGCGCCCTCCCCGGCTTTGACATCCAGAAAATTTTTATTGAAGGGCATCACAAGGCGACGCTTGTTGTCGGCGATCCCAAACAGGGAGCCAAAACCGGCATCCGAATCCGGCCGGGGGGTGGAATCAACTATGAAGAGATCGAAAAGAGCTTCGGCAACCGCCTGCAATATAATGGCCCTGTTCTGATGGTTTCCGGCGCAAACAAGGGGGTGGAGATCATGGTGGAGCGGGGGCGCGTCGTTAATTTTGTTTTCGACCCCAGCCGCCTCGACGGCTATCTGATTATCTATCCCGACGGCGGGATGAAACTCGCCGACAAACGGAATCTGTATCTCTCGGACCTGACACGCAAAAAAGAGGATCGCTCGGTGCGGCTCGATTTGAACGACCCGCTCGATTTCCGCAGGGTTTTTGAAGTGGTCAAACAGCAAAAGCTCTCGATCGTCGCCTCCCTCCTTTTCAAAAATAAAGCCGGAGAGCAATATAGCAAAAAAGAAAATGACTACGGAGATGATCGAAGGCTGATTTTGGAATTTGCTGACGGGCACTTTGGAGTGCTCGATACGGAGGGGAATGACTATAGCACCAACGATGTCTTATCGATGGCTTGGCGTATTCCCGGAGTCACACGCGTTCTCTACTGCGACACCGGCATGTTTGATCTGGCGAGTTACTATCTTTACCCCGACGGACAAAATGGGGAGAGAAAAAGAGTCCCCATCGGACGTGAGGATGCCGACAAATCTTCCAACCGTTTATACTTTTATACCGGCGAGGAGAAAAAATAAAATGGGCATCGATGATATAAAAAAAGCGCAGAGGGTTATCGATGCCTATGTGGAGAGGCCGCCGGCGCTCAGTGGCAATCTTGCCGATAATTGGAAAAAAGACTGTGAGAGTATCTGCAACCAAAATGATTTCACGGAGGAACAGTGTAAAATTTTTTCATCTGACGTCTGCTGGCCCCTGATTAGTGATCAAAAGATTCACAGCGGCGATTGTGAAAGACTTGAAAAAGTGGGTTTTGACAAAGACTTTATCGACACGCTTGCCAATGCCAGTGGCACAGAAGCCCTGAGGAATACCCGCATTCGATGGCTCTCTGATCACATGGTCACCAAATGGTATCGCCCCGATTTTACCAAATCACAACGCATGGGTATGATGACTGAATTCGCGCAGACCCCAAATGCACCGGCAAAAAAAGAGGCCATTCCAACTCTTGTGGCATTATTGAAAGACAAAGATGAAGAGATAAGCGGAGTGGCCACACTCCTCTTAAGAAACATCGGACCGGAGGCCACTCTCACTCTGATGGAGGCATTGAAAGATGAAAATCCACACGTTCGCAGGAATGCCGCAAGCTCGCTCGATACAGCGACCGATCCCATCGTGATTCCGGCATTGGAGAAAATGGCCAAAACCGATCCGAACCAACACTGCCGCGAAGTTGCACAACAAACACTGGAAAGAGTGGTGGAGAAATTCAGATGAGCACCAACCCTATTAAACAGGCGGCGCAGATCACCAAGGCCTATGCTGAGGACAGGGAAGGGCTCACGCGCAAAGAGTGTAAGGGTGCCGGTTTTTCGGATGCGCAATGCTACACTTTGGTGCAAGCACTTGGCACAGGGGCCGAAGGAAATATTACCGCCGACGAACAAAAAAAACTTGAAGAGTTCAGATTCGCAAAAGACTTCATAAAAAATCTCGCCGGGGATGACGGCAACAAGGCCTTGCAATCGCGCGTAAAATGGCTGGCCAATCAGTTCAATCGGAAAACTTTTCTCACTGTCTGTTGGAGAAATTGTGATGCATGGGAAAGAGAGCGCCATATACGGAAATTAGCGGAAATCGGCCCTGCCGCCGCTCCAGCCATTCCCGCTCTCATTGCCGCTCTCAAGGATGAAGATTGGGATGTGCGCAGCTCCGCTGCCCGGGCCTTGGGCAACATCGGCCCTGCCGCCGCTTCCGCTGTTCCGTCTCTCATCGCTGCTCTCAAGGATGAAAACCGGAATGTGTGGGACAAAGCTGTCGATGCCTTGGGCAACATCGGCCCTGCCGCCGTTCCCGCTCTCATCGCTGCTCTCAAAGATAAAGACTCGGATGTGCGCAGCTCCGCTGCCCGGGCCTTGGGCCAAATCGGCCCTGCCGCCGCTTCCGCTGTTCCGTCTCTCATTGCTGCTCTCAAAGATAAAAACTCGAATGTGCGCTACTTTGCTGCCGGAGCCTTGGGCAACATCGGCCCTGCCGCCGCTTCCGCTGTTCCGTCTCTCATTGCTGCTCTCAAAGATAAAGACTTGGATGTGTGCCGCTCCGCTGCCTGGTCCTTGGGTGACATCGGCGATCCTCATGCCATCCCGCCGCTGGAAAAAATGATCCGCAAGGACCCCAATCCCTATTGCCGCCAAGCGGCACAGGAAGCATTCGACAAACTTATGGAGAAATTTAGATGAGCACCGATCCGATCAAACAAGCGAAGCAGATTATTAAGGCATATGCGAAGGATGCGGAGGGGCTTACGAATGAGGAGTGTAAAGCCCATGGTTTTTCTTATTGGCAATGCAGCGTCTTGGTTCCGGCATTAGGCTTAGGAGCCGAAGGGACCATCAACGCCGAAGAACAAAATCGACTTGAAAAAGTCGGCTTTGCGAAAAATTTTATCCATGAACTCGCCGGTGACGACGGCAAAAATGCGTTGCGCAATCGCGTCCGCTGGCTGGCCGATCATATTACCCCTCACAAATTTACACCCAAATTTCCAAACTGCAACTCGACATGGGACATCGCGTGTGAATTGGAGGCAATCGGCCCTGATGCTGCAGAAGCCATTCCTGCTCTTGTCAAAAAGCTCAGAAATAAAAATTTGGATCTGCGTTCTACAGCCTTTTCGGTTTTGGTCAAAATCGGGACAGCCGCCGTGCCGGCACTGATTGGGGCGCTCAAAGATAAAAACAGGAACGTACGTCAGCAAGCTGTCTATGCTTTGGGTGAAATGGGCCCTGCGGCCAAAGATGCTGTGCCGGATATCATCATAGCCCTTGAAAACCACGACGAGGAGATGGGCCGCGAATGCGCCCGGGCCTTGGCCGATATTGGTATTGCTTCAGCACCGGCTCTTCTCGCCGCACTCAAAACCAAAAATCAAAACGTCCGCTATGAAGTTGCATGGGCCTTGGCTCATATATATCCACCCGCCAAAGAAGCCGTGCCGATCCTTATGGAGGGAATCCAAGACAAACATTTTGGGGTGCGATATCTGGCCGCAGAAGCACTGGGAAAAATCGGCCCTCCTGCTTTGGATGCAAAATCTCTACTTCTCGCAGCACTCAAAGATGAAGAACAAAGTGTTCGTTACAAATCCGCATGGGCTTTGGCATTTATCGATCCCTCCTCCAAAGAAGCAGTCCCCATTCTCATAGAGGCGATCTCGAATAGAGACGACGTTACGTACTACGGGGTTGCATACTATGACAGTGTCAGCGCTTTGGGCCAAATGGGTTCTGCCGCTTCCGAGGTAATACCCGTTCTTATCTCAATGCTCAAAAGCAAAAATTATGAAGTGCGCCAAGACGCCGAAGACATTTTGGTCAAAATCGGGGCGGCCGCCGTGCCGGCACTGATTGCGGCGCTCATAGATGACGACAAAAATGTCCGTCTACTAGCTACGGAGACACTAGGTAGCATAGGACCTGATGCCAAAGATGCCGTTCCAAACCTCATCGCCTCCCTCAAAAATGCAGATTCAGAAGCGGGCTATTGCATTTCGGCCCTTATCAAAATCGGGGCGGCCGCAGTACCGACCCTCATCACAGCGCTCAAAGATGAAAATCAGAACATACGCTACGCAGTTGTTGAAATACTGGGTAACATGGGTCCCGCTGCCAAAGAGGCCGTTCACGATATCATTCCCCTACTCGGAGACAAAGATGAAGATATGTGCTTAGGGGCAGCCTCGGCCTTGGGAAAATTTGGTCCTGCTGCCGCAGAGGCGATACCCGTTCTTATCGCAATGCTCAAAAGCAAAGATTATAGAGTGTACGAAAGAGCCGAAGCAGTTTTGGTCCAAATCGGGGTGGCCGCCGTGCCGGCATTGATTGCGAGGCTCACAGACGACGATTGGGAGGTGTGCCGTCGAAGCATTGTAGCATTGGGCAAAATTG
>JAHFSU010000001.1:0-52317 GCA_023265595.1 Deltaproteobacteria bacterium
CTTTTTGTTCCACGGAACCCGGGACGATAGCTTGTGTTCTAAATGACGATCCGGCATTGCCAGCTAATGGGGCCCCCTGCGTTAAGGCATTTCCACCCGGAAGTGTTGCCACTTTATCCTTGTCTTTGAAAGCAGAACCGGCGTTACCAATGAGAGGAACTCCATTGGTTAAGGGTACACTGTTTGTCAACGCACCCCCCGTGTTGGCTGTCAACGGATCGCCGTTTGTTAATTTGGAAGGATCGTTGGCCGGATTTTTAAGTTTGCTCAAATCCGGTATTTGAGAAGGAGGCGGCGCTGTCACCTTCGATTTTTCCGCCACGGGTGAAGGCATCGGCTTCCAATCCGCAGGGGGTTTCGTTTTGAACAGCATGTAATTATCCCAAACCGCGTTCCCCTGTGGCGTTGCGACAATAATTTTTGTTGCACCATCTATGTTGGGGACGATGACTCTGATTTGAGTGGGAGAGGCGATATTGATGTTCCCCTTGATGCCGTTGAAAGTAATCTCTCTTGGATTTTGTAAATTGGTTCCAAAAATGCTGATCTGATTATTTTTTTCTATCCCTTCTGCAGGATAAATCGAGGTGATTTTTGGATTGTTGCTGACAACCTTTAAAATCTGAGGTGTGGGAAGAATCGAATACGGCTGCGGGCTGGTGACCGGGCTAACCCTTGTGTCCGGGTATGTGTTGAGAGTGAAGGGGCCTGTTTTAACCCCCATGGGGAGTTTTACTTTTATCTGGGTTGCAGAAACAACTTCAAAACCTTTTGAATAAGGGGCCCCGTTGAACGAAATGGTTTCTATGACCCCGCTGCCGAAGTTTTCTCCATAAATGGTGATTGTATCGCCGGGAGAAGCGGTTGCCGGGTCAACGGCGTTTAATTTTATTGGAGGAAGTTTCGGTTTTATTTTTTTCGGTGCGCATGCCCATCCGCTTGCGGTATCCGTTTGGACCTGTTCCATTCCCTCAGGACACGGCTGAAGTCTGCCGCCTCTTCTTGCCTCGGCCTGACCCATCAAAAAAATTCCCAAGAGCGAGACGAATAAAACAAAAATCTTTTTCATAAATTCTCCTTTTTTAATCCGCCTGACACGATTGCAATGTCGGACTCCAATGCGCACCGGCGCCGCAATCGGGCGGCGCCGCTACCTCTTCCGCTTTATCCTCCACACACGTTCCCAATGTAGGACTCCAAGCCCCTCCAGAGCAGGAGGGTCTTGCCTCTTCTACAGGGGCCTCCGGTTGTCTCTGAGCCATCGGCTCTGAAGGCGGCGCCGGTTCTTCATAATAAGTCGGCTGTTCCAATTCATCTTGCTCCTCCGGCATCGGAGACGGAGGGGGCATATTGGGGCCATTACCATAATCAAAAGTGGTTTGAGTTCCGATGGGACGAGAAGCGACCGGCTGAGATTGTGGTTGGGGTTGAGAGGATGGTAACTGATTTTTCTGTTGCACGATTTGTTGTTGAGACGGCAACGGCTTTCGATACTGCTCCGGCAATGGCGGCAGTTGCGGCGGTGGTGGTGGAACGGCCTGCGGCTTCATCGCAATTTTTTGTTGCGGTGCTGCCGGCTCCCGGGCGAGGGCCGGTTGTGCAGCAATCTCTTTTTGTTCAAACTCTTTGGCCTTCTGTTCAAATTCTTTCATCTCCCCTTCCCATTTTTTGGCCTGCATCATTTCTTGTGCGGAAAGTTCCGGCCATTTTTGTTCCGCCGGTTTGTCAGAAATCGCCTTTTGAGATTTCGAAAGTTTTTGGGCAACTGTTTGCGGGGATTGAGGCAGTTTCTTCTCCGAAACACCGGCTCCCTTCAAAATATTATTCAGTTTGTTAAAGGCATCCTGAGACTTCTTCAGAAATTCCTGTGACTTTTTTGCAAGCTCCTGCGATTTTTTGGAGGGGGCCGGTTTTTTGGCTACACTCTCTTGTGCACAAATCATCACGGCGCCCTGTTTTTTTGCCTTACCGGCACAACAAAAGCCGTTATCATAATGGGCGAGAATTTTTGTCCCGCCCGGGGCGCACAATGCCGCTGTACTCTCTGCCTCCTGACCCCCAAATTTTTTCATTCTCTTGCTCGGAACAAAAGAGAGATTCGCCTCTTCTTTAACATTATAAATATGGTACCACGCCGTTTTTTGGGTGATATCTTTGTAGACCTCTTCCCATTCCTTGGCACAGCTTCCGTCATTTTTGGTTTCCGAAGAGCACATCACCCCGTTCGGGTGTTTGAGACAACAGTTATCGTGTTCAATACTGCCGGGAGAAATCCAGCAATTGGTCTGGCCTTTTTCGACTTTGGAACAGGCAACCATATTTAAAGGAGACGGTTTTCCCTTGACGGATCCGGGGACGGCGCACTGTTTTCCCACAGCGCCGAAACAATTCTGTTTTTGGATCGATTTGGCAAAAACCGGAATGGCGAAAACACCCAACAGCAGAAGCAAAACCGCATTTTTCATAAGATCCCCTAACCACTTCCATCCTTTAAAACAAGGCCTCTGTTTACGTCGGGTGTTAAAAGTGAGGATAACATTTGAGAAAAAAAGTTGCAAGATTTGAGATACGTCAGATAATAATTTAAAAGATATTTTGTCATGGGCCCCTATTGATCAATTGACAGTCTTATAACGAAAAGATATTTTTCGCGTTGTGCTAAAAAAGATCGCCTGTTTTTTTATACTCCTTTTGTCTTTTGATGTCTTTGCCTCTCCTACCTCCAAAAAATTAACCGAAAAGGGTTATCAACTTTTGACGCAACACAAATTCGAACAGGCATTGCAATCGTTTCAGGCCGCTTCCAAAACAGACCCGAACGATGGGGAGGCCCTATTTTTCCAAGGGGTTGCTTTAAATCGCCTTGGACAGTTTGCCAAAGCAGCCGAAAAATTGGATGCGGCCCAAAAATTTGGGGGACACTCGGAATGGAATTTCGAACGGGGCTGGGCCCATTTGGGACTTCAGGAATGGAACCCGGCTATTCATTCTTTAAAAGCCTATGACAAAGAAAATCCCGGGCGGGGTCAAACTTCAGAATTTATCGGACGGGCCTATTTCGGGCTTGGTGACACCGAAAAAGCCGAAAAATATTTGAACAGGGCGGTCCGGCAAAATCCGGGTCTCAAAAAAACGGCCGATATTTATCTTTCAGAATTGCAAAAAGAGGGTCCGCAGACAAAAAAACCGAAAAACTGGAATTTCTATTCGGATGTCAGCGGAACCTACAATACGAACGCCTTGAACTTGGGCAATGGCGTCACAAGGCCGGCCAATATCTCCAGACAAGAATCGGGGCTCGCCACGTTGGTGTTGGGAGGCGGTTATCGCTTCGATCTTTCCGATACAAACCAATTATCTTTTGGGAATCAAGCCTTCTCCAATATTTATGAGGTTAGCAGCCGCTTGAATCTTTTTGACAATTATACTTTTCTGAGATTTCGCCATGCATTGGATGCAAAAAAGGTTTTTGCCATCACATTCTCGAACGATTTTTCAATCATACAAACCGCTAAATTCAGGAATCAGATCGGCGTTCAGCCGATATTCGGCTGGCGTTTTACCGATTGGCTTACCTCCGAAGTGGGCTATCTTTTTAATTATGGGAAATATTTCTTCACACTGAATGCCCCCCAAAGACGAACGGGCAATGTGCATACCGCCTTGCTGAACAATTATTTTTCGGTTCCGGATACAAAACTTCGTTTGAGTCTTGGCTATTCTCATGTTTGGAACCGTTCCAAAGGGACCGATTTCACCTATCAGGGAAACAATCTGATTTTCGCAATGACCAACCCGCTTTTCCGGAAAGTGACTGGGGAGCTTTCTTTCTCACAGGCATGGAACCGCTACGATAATGTCAACAGTTTGACGGCCGGTACAAGACGTAAGGACAATATTTCAAATGTCTTGGCCCAACTTAATTTTCCGGTGTTTGGAAAAGTAGACGGTTACCTCCGTGGCGGTTATACCCGAAACGGTTCGAATATCGCCGTCTTTAATTATCGGGCGTACCAAGGGAGTTTAGGATTTGCGGCGGCATTTTAAGGAGTTTTTATGAAATCTTTCTGGATCGCAATGATGGCGAGTAGTGCGATTTTTATCGCTCCGAATCTTTTTGCCTGTCCCTCAGGACAAACCTGTCCGGCAGGAAAAGATTGTGTTGCCGATTCGACACTGTGCGTCTCTTCAAGCACCAGCACTACTTCCAGCAGCGGAGGCACCTCTTCAGTACCGACAACAACAAAAGATCAACTGGGGCTCACCTTGGAACCGAGCAATTCCCTTGTTCGGGTTTTTCAGTTTAATAACCAAACAAAACAGTGGACCTTTTTCGATCCCCGTCTGGAATTTGAGAGTGTCAATACTTTGAGGTCCACCAAACCCGGAGACCCGATGTGGATTAATGTTTCCCAAAGTGCCACAGTTCAATTCGACGGCGATCAAGCCCCCATTCCCCTTGTTGAAGGGTGGAACCTCATTGTCCGTTAAAAAAAATCGTCCATAAAGGAATCTGCAGACGACGGTGACCGGCGCAATGGTATCGGGGACATCGTTCCACTATCTGATTGCAATGACTCCTTTGGGAAAACTGATCTATCACTTTAATTGGGCCGATTGGCCTTTAGCGACTATAAAAGCAAAAGACATCTCCGAACACAATTTTTTGAATTGATCGGGTGATGGATGTTCTGCTGAAAACTCCAGCAACTCACAACCTTTGGGAGAAGTTTTTGCGGGGAGCATATGGTATAGCCCCCGCAAAATGCCTCTGTACCAAAACCGGCAAAATAGTTTCCATCTCTTTTTTTTTGAGTTAACATGAGGGGTGATGAAGAAATGGCATTATACGGCTGTTGTTTTTGCAGGATGCTTGCTGTGGCATATGTCGGTATGGGCCGACCATTGCACCGAATCCTCGGCCCCTTCCGTCCCCCCCGCAGAAAATTCATCGAATGTCCCCTCGGCAGGTCCTTCCCTGCCCCCTGCAACACCACCCGCTACCGGTGAACCGACAAACGTCAAAGATCAAATGGGGCTTACTTTTAATCCCGATGCCAAAACAAACAAGGGTGGCGAATGGGGAAATCAAAATGGAAAAAAACCGTTTGGTCCCTCTGATTTTTTGAAAATGATGCGTGGTTATCTCGATTATGCGAGAAATCAAATAGCTATAAAAGAACAGGAATTGAAAGAGAAGGGTTTAATGAAAAAATGGAAAAACGAGAGCGGTTACAACAGGGCACAGGAGGAATATCGCGACAAATGGGAAGACTATAAAAAAGCGACAGATCAAGAATGGAAGGCGGGGGATAAAGTCAGAGACCTTCAGGATCTTTCTAACCGAGCCGGTGGAAAGGACAGAGAACTGATCGAAAAACTGATCCAACAAGAAAAACTGAAGCCTGCCTATCAGGATGCCGTCGGTCACAGGATGGTTGTCGAGCAAGAGACAAATGATGCCGCCACGGAATTTGACAACTCGATAAAACGCCTCAACGCGCTCGAAGCCAATTATCACTCTTCCCAAACTGCCGAGGTTCCCGAATTAAAACATTGATAAAAAAATATGGCCACTCAACGAATCGACATACTTTTAGCCGAGGATAATGAAGACGATGTGGTTATGATCAAAAGGGCATTGGAACCCGAGCAAAACGTTCCTATTCGGCATGTCGTTTGGAACGGGGAAAAACTGCTCGCCTATCTCCAAGGATTGGAACCGACCAAGGATGCAAGCAAATCGAACCTCATTCTTCTTGTCGATATCAACATGCCGAAAAAGGATGGCCTCACGGCCATTCAGGAGATCAAGAGGGACCCCAAATTTAATCATTTTCCGATTGTAATTCTGACCACCAGCTAACGTAATGAGGACGTTGTTCGCGCCTATCGCGCCGGGGCTTCGTCCTACATTCAAAAACCCTCCAGTTTTTTCAAATTGCAGGAAATGCTTAAAAATCTGGTTTTTTATTGGACAAACATTTCCAAACTGCCCGCCTGATTTTATCATCTACCGCGTTGTAGATTGACAAAAATAGCTACAAAACGGCGGCAAAGCGTGGATGGAACCTAGAAAAGGAGGAGGATCCGAATTTATCATCACATTCGGATAATCGCAAAATTTTTTTGTGCGCCCGGCATGATTCGAACATGCGACATCTTGCTTAGAAGGCAAGTGCTCTATCCAGCTGAGCTACGGGCGCTAACATCAATATGGTGCCTGGCACCATATGATAAAATAAATTATACGTCGTTGTTGTAGCATAAAATAGATCGAAACCAGAATTTTTGTCTTTTTGCAAGGGGAACTGTTGTGGTAACTTAGCAGATATGTTCAAAAAAACCATTCTTCCCCTTTTGAGTACCGCTTGCCTTTTCTTTTATTCGTCGCTCTTAGCACAAGAATCAAAACAGACTCCTACGTATGATGATAACGATGTTCCGGTCGACTTGAGTGTCGGTGAACCGAAAAAAATCAAGCCAAAGCCACAAACAGAAATGAAACCGGCTGAAACAAAACCGACCGAGGCGGTAAAACCAAAAGAGCAACCGGCGGCAACAGGCGCCGTAAAACAAGAAGCGCCAAAGCCGGCACCAGAGCCAACGCCCGCGCCAACTCCAGTTCCAACTCCAGCCCCTGTCCCAGCTCCGGCTCCCCTTGCACCACAACCGGTACCCGTTCCACCACCTCCTCTTCCTGTTCCAGCTCCGACGACACCCCCGGTAGCCGTTACAGCGCCGGCCCCAATTACCCCGCCGCCTCCCCCAACTCTTCAACCCGAGGGGACATTGACACAACCGGCCCTCCCCGTAGCTGAGGTCCTAAGCCCACCGGTCGCACCCGTTGCGCCGCTTCCATCGGATGGCGGCCCGCAAAGAGATGCCGGCAGTGATTTGGCTTCTGCCTTGCCAATTACTTATGCAAAATATGAATCGCTTTTGTCGCCGCAAGACCCACTGGATACCTACAAATTTTATGCAAGGGCCAATGAAGGCATCGGTGTTATTCTTACTCCTGGTTATCCTTCCACACAATTTGGCGTCGATCTTTTGGGCGAGGCGGGCGAACTCTTAAGTCAAACTCAAAGTTCACAGCCGGGTGCGACACTTTCTTTTCAAACATCGCCGCTCGACAAAAATGCAACGATCTATATTCAAATCCGGGATACCAATATGTCTGCGGCATCGCCTCTCACAGAACTGAGATCCTATACGCTGGAACTGAAACCGATTGCGGCAGCACTGCCCGTTGCGCCGCTCGTCGAAGCCGCTCCGGCGGCGCCTGTTGCGGAACAACCGGCACAGGCAACAGAAAAACCTGAAGCAAAAAAAGAATTGGGGCCGGCCATTCCTCATTCCATGCTACTTTACGCAATTTTTGGTGCTTTCATTCTGGCCGCTCTCTTGACAGTTTTGATTGTCTTAAGGAAAATGAAAAAAAAGAAAGTAACGACGGAGGAATAAATGTTGAATAAAAAAATGGAAGAGATGCTCAGCGAACAGGTACAGTTTGAAGTCTTTTCGTCCTACCTTTATCTGTCGATGTCGGCCTTCTGCCACAGCATCAATCTGAAAGGGTTTGGCCATTGGATGCGGCAGCAGTCCCATGAAGAACACCACCATGCCATGAAACTTTTTGATTATATGATCGAGCGGGGCAACTGGGTTTCTTTGTCCTCCGTTGAAAAACCCTCACACCGTTTTAAATCGGTCCATGATGTGATGGAAAAATCGCTGGAGCATGAGCAAAAAGTCACCGTCCAAATTCACAAACTCTACGAGCTGGCCGGACAACAAAAAGACTATGCCACCCAAATCATGCTCCAATGGTTTGTCAACGAACAGGTCGAAGAAGAGGCTACCGTCAAGGCCATTATCGACAAACTGAAACTGATTCCGGAAAAAAGCAGCGCCATCCTCTATCTCGATAAGGAGTTGGGGAAACGCGCACCCACTGCCTAATCGACATCCATCGTAATCACACCGCAGGCAATGCGTGCTCCGGAATTACCGGAGGGGTCTGTTTTTTCATCATCAGGGTCGGCATGTATAACCAAGGATGTCCCGCCGGGATGAAAAAGAGAATTATCGGGCCCCTCCACAAGCGTGACATCGGGGAGTATCAGTTCCACCTCCACTTTCCCGTTTTCAAAAACAGCGATGTTCGGAATGTCGCCGGCATGATGTCCTTTCGGATTTTCAAAACCGTGTTGCCTTTTAGAAGGGTTGAAATGGGAACCGGCCGAGACAAAACCGGGTCCTTCGCAAAATCCTTTTTCGTGAATATGAAACCCATGCTCACCGGCTGGCAATTTTTTCAATTTTAAAGTAGCTTTTACCTGATCCTTCACCTCCGTTAAGGTGGCGCTCCCTACCTTTTCTCCTGCAACATTATAAAAAACAGCCCTTCCTTTTGGAGCCCCTGTTTTTGCAAACAGATAGGAGTTGGTGAAACTGAAAAAAGAAAGGAAACTCAAAACAGACACCCAAAAAAAAAGTTTCATAAGCACCCCCTTAATTATTTACTCTGAGATTATACGGCGTCATATTAGCGGTGATTCTTGTACTTCAAAAACATAAAAGTTAAAATGGGATTTATAAAGGAATGAAAGAAAACAAACTCGCCATTTTATTACTGGAAGATAATCCAGCCGACGCCCAGCTTTTTCTGGCACTCTTGAAAGAGCAAAACGAATTTGAGTGTAGAGTCAAGCATATTGAGCGTTTGGAAAAGGGCTTAAAAGCCCTTGAAGAGGGTTCGTTTGCAATTATCCTTGCCGATTTGGGTCTTCCCGACAGCGATGGGCTTGATACCGTTCGCAAGATTGTTGCTAAAGCCCCGAACAGTCCGATAGTGGTCCTAACAGGAAATATTGATGTCTCTTTGGGAGTCAAGGCATTGCGATGCGGGGCACAGGATTATCTTGTCAAGAATGACCTCTCTTCAGCACTCCTGATCCGTTCCATTCAATATTCTCTGGAACGAAAAAACCTCGAAAAACTTAAAGATGAATTTGTGGGGGTTGTATCTCATGAAATGCGAACCCCTCTCGCCATTATTAAAGAGGGTGTCAGCAACATCGTTGACAGGTTGGCCGGTCCTTTAAACGAGGAGCAAACGGAAATTCTGAAGGTAACCGAACAAAATATAGAACGCCTGAAACGGATGATTGATAATGTGCTCAGTTTTTCAAGGCTGGAGGCAGGCAAGACACCCATGAATTGCGTCCGGCTTAATCTGGAATCGCTTTTGTTGGAGGTTACAAATAATTTTCAAAAATTGACCTCTCGGGGCAAAATCAAACTGCATTGCCATGCCCCCTCAAAATTGCCTCCCGTTTTTGCTGACTCGGAGATGATTACAAAAGTGTTGAACAATCTGATTGAAAATGCCTTCCGTTTTGCTAAATCAAAAGTGGAGGTGTATGCGGAACGAAAAGGGGATACCCTTCAGGTCTCTATTGTCAATAATGGCCCCGCTATTGATCTGGAATATCATTCAAAAATGTTCCAGAAATTTTACCAGATCACAAGACCAACCGGCGGCGGTTATAAGGGGACAGGCCTCGGGCTGGCCATCTGCAGGAAAATCATCGCGATGCATCACGGAAATATTTGGGTAGAGAGCAAACCGAAAGAAAAGGTCTTTTTTCATTTTACCCTTCCCATCGACCAACCGTAATTGTCGGGGTGATAGGATTTGAACCTACGGCCCCCTGCTCCCAAAGCAGGTGCTCTAGCCAGGCTGAGCTACACCCCGAAAAATTTTGTCGCTAAAACAGTCTTTAACTTCTCCAACGCCTTCCCGCGATGACTAATCCTATTTTTTTGTTCTAACGGAATTTCGGCCAATGTGCAACGGAAGGAGGATATCCAAAAAACAGGATCATAGCCAAACCCTTCTCTCCCCGACGATTTTTCAGCAATCGTCCCGTTCAATTTTCCTGAAACCGTAATCTCCCGTCCATCAGGATGAACCAGCGCAACGACCGTTTCAAAATGGGCCCCCCTTTTTTCAAAAGAGAGGCCTTCCAGTTCTTTCAATAATTTTTTGATATTATCCTGAGCGGTCGCTTGTTCCCCGGCATACCGTGCCGACAAAATCCCCGGCCTTCCATCCAGTGCATCGACAAAAAGGCCGGTATCATCGGCCAAGGCCCACATACCAGCCTTTACAGCCACAAGCCTTGCCTTTTGAAGCGCATTCTCCCGAAGGGTCTCCCCTTCTTCCTTCAAATCAAAATTTTCCCGCGGGAGAATTTCGACCGTTGTTAAATAAGCCTTGATCTCCTCAATTTTATGCCGATTATTTGTGGCCAAAACCAGCTTCACGCAACACCTCTTTTTGTGCATGGATCAATTCCCGTATCCCTTTTGCCCCCAGTTTTTTGAGTAATGTTAATTCTTTGTCGTTGAAGGGGTTGTGTTCTGCCGTCCCTTGAATCTCGATGAAACGCCCCTTCCCAGTCATCACCAAATTCATGTCGACATCGGCCTTGGAATCTTTTTCATAATCGAGATCGAGCCACGGTTTTCTTTTCACTATGCCCACACTGACCGCCGCAACAAAATCTTTCAGAGGCCACTGTTTGATCTTTTTATTTCGCATCAAAAACCGGCAGGCCAATGCTAAAGCGACATAACTGCCCGTGATCGAAGCGGTACGCGTTCCCCCATCGGCTTGCAAGACATCGCAATCGATGAGGATCGAACGCTCTCCCATTTTTTTGAAATCGACCACACCGCGCAGGGCCCTGCCGATCAGACGTTGAATCTCCTGCGTCCGACTCGCCTGTTTTCCCTTAGCCGCTTCCCGATTGGTCCGCGTATGGGTTGCACGCGGAAGCATCCCGTATTCCGCCGTGACCCATCCTTCTCCCGAATTTTTTTTAAAATCGGGAACTTTTTCTTCCACACTGGCCGTACACAAAACCTTCGTATGGCCCATCGTGATCAGGCACGACCCTTCGGCATACGGATTCCACCCCGGCTCTAGTTTCAAAGGTCTCAATTCATTAAATTTCTTTTGCATAAAGAGGCCCGTACCATAGCTATCTTGTCTTGTCATGGAGAAAGGCCGCTGTTAACATCCGCCTGATGCCATTTCGATATGCCATTATTTTGGGAATCTTTTTGGCTCTGCTGACGACACCGGCTTTTGCAAAACTCCCCCGCAAAGGTTTTATGAAAGGGCCTTATATTACTTTGACCGGCGGGGTCATGCAGTTCGATTGGGACAAAAATTCACGAACCGGTGTGGAAGAAGGGGCACCGTGGGAACCTATGATGGGTTTGGGTTTTGGCTGGAACCTCAACGACTGGCTCGCTCCGGAATTATTAATCCGTTACACAACCGATGATAATCAGGGCAGAAGAGAATATATAGCGGGGGCCAATTTTGGATTTGTCTTCAGTTGGCTTGCCAAACCTCTTTTGGATTTTGAAAAATGGCGAGTACTCCCTTTCATTAAACCGGGCTTTGGTTTGCAGGTTGCTGTTTTGCCGGGGGATCCTTCATCCGCAGATAACAAAGTTACTTCCATCGGCTTTGGCCCCAGCGTAGGCGGCGGCATCCGATTTTTGTACAATAAATATCTCTATTTCGGGTTGGAAGCCCAAGAGGAAATCTTGAAACAGCAAAATGTCATCCAAACATTGAACACCGGCGCCACCCTACAAATCTACAAGGGGGGATGGGTCTCGCAGTTTGAAACCTTCGCAACGATAGGACTCCACTTTTAAAACGGGGCATCCATATCCTCTTCGGCCGTTTCGCCGGCGGCGGTTGGTAAAAATTCATCCGCGGCGCGGGCCAGATTTTCAAAGCGGGTAAACTGATTCAAAAAGGCGAGGTTCACTTTTCCGGTCGGACCGTTTCTCTGTTTGCCAATGATGACCTCGGCTTTGCCGGCGTCGGGACTCTCCGTGTTGTACATTTCATCGCGATAAATCATCATCACCACATCCGCATCCTGTTCGATGCTCCCGCTTTCACGTAAATCCGAAAGCATCGGGCGTTTGTCTTGGCGGCTCTCCACGCCGCGATTGAGCTGGGAAAGGGCAATGACCGGGACGTGCAGCTCCTTGGCCAGCGCTTTAAGACTTCTCGAGATATCCGAGATCTCCTGTTCACGGCTTCCGAAACGGCCGGAGGCCCTGACCAATTGCAAATAATCGACCACCAAAAGCCCCAGCCCTTTTTCCTTCTTGAGCCGTCTCGCCTTTGCCCTCATTTCCAAAACAGTCAGCATCGGTGAATCGTCGATAAAAATCGGGGCCTCCGATAAAATGCCGGCGGCACGGGTCAGTTTAGGCCAATCATTTTCAGAAAGAAAACCGCCGCGCAGTTTGTACGAATCGACCTTGGCGCGTGAACACAAAAGCCGTTGCACCAACTGTTCTTTCGACATTTCGAGTGAAAAAATGGCACAGGGGACTTTGGCCTCGCACGCGGCATTCTCCATAATGTTGAGCGAAAAAGCGGTTTTGCCGGAACTGGGCCGTCCGGCCACAATCACCAAATCGGAAGACTGCAAGCCGGAGGTAATGCGGTCCAAATCTTTGAAGCCGCTCGGCACACCGGTGATCAATTCCTTTTTTTCGTACAATTGTTCGATGGTTTTAAAACTCGATTTGACAACGTCTTTGACCGGCACAAAACTCTGCTGGATCCGGCTGGAAGCCACCTCAAAAATAATTCGCTCGGCCTCATCAAGAAATTCCTCAACCCCTCCTTCATCGGCATAGCCGCGGCTCACAATATCGGTGGCCCCCTCAATGAGGCGGCGCAAAATCGATTTTTCGCGGATGATTTTGGCATAGTGAGCGATATGAGCAGCGGTCGGCGTTTCATCGACAAGGGTCGCCAAAAAGGAGGCGCCGCCCACCGCTTCCAATTCTCCCTTGTTCTTTAAAATGTTGGTGATGGTGACGAGGTCGGAGGGCTCATTGGCCTGATACAATTCAATAACAGCCTGAAAAATTTTTCGGTGGGCATTGCGGTAAAAATCGGAAGGATCGAGAATTTCGACAACGCGGTTGATCGCATCGTTGTCGATCAACATCCCCCCCAACACAGAACGTTCCGCATCTAAATTCTGGGGCGGTAGTTTTCCCTTTTCTCCGGGCATATGTTTTTTTACACCTTGACGACCAATACTTTCACATTCGCCGTGACTTCGGAATGTAATTTCAAAGAGACCTCATAAATGCCGAGCTGTTTGATCGGTTCCGCCAAGATCACTATTTTCTTGTCGACCAGAATATTTTGGGCGCGCAACGCATCGGCAATATCTTTCGATGTGACCGATCCGAACAATTTATCTCCTTCGCCTGCCTCTTTTTTGATCGTGACGGAAAGGGTGGCGATATGATTCGCCAGCTCTTCAGATTGTTTTTTCAGTTTGGCTTGACTGGCCTGCACGGCACGCTTGTGATGCTCCATCTCTTTGACATTGCCCGGGTTCGCCTGAACCGCCTTCCCTTGCGGCAAAAGAAAATTGCGGGCAAAACCGGGGCTCACTTTTACTATATCCCCTGCCTTCCCCACACTTTTGATGTCTTCTTTTAAAATGACCTCGATATTCATCGATCCTCCATCTATTTCTGGTTAACCTGCTGTTTATGCAATTTTCTAAAATCGATCCACATATCCGCAAGGCCCAGTCCCACAACGAACAAGCCCACCATCTGAAAAAACAAAATCAGCAAACCATAGATCCCAAAACGAAACAAGAGGGAATATCGCTTCAGGAAAAAGGCCATAATACTCAAACCCTGTACGAAATAGACAAACAAAACGGTAATGAGGAGGTTTACAGCGGCGACTTTAAGCAGCGGCAAATGAATCGTGTATTGATTGATGAAAAAAAGCCCCCCCGAGGCGATTAAAAGCCAGACCAAAAAGTGGGGAATCTGGAGACGCCGAAAATCGCCGGCCCATTTCATCGGTTTGGAGGCACGATAAAAGAGTCTCGGAATCCCGAGATTGATAATGACGGTCAAAAGGGTGAAAATCGCAACAACGGCCGGAATCAGACTCGGAAAATAGACGAGCCATCCCTTTGATTGAGTCACAATCATCGCCATTTCAGCCTGTCTCTCTTTGGGCTGTGTGGCAATCATCTGGTCCAGCGTTGTACCGATTTCGACCAAAAAATGATCGATCATTCCCTTGATGTCGACCCAGCCGATCCATTGAAAAAAACCGCCGACCAAAAGCGCCAGTAAGGCCACCGTGATGGTTGTGACGGCCCCTATTTTTTCGAGACGCCATTTTTTCCAGACACCGACACTGAGTAAAACGGCAATGGTCAGATAATAACCGAAATAGCTGAGGGTCATGATGCTCGACGAAATGATATTGGCTTCGGCGATCGTCTCGGGGAAAAAAGCGAAAAAGAGAGGGGTTCCCATTAGCAGAGTAAACCCCAAAGAACAAAACCAGTATTTTTTATTGGTCAGGAGGCTTAAATAAAAAAGAGGGAGCGGCGTCAAAAAAATCAGAAAACCGGTAAAATAGATGGTCACACTAAAAGCGGCCGCACCACAGGCCCGCCCGATTTGTTGAAAATCCGGTTTCATGGAAAATTAATGTATCGCTTTTTGCAGCGGTGAAAAAGAGACAATCCCCAAAATGCGGGCTCTTTTGACGGCTTCGGTCAACCGGCGCTGATGAAAGGCACACAACCCACTGATCCGGCTCGGCGCAATTTTTTCTCCATCGGAGACATAAGGTTTCAACGCCTTGGCATCTTTGTAATCGATGCGTAATTCCTTATCGACGCAAAAGCGGCAGGCCTTTTTGCGCATCGGCAATCCCCTGTCTTCGCCTTTATCTCCGAAAGACGACCGGGTTGTTTTCTTAAATTTTCTTTTCTCCATATTTTTCTCCCATCGGTTGAAGAGCGGCAAGGGCTGCGGCTTCTTCCATTTTTTTCAATTCTTCGGCCCGTTTTTCTACATCGACATTTTGCTGCAAGACAACAGTCATCTGTCGCAATACCCTTTCATCAAAGCGCAAAACCTTTTCAATTTCAGAAACAGCACCTATTTCGGCGGCGTAATCGAGTTGGATATAAAAACCTTCTTTTTGCTTCTCCATCGGAAAGGCCAACCCCCTCTTGCCCCAAGAACGGTCGAGTAAAATAGTGCCCTTGTAATTGGAAATGAGTTTGCTCAAACGGGTCTTGAGCTCTTCCAAATCTTTTTCTGTGGCATTCGGTTTCACCACAAAAATGGTTTCATATTCTCTCATGGTACTCTCCTTTAATGATATTTATTCTGCACCCATTGTAATCCATGTTTCAAAAAATCGGGTATCGATTGCGCCGCAGCCGTTGTCATTGCTTCCGCAGCCTCTCTTTCCTCTTTCAAAAAGGGTTGCAAAACATATTCGGCAATATCTTCCGATCCGGCCGGCCTTCCGATCCCCAACCGGACCCGATGGAAATCGGGTGTCGCGATCATGTCGGTGATGGAGCGGACACCATTGTGTCCTCCATGACCGGAAGCAAAAACCCAGCGTATCTTTCCCAAGGGTAAATCGAGATCGTCGTGAATCACGATCAGATCTTTTGTTGCAACACCTTTTTCTTTTAAAAGAGCCTGAATCGCCTTACCGCTCAAGTTCATCCAAGTAAACGGTTTGGCCAGCCAGCATTCCTCATTTTCCCATTCACCCCAAGCCACTTGGGCCAAGGCCGTTTTTTCCCATTCCCATCGGTTTTGTTTGGCCAAGAGATCGACCACTCCAAAACCGATATTGTGCCGATGGGCTTCGTATTCGTGGCCCGGATTTCCAAGCCCCACGATCAGCTTCATTTCTTCTCCGGTTTCGGTTGGGCCTCCTTGCCCTTCGCCTCTGCCCCTGCTGCCGATGCCGCACCCGGTGCGGCGCCCGCCGCTGTCGGCGCCCCTTCTGCCGGCGCTCCCTCCACAGCAACAGCCGCCGGTGTCGCCTCTTCTTCTTTCGCCGGCGGAACCACGGAGACAATTACAAAATCGGTCTCATGGGGAAACTCAACCCCTTCGGGCAATTTTACATCATTGGCATGAACATTTTGGCCGATCTCCAAAGCCGAAACATCGATATCGATATGTTCCGGAATTTGCGTCACCAGACATTTAAGATGCAAGGTGCGTCGTTGTTGTTCGAGCACGCCTCCTTTTTTGACACCTTCTGCCTTACCAACAACGCGGATCGGAACTTCCACTTCGATTTTTGCTTTCAAATCGACCGATTGAAAATCGACATGGGTAAAATTTCGTTTAAGCGGATGCGCCTGATATTCACGAATACGAACGAGGCCTTCTGTTTTGCCATCGACCGTTAATTCAAAAATAGCATTGAAGCCCGCTTCGGTCTTTGTCGCTTTTTCAAGCTCCTTGGCATTGACCTGAACCAGTTTTGGCTCTTTCTTCTTGCCGTACACAATTCCCGGAACAAGTCCTTTTCCTCTCAAGGTAGCCAAACCGTGGCCGGCTTGTGCGCGGGTTTCTGCTGATAATTTTAAACGTTCCATAAAATCCTCCCAACTTTATACAAACAATGACGAAACGGAATCCGAATGATAAATTCTCCGGATCGCTTCTCCAAGCAAATTGGCAACCGACAAAATTTCAATTTTTGAAGATTTGCGGACCGCTTCTTCCTGACGGATTGAATCAGTGATCACTAACT
Organism: Deltaproteobacteria bacterium; assembly: GCA_023265595.1. Taxonomy (GTDB): domain Bacteria; phylum UBA10199; class UBA10199; order SPLOWO2-01-44-7; family SPLOWO2-01-44-7; genus JAHFSU01. Next base: position 16,685 of record JAHFSU010000001.1, read on the forward strand.
TCTTAATTTTTGATTTATTGATCCGTTCCAGAGCCGGCCCTGACAAAACAGCGTGGGTACAAACACCGTAAACCTCTTTTGCCCCGTTGTTTAAAAGGGCCTCCACCGCTTGGGCCATAGTGCCGGCGGTATCGACGATATCATCGATGATGATGACCCGTTTGTCGGTCACTTCCCCGATCACATTCATGACTTCGGAAACATTGGGACGTGTGCGACGTTTATCAATCATGGCCAGCGGACAACTCAACCGCTTGGCATAAGCCCGTGAACGCTCTGCGGCACCGGCATCGGGGGCCACGACGACAAGGTCATCTTTCAACTGATCTTCGATGTATTTCAAAAAAACGGGCATTGCGAAAAGATTATCGACGGGGATATTGAAAAAACCCTGAATCTGACCGGCATGCATATCGAGCGACAAAACACGGTTCGCACCGGCGGCGGTCAACAGATCGGCAACGAGTTTGGCGCTGATCGGAGTGCGCGGCGCTACTTTGCGATCTTGTCTGGCATAGCCATAATAGGGAACGACTGCGGTAATCCGGTCGGCGGAGGAACGCTTTAATGCGTCGATCATCACGAGAAGTTCCATCAAATTTTCATTGGCTGGATTGGAGGTCGGTTGGAGCACAAACGTATCCATGCCACGCACATTTTCTTTTATTTCGACCCAAACTTCACCGTCACTGAAGCGAGTAACAAGGGCCTCTCCCATTGGCAATTCGAGAAAATGGACAATCGATTTTGCCAATTCGGGATTCGCATTCCCTGAAAAAATTTTAATATTCTTATAAGAGTACATTGTTTAGTCCGATACACGATACCCGATATACGATAAACGAAATTTGGCAACAGCTGCGTATATCGTGTATCGTATATCGGAACAAATTTGGCTGTTGCCAAATTTGTTGGGGCGCCTGGATTCGAACCAGGGATGGCAGCTCCAAAGGCTGCTGACTTACCGCTTGTCGACGCCCCAATTTTCAACAGCGAAAATCTGCCACTTTGGTTGAATTTTAATTTGTTGCAGCGCCCCGTCTCTTTTTTCTTTCCTGTCAAACAATCCAAAAACCGTCGACCCCGACCCACTCATTAAGACACCTTCGGCACCGGCATATTTCAGAGCCTCTTTAGCCTTCTGAATTTCCGGATATTTCGGAATGACAACCGACTCGAAATCGTTATGTAATTCCTGAATAATCTCCGCAAAGGTGCGGCGGCTTGTAACACTTCGATTTTGGGGTGTCAATGAACCTTTACCGAAGGTGTCTGACTCTTTCACGGCTGAAAGTGTCAGACTCTTTCGAACATCCCATGCCGAATAGGCCCAAGGGGTAGAAATGGATACACCCGGATTAATAAGTATTATCGATAAGTTGGGAAGATTTGTTAAAGAAGTTATTTGATCCCCGATCCCCTCTATATGAGCCGGCCCATCATTAATAAAAAAAGGGACATCGGCGCCCAATTTTGACCCCAGTTCCGCTAATTTTGTGGAGGGCCAATCGAGCCCCCAAAGCCTGTTCAGAACTTTTAAAACGGTGGCGGCATTAGAAGAACCGCCCCCCAACCCACCCCCCATCGGGATATTTTTCTTCACCTGGAGCCTGGCACCATAGGATACTTTTCCTTTCTGTTTTAAAAGCATGGCCGCCTTATAGACCAAATTTTTTTCGGGGGGCCCATCCACAGCAGGACAGTGCACTTCAATCCCCGAAGGGATTTTTTCAAATTGAAGTTCATCAAAGAGGGAAATTTTTTCCATCAGGGAAAAAATATTATGATAACCATCCGGACGACGGCTCAAAATTTCCAAGAAAAGATTTATTTTGGCCGGAGATTTTACGATCATCTCAAAGCCTTCGTGATTTCTTCGATAGCTAACGCATGCAGTTTTGGTTTTGTCTTGGCAAAAATTTCTTCTGCCCGTTTTTTTTCTCCACTGCGAACCCATGCATTGTAGATCGGACGAATCAGTTTGACTCTCCCCACCCGCTCCAGAAACTGCTCCATGTGCGGGTAGGCTTTTTGATAACGATATTTCGCAACGAGTGTATACCAGAGCGAAGCGATTTCAGCGTTGGGTGTCTCATTTAATGCATAATCTTTTTCCAATCTTTCAAGAATCTTTGCCGGTATTTTTTGCTCTTCCAGAAACCGCATCAAAAATTGGGCCCACATCTGCCAGACCCATTGCGTCGCATCCAATGAAGGAAGCGCACCGCCGGATTCGGCAATCCATTTTTCCGCCAACGCTTTTGCTTCGTCCATTTCCGGCGATTTGAAAACGGGGGCGCCGGCGGGAATGCCCGGCCCATAGAGCCAACGGTCGAGATCGTCGTCATCAATGCCGACTTTCTCCAGCGGCAATTTCTTCTTCAAAAAATCGACAAAATCTTTTGCGGTCAAGTTGCTGAAGGCAAATGTGGCTATATATTCCCGAACGAAATCAAGGAATCTTTCCTCGCCGAATTTTCTCTCAAGCCACGTCACAAAAAGAAAGCCCTTTTCATAGGGGATAAAAGAGACAACCTCATCGGGGTTTTCAAAAGTAGCTGTCACCGCCAATGCCGTCGTGGCGCTGCGTCCGGGCGTATTCAAATGATCCTGAATCCGACTGATCCCCTCGATCGCATTCATGTTGTAGGACGCCTCGCCATAAACTTTTTTCAAAATTTTTCGTTCCGCCCAAACTGTAAACCCCTCATTGATCCAAAAATCGGGAAGGTGGGCATTCGTGACCGAATCGCCGAACCAATAGTGGGCCAATTCATGCGCCGCAACACACATCAAAGAACCGTCGCCTGTGATAATCGTGGGGCTGTCAAAAATGATCCCAACATTTTCCATGCCCCCCATCGGAAAACTAGGGGGTAAAAGAACCGTATCGGCAACAGACCACGGCATCGGCCCAAAAAACGACTCGGCCGCCTGCACAAACTTTTCGTAAATTTTAAAATCGGCAACGGCCTTTTCCTTAATGTAGGATTCGAAATAAAGAAGGGTCCGCTCACTGAGCCGCATCGCCTCCATATCACCGATCGCAAAGGCAATCAGATACGTGGAAATCGGGTGTTCCGAAATTTGATAATGCCAGACATCATATCCCTTTTCCTTTTGAGGTGTTTGGGGCACTCCCTGATGCGGCTGATTGCTCACCATGACGGCGCGCAATCCCAAATCGCTTTTCACACGCAACACAGCCAAAAAAGTCATCTTGGCCCGCGGCGTATCCTGAAGCGGCGCCCAACCGCGGTTGTGATAATATTGTCCCTGTGTATATAAAAAGGGTTTTTTTTCGGAGGCGGTCTGCTGCGGCTCCAGCCACTGAAGACCGGCTGGAATATTTTTGGAGTCGGTTTCATAAATCACTTTTACGCGGGAAACATTTTGAGGGAGATCGATAGTTAATGAAGAACCGATATATTTTTTTTCTTTCCCCAAGCGGAACGTCGTTTTTTCCCATTTTTCTTTTTGATGTTTTAATTCGACCGAAACTTCCCGGATCAAAAGCGATTTGGTATCGAGGATTAGATGGTTTGCCTCCTGTTTTCCCAAGGAGTAGATAGCCGTTCCGGAAATTTGTTTCTTCTCAAAATTAAATATCAGATCCAAATCGGCATGAACCACACGGACCCGATCAAAATTGGAATGGGTATAAGGATCTTTCGCTGTCTGAGCCGTCGGGCGGTCGGCAACATATTCCGGTTTTTCGGGAAGCGGCTCCCCCTTCAAAAAACGTTTCAGCGAATTTTTGAAATTGTCCGGCTCGATTTCCCCTTCAACCACCTTCAATTTCAACGTCTCAATAAGCTGCTGTGCCTCAACCGCATTGAATTCGATTTTCATAAGGGGTTAGACCTAACATCGGCAAGAGCACTTTTCAAGCTTTTACATGAGGATCCGGATACTTCACGAGGTATCCGGCTCCTCATGCAAAAATGAGCTTTCCCTCTTTGAGATCGACCACAATTCTATCACCCTCTTTGAATTTGCCGGCCAACAGATCGCCGGCGAGAGGGTCTTGGATATATTTCTGGATTGCCCGTTTGAGTGGGCGGGCTCCGTAGACAGGGTCAAACCCGTGGTTCGCAATAAATTCCTTTGCCGCCGGTGTCAGTTTGAGGTCAATTTTTCTCTCTTCCAGCATTTGCAAGAGCCGTTTCATCTGGATATCGACAATCACCGCAATATGCTCTTTGTTGAGCGTGCCAAAAATAACGATGTCATCGATGCGGTTGATCCATTCAGGCCGAAAATAATTTTTTAACTCCCCCTCAGGAATGTTAGAGGTCATGATGACAACCGTGTTGGTGAAATCGACCGTACGTCCCTGTCCGTCAGTCAATCGCCCATCGTCCAAAATTTGGAGCAAAATATTGAAGACATCGGCGTGGGCCTTTTCAATTTCATCGAGAAGAATCACGCAATAAGGCCGGCGACGAACCGCCTCGGTCAGATAGCCCCCCTCTTCATAGCCGACATAACCGGGCGGGGCGCCGATCAACCGGGCCACCGAGTGTTTCTCCATAAATTCGCTCATGTCGATACGGATCATCGCCTTTTCGTCATCGAATAAAAATTCGGCTAAGGCGCGCGCGGTTTCCGTTTTACCGACACCGGTCGGCCCCATGAAAATAAAGGAACCGATCGGGCGGTGCGGGTCTTTTAAACCGGCGCGGGCGCGACGCACGGCGCCTGCCACTTTTTTCAGGGCCTCCTCCTGTCCCACCACCCGCTCTTTGAGCTTTTCCTCCATTTGAAGCAATTTTTGAACTTCACTCTCCATCATTTTAGAGACTGGGATTTTGGTCCATTTGGAAACCACATCGGCGATATCCTCCGCTGTCACCTCTTCGGTCAGCATTTTCTGGTGTTTCTGCAACTCGGTCATTTTTTTCTGATTCGCCTCCAATTTTTTGGTCAGTTCCAAAATGATTCCGTACTTCAACTCCGCGGCAGTATTTAAATCTCCCTCCCTCTCCGCCTTTTCCTGATCGATCTTAGCCTGTTCAATTTGTTCTTTCACCGTGCGGATCTGTTTGATGATGTCGCGCTCTTGCATCCAGTGGGCCTTCAATTGCTGCGATTTGTCTTTCCAGTGTGCAATATCTTTCTCAAGCGTTTTGAGTCGTGAAGCCGAAGCGGCATCCGATTCTTTTTTGAGGGCCTCCCGTTCAATGGAGAGCTGCATAATGCGGCGCTCCAGCTCATCAATTTCAGAGGGCATGCTGTCGATTTCGATTCTTAATTTGGAGGCCGCTTCATCAATCAGATCGATCGCTTTGTCGGGCAAAAATCGGTCGCTGATATAGCGGTGGGACAAAGTGGCGGCGGCAATAATAGCACTGTCCTGAATCCGGACACCGTGATGGACTTCATAGCGTTCTTTGAGACCGCGTAAAATGGAAATGGTATCCTCCACAGAGGGTTCCCCGACAGTAACCTGCTGGAAACGCCGCTCGAGCGCCGCATCTTTTTCAATGTGTTTCCGATATTCATCCAGTGTGGTGGCACCGATGCAATGGAGCTCGCCGCGGGCCAAAGCCGGTTTCAGCATATTGGAGGCGTCGATCGCCCCTTCAGCCGAACCGGCGCCGACCAGCGTATGTAATTCATCGATAAACAAAATAATCGAACCTTCGACAGCGACAATCTCTTTCAACACGGCTTTCAAACGGTCTTCAAATTCCCCGCGATATTTAGCCCCCGCAATGAGGGCCGCCAAATCGAGTGTCACAAGGCGTTTCTCTTTGAGCGTATCGGGGACATCCCCGGCGACAATTCTTTGCGCCAAACCTTCAACAATCGCCGTTTTCCCAACACCGGGCTCCCCAATTAAAACCGGATTATTTTTCGTGCGCCGGCTCAAGACATGAATCACGCGGCGGATCTCTTCGTCGCGGCCGATGACCGGATCGAGTTTTCCTTTTCTTGCAATTTCGGTTAGGTCGCGCCCATATTTTTTTAAGGCCTGAATTTTTCCCTCCGGATCCGGATCGGTCACACGATGGGGCCCTCGGATTTCCATCAATGCTTTTAAGACCGCTTCTCTCGCTGCCCCGTTTTTTTTGAGAAGATCGTTAGCAACCGTTCCCTTGACATCGGTGAGCCCCAGCAAAAGATGCTCGACACTCAAATAATCGTCCTTTAACTGTTCCGCCTCTTTAACGGCCTGATCAAAAACTTTTTTAAGATAGGTTGATAAATAGGGCTGCGCGACGCTCGCCCCCACAATACGAGGAAGACGATCCAGTTCCGATTTTAATTTTGAGGCAAGTAGAGAAGGATCACAACCAATCTTACTCAAAAGGGAGGAGACAAGCCCCTCTTCCTGTTGCAAAAGGGCCAATAAAAAATGTTCGGGGGTCAGTTCCTGTTGCTGGCGGCTTAAGGCAAGCGATTGCGCTGTTTGAAGGGCCTCTTGTGCTTTTAATGTCCATTGGTCGGGACGCATGACTTCCATATTGAGACTTTTTTGGACAATTTCAAGTCATCATTTTAACATAAATACCGCAAAAATAGCGTTGCAAACCCCAAAAAAATCAGAAAACCGAAGACATCGGTAAAGGTGGTGACCAAAACACCGGCCCCCAATGCGGGATCGAGTTTCAAAGTTCGGAGCAACATCGGGATCATGTTGCCGGCAAAAGCGGCGATCATCATATTGCAAATCATCGCCAGCCATAAAACGAGTCCTAAATAAAAATTTCCTTCCCAATGCCACGCAACAAAACCGGTGATCATTCCTGTAATCGCACCGACAGTGAGACCGACCAAAACTTCTTTTCGCAAAACTTTCCAAATTTCCCGACCGCTGATTTCTCCCAACGCTAACGCACGTGTCATGACGGTTAACGATTGTGTGCCGCCATTTCCTCCCATCCCCGCAACGACCGGCATAAAGATCGCCAATGCAACCACTTTGGCAATGCTCTGCTGAAACAAACCTACAACCCACGCGGCCAAAAAAGCAGTGCCCAAATTAATCGACATCCATACCAATCTCCTTTTTGTCGTGGGCCACCATGGGGCAAACGCCCGATCATTTTTGGTGAGGCCCGCCAGATGATACATCTCTTCGGTCGCTTCATCCTGGACAATGTCGATCACATCATCGACCGTAATGACTCCCAAAAGATGGTGAGCCTCATCCACGACCGGAACAGCCAGCAGTTTATGGTGACTGACCAATTGAGCCGCCTGTCTGCGTGAATCGAGGGCCCGAACCGCAATAGGATGGGAAAGCATGATCTGCTCGACTTTTTTTTCAGGGTCTTCACGAACCAACGTTCGGAGAGGAACCGTTCCCAACAGATGATTCTCTTCGTCAACGACATAGAGATAAAAAATTTTCAACTGAGGATCGGCCGTACGGACGGTCTGAACCGCGTCTTGCACCCCTTGAGAGGCTTTTACAAACATGAACTCCGTGTGCATCGCTTCGCCGCAACTGTCCGACGGATATTGGGAGAGCCGCGCCATTTTTTCCTTCTGGGATAGAGGTAATTTTTCAAGCAATTCATTTTGCCTGTCGGCAGAAAATTGGTCGAGATAGCTTTTGCCAAAATCGGGGGGCATCCGGTTTAAAAGATCGATTAATTGGGATTCCTCCAAAACAGAAAGTAGCGTTGGCAATGTTTCTGCGGGGATTTCGAGCAGCATTTTGTCGAGAAAATCTTCTTTCCGAAATATTTCAAAAAAGAGTTTTTGATCGTGCGCATCCAATTGTCTCAGGATGCGCGAACTTTCAAGGATTCCGAGTTTTTCGAGCGCATGCAACAGTTTCGGCTTGGCCGCTGTATGAATAAGCCTTCTGACAAACTCCACCCGTTTTGAAAAACGCATATTTCTTTTTTATCTCTTGTTTTGTTTCGCGCCGAGGGTCGAACAGCCATTTTGGGGGTGAAACCCCCAAAATGAGCCGTGTCTTTTCGAAACCAATTCGTTCCGACGATCAGCCAATTAAATTTTAAATGCCACAAAAATAGTCATCGGGCCGCGGCCGATCAGAAGACGGACCAGAGAACCTTTGCTCAATTTTTTGACTTCTCGTTCATAGTCGGTGGCATTGTTGATCGCGGAGCCATTGATTTCGAAAAGAACATCGCCCGCTCGCACATCATGATCCTCCGCAGAAGAACCCGGCTGCACCTGTTCCACCAACACCCCTTTTTGTCCGGCCGGCAGATTTAATTTTTGCGCCTCTTCGGGAGAAATCGAGCGAACAGCAAGACCCAAAACATCTGAAACAGCCGCCTCCTCTTTTGGTTGCAGTGTCTGGGCTATTTTTTCTTCTTCCTCTCTTTTTCCCACTTTGGCTTCAACTAAAAGCTCTTTCCCCTGTCGCAAAATTTTGAGCCGGATTTTTTTCCCAACAGGAGTTTGGGCAACATAGGCGCTCAAGTCAAACGGGTCTTCCACTTTTGTCCCATCAAATTCCAAAACGATATCCCCCCTTTGAATCCCCGCTTCCTGTGCCGGAGAACCGGGCAAAACGCTCCCGATCAACGCCCCCTGTTCCAATTTGAGTCCATAAGATTCGGCCAATTCGGGAGTCAAGCGTTGTATCTGCACCCCAAGCCAGCCACGTGTTACTTTTCCTTTCGAGATCAAGTCCGGCAAAAGCGATTTGGCCAGATTGGCCGGAATCGCAAAACCGATTCCGGTTCCCATCCCATAAATCATTGTGTTGATCCCGATCACTTCCCCCTTGATATTAAAGAGAGGGCCTCCGGAATTGCCCGGATTGATGGAGGCATCGGTCTGGATAAATTTTGCAAAGGGGGCCTTCGCATCCCCAATCACGCGGCCTTTGGCGGAAATCACACCGACCGTCACCGTATTCTCAAAACCGAACGGATTGCCGACGGCCATCACCCAATCCCCCTGTTCCGACTTGTCTGAATCTCCGAGCACGACAAAGGGGAGTGAGTCGTTCGCCTTGATTTTGATCACCGCAAGATCACTTCTCTCATCCCTGCCGACCACAGTCGCTTTGAATTTGCGGCCATCGACCAATTTCACCATAATTTCCTCAGCATCCCCGACCACATGGTTGTTGGTGAGGATCTGTCCCTCCTTGCTAATCATCACACCGGAGCCGAGGCTGTGTCGTTGTTCTTCCTGTGGCACCTCCTCCTCAAAAAATTTCCGAAATTCTTCAAAAGGGTCCATCTGTCCAAAAGGTGATTTGGGGAGCCGCATCGGCTCGTGTTTGACGGTTTTCGTGGTAGAGATATTGACGACGGCCCCCTTCACATCCCGGGCCAAAGGGGCAAATGAGGGCATATGGGGATCAAACCAAGCCGCATGGGAAGGCCTCCCGACGACGAGACACAACGAAAAGAATGCCCATAATATTTTTTTCATTTCCTTGCCTCCACAAATTGCAAACGCAAATCGGTTAAAAGATGAGAAAGCAGAAGGCCTTCCTCGTTTGTCAAATTTCCCTTTGTTTTCTCTTCCAACAGACCCAAAAGATCGATGGTTTGTTTGGCTAAATCGAGATTTTTTTCTATTTTTTGTGTCGTCGGGTTGGCTATCAAACCAAGATGAACCTGAACCGAAGAGGCTAAAGAGAGGATAAAACCGATAAAATCGACCGGCGGCAACTCTTTTTTTTCATTTTCTTGTTCAGACATGATGGTTTTAAAAACGGCGGTATTTAATCCCTCCCCTCCGGTTTTGTCAAGACAGGCAGAGGTCTGACCCTCTGACTTTCTTGATTTACTTAAAGAGATGTCAAAAAGGGATGGAAAGCGCAAAAATGGAGGCGGTCTCCCTTCCCCCTCACGTGCCGGTCTCGAACCATCATCAAAAAGTGTCAGAGGATCCGGGGTAAAAGTTTTTTGTTGCGCTTAAAATTCGAATCGCCATAGAATCATCCTGCTTATGCTGAAAACCAAAATAGGATTTTTTCTCTTGCTCTCCCTCTTGTTGACCGGGTGCGGCAAACAGGTTTTTGATATCGGAAGTGAAGACCCGCAACGGCAGCTCAAAAAATGCATCACCCTTTCCGAAAATAAGCAGTATGAAAAGGCGGTGGAATGTCTTGAAATTTTTAAATCCCGTTTTCCACAGACCCAACAAGGACAAGAGGCGGAACTCCGAATAGCCGATTCTTACTATAACCAACACGAGTTTATTCTGGCGGCCGATACTTATCTTTCTTTCGTCAAACTATTCCCGACCCACCCCCAAGTCGATTATGCCATCTATCGCGCCGGCCTTGCCTACTTGAAAGAGGCCCCCAAATCGATCGACCGGGATCAGCAAAATATCGTAAAAGCGGTCGAGCAATTTGAAACCGTTTTACGCGCCTTCCCGCAAAGCACGTATCGGGAAGCCATTTTAAATGAGCTCTATCTGGCCCAAAACCGCCTTGCAGAAAGGATTTATTATATCGGTCGTTTTTACTATCGAACGGGCGAGTATATCTCCGCTTCACTGCGTTTTGCAGAGTTGGTCAAAAAATATCCCCAATCCAGGCGAACACCACGAGCCCTTTATCTGATCACCAAAACAAATCTCGACTTGGGACGGATGGAGGCCGCCAGACAGGCGGTTGAAAAACTGATTCAGGAACACCCAAAGAATGAATGGACAAATAAGGCGCAAAAAATATATCTTGAGGTAGCGCAAAAACGGGAGGAGAAAAAAAATGGATAACACGCAAGAATGGGTCGATCTGGGCAAACAATGTTTTGAAAATAAGGATTATCTTCGTGCCGAGCGCTATCTAAGACAGGTGGTGCAAGCCAACTGCCGTTATGCCGATGTGCTCAACATGCTGGGCGTCATCAATCATATTGAAGGAAAGTTCGAAGCGGCCATCGGCGCTTTCAAAGAGGCGTTGAAAATCAACCCTCGCTATACCGAGGCGGTTCTGAATCTGGCTGTTTTGTATAACGATTTAGGCCGATATCAGGATGCCAAAAAACTGTATACGAATCTCCACAAAAAGGAAAAAGAAACAACCGACGATATCGAACCGGTTTTAAAGGGAAAGCTTTCTAACATGCATGCCGAAATCGGTGATGTTTATCGTTCGATCGGCCTTTTTAAATTTGCCGTAGCCGAATACAAAAAGGCGCTCGATTTGAATCCGAGTTATGTCGATATCCGGACGAAGATGGGTGTCGCCTTGCGGGAGGCCGGCGCTTTGGAAGCCTCGCTGAAAGAACTCAGGATAGTTGTAAAGGAAGACGCCCGCTACATCATGGCCCGTATTCAACTGGGGATTACTTTCTATTCCCTTAAGAAAATTGCTGATGCCAAAAAAGAATGGGATGCCGTTTTAAAACAAGACCCCGACAATGAAAGCGCAAAAATGTATTTAAGATTATGCGATCCTTCGACTCGCTAACGCTCGCTCAGGATGTCCCATGCCATGGACAAAATATCGTTCAGCTTATCGATTGAAGGCCCCCCGCCTTGAGCCATGTCGGCGCGGCCACCGCCGGTGCCACCAACCCGCGGGGCCAACTTTTTCATGATATCCCCCGCCGAAAATCGGGAAACCAGATCGGACGTTACCGCCGCCACCAAGGCGGCCTTGCCGCCGACATCCGCCCCGAGCACAATAATGCCGGAGCCCAATTTCTGTTTGTAGGTATCGGCCATCTCCCTAAGCTCTTGCGCATTGGCTGCCTCCACTTGCGCCGCCAAGATTTTCACCCCTTTCACCTCCCTTGCCTTTTGAACCCATGTATCAAACTGCAAAACCGCCTGCTGCAAACGAGACGATTTTTCCGTCTTTTCCCGTTGCTTTAAAATTTCTTTCTTTTTTGCGTTCGCCTCTTTTTCTTTGATATTCGTTTGATCTGCTTTCAAAAATACTTGTGCCGTCATGCCCGATATCGCTTCAATGCGGCGGACACCGCTCGCCACCGAACGTTCCTTAACCAATTTGACAAGACCGATTTCCCCCGTTGCGGCAACATGGGTTCCACCGCAAAGCTCTTTCGAAAAATCTTTGATATCGACCATACGAACCCTATCCCCATATTTTTCACCGAAGTAGGCCAAGGCCCCCTGTGCAATCGCTTCATGATATGAAAGCACACTAGTTTTAATCGAAATATTCTTTTCGATCTCTTTGTTCACCAACATCTCGATGTCGGCCAATTGTTCGTCGGAGATGGAACCGAAATGGGAAAAATCGAACCGGAGATATTTGTCATCCAAGTAAGAACCGGCCTGTTTGACATGTTCCCCCAAAATTTGGCGAAGCGCCGCGTGTAAGAGATGGGTTGCGGTATGGTTGCAACGGATTTGTTGACGGCGCTCACTGTTGATCTGCAACAGCAGACGTTGATCCCGTCGCAGCGCGCCGGAAATCACTTTCACCCAATGGACAAAAAGATCGGAAAAGGGTTTTTGTGTGTCTTCTATCTGTAGTTCAGTTTCGTCTTGAACCCCCAAACCTGTATCACCCACTTGACCACCCCCTTCGGCATAAAATGGGGTGACATCGGTGATGAGCTCAATTGTTTCCCCCTCTTTTGCCTCTGTAACAACCTTCCCCCCTTTTACTAAACGCAGCACCTCTCCCTCGGCCGATTCTTTTTCATATCCGATAAAATCGGTGGAACACCCTTCCTGTTTTATTTTTTGATAGATCGGATCCATCTTGATGGCACCGGAGCCTTTCCACGCCTTGCGCGCCCGTTCCCGCTGTTTTTCCATTTCGGCTTCAAAACCTTTTTCATCGATGTCCCATCCCCGCTCTCGCGCAATCAACTCAGTCAAATCCTTTGGAAAACCGAAGGTATCATAAAGTTTGAAAACAATTTCGCCGTGGAGATTTTTTTGTCTCGACTTTTGAAGAACCACAAATTCTTTCTCCAAAATTTCGAGGCCCCGATCGAGTGTCTCCAAAAACCGCTCTTCTTCATGGGTCAAAATTTTGTCGATCATTGACTGATGCTGCACAATTTCGGGATAAGCCTTTCCCATTTCATTGCGGACTGTTCGGGAAACCGCGGCAAAAAAGGGTTGGTGTATTTCCAACTGGCGGGCATATCGAATGGCCCGGCGCAAAATTCTCCGTAAGACATACCCGCGCCCTTCATTCGACGGGAAAAGGCCGTCGGCAATGAGAAAGGTGGCCGCACGGACATGATCGGCAATAACGCGCATCGCTATTATAACCCGTTCATCCTGAGCCCCGTGAAAGGATGTCGTGACCCCCGCAATGCTCTCAATCGTCTTTATGATCGGCACAAAGAGATCCGTTTCCCAATTGCTGTCGACTTTTTGCATCACGCAAGCGAGCCGCTCCAACCCCATCCCTGTATCGACCGAAGGTTTCGGCAAAGAGGACAAGGCGCCATCAACACCGCGATTGAATTGCATAAAAACGAGATTCCAAAGTTCGAAAAAACGCTCCCCAGCCTCCACCTCTTTTTGCGTCACCGGTTTTCCGGGGTCGCGATCCCAATGAATTTCGCTGCAGGGACCGCAAGGTCCCGTATCCCCCATCGCCCAAAAATTGTCTTTTTCTCCGAGTCTAAAAATACTGTCTTTGGAAACATGCTGCAACCAAAGCGCGGCGGCATCGTCGTCTTTTTCGAAAACGGTGACGAGGAGACGATTTTTGTCGAGCTTTAGGACCTTTGTCAAAAATTCCCACGCAAAGGCAATCGCCTCTTTTTTGAAATAGTCGCCGAACGAAAAATTCCCGAGCATCTCAAAAAAAGTATGGTGGCGCGGCGTATATCCGACATTTTCCAAATCGTTGTGTTTGCCGGAAACGCGCATACACTTTTGCGAACTCGCGGCCCTTTTATAGAGACGTTTTTCCGCCCCTAAAAAAACATCCTTGAACGGCACCATGCCGGCATTGGTGAAATAGAGGGTCGGATCTCCCGCCGGAATCAGCGACGCGCTGGCCACGCGGGTATGCCCCTGTTTTTCAAAATACTTCAAAAATGTTTCGCGGATTTCGTCCGAACGCATGGAGAAAACCTATGGCACAAAAATATCTGAGAAACAATAATCGATTGACATAACCTATGTCCCTGATAAACAGGCCTCTATAAAGGAGGCCGTATGGGCGACCGCGTCCGTTATTTCAATCCCTTCAGACCTTTCCAAGATCCAAAACAGGCCGAACTCGATCTTCAAGCCACCTCTTATGTTATTGAGAAGCCGTGTCCTGGGTGTGCATATCCCTCAAAGACAGATTATTATGTCGAACAACTAACGGTTGATGCCGCACCGCGGGCCAAGCTTTGGAGAACACTCGATAAAGAGGGGAATGTCTTTCCCCAATCTCCCTACATTTGGGATGAGTGGAACAAAGAGGGTGATGGGGCTAAAAGATTTTTGGTTTATACAGGTCAAAGTCCCTGTCGGTTAGACCAATTGAATCATTTAGAGAGCGCCTTCCGGTGTCTCCCTTCGGATGTGAGTGATATTTACACGACCGATCAGTTGCGGCCCTACTCCGCTGTTTATCAGAAAAAAGAGGGAGAACGTTTGGAAAAGGCCGTGCAAAACCAGATTGAAAGATCGGCACGGTTTTATCTTCGCAAAACGGCCGCAGCTTTTTATAATAACCCCGATCCGGTAATGATCACACAGGTACTTCAATATGATCGGGAAGGAAAAGAAGAATCGACGTTGCGGGTTGAGTATAGAAACGACATGCCGTTTGAAAAATGGAGGAAATATAACGTTTGGACGCCCGAAGCTCAAGGAGCCGCTGGTATTCCGCGCCCAGAAAGGCCTGCCGACGAAATCTGGCAGGCGGACATTACAGATGTCGCCATGGATGGAATGGTCGATTCCGTTGAATTAAAGTTTTCTGCGCTTGGGACCTTCATGCGGAACCCGGAATTTAGCGTTCCCGTTCGAACGCAGTATACGGCAGGTGTTTTGTCGCATTTTGACATTCTTTTGAAGGAGATGAAACCGCAACGCTTTGTTTATCGTATTCCCCGTGATGTTTATTTCAGGGAGCCGGTTGGAAAAGAGCGGCCTTATACTGTTATCCATATGACGGAAGAAAAACCATGCTTTCTCTCCGGAAATTCGATAGCCACAATTCATACGACTGAAGGAAAAACAGTGGATGTTGTAGCGAGAGCCGCAGCCTGCTTCAAGTTGGATCTGACTGGTTACAGTCTCGTAGAATTGACCCCAAAGAATGAAGAAGAGATGGCAAAATTTCTCTCAAAAAAGACAGAAACAGAAGAAAAAACGGACCTCGCGGGTCCAGCATGGTTGGCGATAATGGGTGCTCTTGCATTCAGTTTATAATCCCGCCTGTAAGGAGCCGGATACTTCGTGAACTCACGAAACGAGCATATGTTACCTGTTAACATATGCTCCTAAAATTTAAAATCTTGTCCTCCTTTGCTGAATTTGTTAGATTTTTATCAAGATGCAAAGCACTTTTAAAAACATCGACGAGCAGCGATATAAATCTTTGGGGGTGGATCTGACACTGCTATGGGAAAATCTGCACAGAACCCCCACAGAGCGCATCCAGCACCACCAGGAGATGTTGAGGGTTGTCGAGGCGGTCAAAGGTAAAGCAAATAAAAACAAATCTTCTAGACATTCCCGATGATTCAATTTAAAAACTCTGGTTGATGCTCTTCGTCCCCTTCGTCCCAAACTGCGGGGCCCCAAAGATGAGAATTTTTCTTTTCTTTTTGATGAAAAAACTCTCAAAAACGGAATGAATTTTACGCTCACAACGAATTTGGGAGATATTGATTTGTTGGGGGAAATCAGCGGAGTGGGCTCTTACAAAGACTTGAGAACAAATGCAGAAACCGTCGAACTTTTTGGAAAACATTGTCTTGTGATTTCGCTTGTCGATCTGATCCGTTCCAAAAAAGCAGCGGGTCGCAAAAAGGATCTGCTCATCCTGGATGAACTCGAAGCCCTGAAAGAACTGAAAAAAAAATCGTAGGATAACCGAAGCAACAATCCATGCAAAAAAGAATCTTTTGACATTTCTGTGTGATCTGGTACCAGCACGGCTCAGCGGGGAGTAAAAGGAGGATATGACAATGGCAGATACTTACTTTGGAGTAGGACTCAAGAAGGGGAATTTTTATGATATTCTGGCGAGTTATTGTATTTTCACTCCTCGCATCCATCCCGTCATGCAGATCGCCATCAAGACAACTGACCGTTTATTCGATGAATACACAACTATTGATTCTCTTGCATCACACACAGCCGAGTCCGTGTGGATGGCCACACCAGTAGGTACCCGTATATTTTATAACGATCTTTACCAAAACGGGAGTGCAGCAAAGAAGATCGGTTATGCGCAGACCCATCTCGCTTATCTGGATGCCGCAAAAAACAAAAAAATCCCGGAAGACCAATTGCGATATGAAACGGCAGAGGCGTATTTTCAAACCGCGTCCTTGTGTGAAAAAGGAGACCAATTCTATTGCGGTGCCGCAACGGCCCTGCGAATAATCGCCGACGGTGACACTTACGCCGAAGGCACACTCGGTCAAACCTTCGCCGGTTATTTTGGCGAGGCGCTGTGGCACGAGTTCCCCCGTGAATGGCCAAATCACTGCGATGAGATAACAAAGAGGGAACAGGAATTCGCAATCGCAAAGAATACACAATACTGCCCTGCACTTTAAAACGAGCATATGTTACCTGTTAACATATGCTCCAACACCTAGATTGTTGCCTAGCCCGCCGCTTTTAAAAGGGCAATGTCTTGATCGTGCTGTTCTACTTTTTCGACGACTTTATCGAGCTTGGTTTCAACGTGACCAAGCCGGTGTTTGATTTCGGAAACATCACCCTGAATACCTCTCACATCGCCTTGAGTCACTTTTAGTTTATCGTGGACCGCCTCGATCTTCATATCCAGCCCGTCGATTCTTTTGGTTAAGCGATCCTCCACCGCTTCCAACTGTTCTTTTGCGGTTTGCTGCACAAATCCGATCTTACGATCCAGATCACCAATCTTGCTGTCCATCTGGCCAATCTTGCTGTCCATCTGGCCAATCTTGCCATCCATCTGGCCAATCTTGCCATCCATCTGGCCAATCTTGCCATCCATCTCGCCTAGTTTTTCAAAAACTTTTCCTAACTGTTCCGTAAAAAAAGTTTTTGTAAGAACATCTGATTTCGATTTTTGTGTCATATACCCCCCTACTTCTTCGCCGCCTGCTGCGGTTTGGGAGTTGCGATGTGAGCCCCTTGAGCTTGGGCCTCTACTTTAGCCAAACCAAATTTCGCCAACACCGCCTTCTCGACATCTTTGAGCATTTTCGGATTTTGCCTCAAAGTTAGCACCGCATTTTCACGGCCTTGGCCAATTTTCTCGCCGTTGAAGGCAAACCACGCCCCCGATTTTTCAATCACATTTTTCTCGGCGGCCAAATCGAGCAGATCTCCTTCGCGCGAAATCCCTTGGCCATAAATAATATCGAACTCGGCCTGTTTGAACGGCGGCGCGACTTTATTCTTCACCACTTTCACGCGCGTGCGCGAGCCAATCACCTCTTCCCCATTTTTGATAGCGGCAATCCGACGGATATCCAAACGAACGGAAGAGTAAAATTTGAGCGCGTTGCCGCCGGTCGTCGTCTCGGGATTACCGAACATCACACCGATTTTCATCCGAATCTGGTTGATGAAAATCAGCATCGTGCGCGATTTGTGGACTGTCGCGGTCAGCTTTCGCAATGCCTGACTCATCAAGCGGGCCTGCGCCCCCATCACCGCATCGCCCATTTCTCCTTCCAGCTCGGCCCTTGGGACCAGCGCCGCAACCGAGTCGACCACCAATACATCAATGGCACCGGAGCGAACCAACGTTTCGGTGATTTCCAAGGCCTGTTCCCCGCTATCCGGCTGTGAAATAAGCAAATCTTCGACTTTGACACCGAGTTTTTTTGCATATTCGATGTCGAGCGCATGTTCGGCATCGACATAAGCGACAATCCCCCCTTTTTTCTGCGCCTCGGCAATAACCTGCAGAGAGAGGGTTGTTTTTCCCGAAGATTCGGGACCAAAAATTTCAATGACACGACCGCGCGGCAAACCGCCGACGCCGATCGCCATGTCCAAAGAAAAGGAACCGGTGGAGATCACCTCGACTGCTTCCGGTTTCTGATTTTTGTCGAGGCGCATGATGGCCCCTTTGCCGAACTGCTTTTCAATGCTGGCCATAGCCAGATTGACCGCCTTCTCGCGATTTTCGTTTGTGTTTTGTGATGCTGTTGTCATAGGACTCCTCCTGATGGTTGATTACGGTTTGTGAAATGGAAATACCTCTAAAGCTGTATAAATCGATCCTGCTTTTGTCAACTCGCTTTTGTACAATGTTAAATGATCCACGGTTGTAACTCCAAACATTTTCTCTTTCATCTCCTTTAAAACTTTCAGCCACCCGGCATTTTGGGGGGGGGACTTCAATCGAGCCACGGTTAAATGGGGTTTGAATTCCCTTTTTTCCTTTTCAAATCCCAACTTTTCGAATGCCTCTTCAAAATGCTGTTGCAAATCACTCAAACTTGCGACGGAACCTTCCAAACTGGCCCAAATCACTCGAGGATATTCCCATTTGGGAAAGGCCCCGATCCCGACACATTGTAGAGAAACCGGTTTGGAATGGCGCACCCCCTTTTCAACAATTTCTTTTATTTTTAAAAGGGTTGACTCTTCAACATTCCCGAAGAACTTGAGCGTTACATGAAAGTTTTTTGGTTTAACCCATTTGGCCTCTTTTGCCTGTGGCTCGATGGTTGTGACCAAACTCCCTAAATTCGTTTTAACCTCATCAGAAATATCGAAAGCAAGAAAGACGCGGGTCATAAAAGTGTTTGTCTTAATATATTTAGGGCCGTTGCTGTAACTAATTGTTTAAATTCGAGACGATCTCTTTGAAAACAGAACTGTTTGACCACCGTCGATTTGGGAGTGGCTAGACCGATATAAACTGTGCCGACCGGTTTTTCCTTTGTTCCACCGGTCGGGCCTGCAATACCAGTGACCGACAGGCCATAGGTTGTCTTTGCGCTCTTTCGGATCCCGTCGGCCATTGCTTTGGCAATCTCTTCACTCACGGCGCCCCATTTTTCCAAAGTTTCTTTGGAAACCCCCAACAGTTCTGATTTGGAACGATTGCTGTAAACCACAACACCCCGTTCAAAATACCGAGAGGCGCCGGAGACATCGGTAATGGCTGTCGCAATCGCGCCGCCTGTGCACGATTCCGCCAGACTCAGCGTCGCTTTTTTTCGGAGCAGCAACTCCCCAATCACTTTTGCCAAACTCGTCTCTCCTTCGCCGTAAATAAACTCCCCCACTTTTGCATGGATCTTTTCCCGTCCCCGTTCCAAGGCGGCATCGACTTTTTCCTTCTCTTTTCCCCACAAGGCGATTTTTAATAAAACTTCCGGAAAGCGAACCCTAAAGCTCAAACGGAGATCCCCTAACGAAACTCCTTTGAGCGCCGTATCGAGTGCCGCCTCTCGCGCCCCAAAACAGTGGAAAATTTTTTCGGCGAAATAAACGCCCCCCAGTTTTTCTCGAATGGCGGGGAGGACAAAATCGTCAAACATCGGGTAGAGCTCCTTGGGAACTCCCGGCAAAAAATAAAAGAGGGCTTTCCCCAATTGCATTTCACATCCGGGCGCCGTGCCGACTTTATTGGGAATCGCCTTTCCCGTTTTTTCGATATCTTTGCCAAAGGCTTTTGCAGCCGCCGGCAGCGTGATGTCATCGGCGGTCGGCCCCAAACCACCGCTGACCAAAACGATGTCGGCCCTCTCTGCCGCAAGTCGACACGCCTCGCCGATCGATTTTTCATCATCCATCACCGAGAGACGCCAAACCACTTTAGCGCCGATGTTCCAGCACTTTTCCGACATCCAACCGGCATTGGTGTCGATCACTTGACCCGACATGATTTCGTCACCGGTGGTGACAAGGGCAATTTTCATAACAGAGGGATCAGAGTGGCAATCAACGGATAGACGATGCAAAAAAGAATCGATAGAAAACCGGCCAAAATGCCGGCGGCCACATCATCCAAAACAATGCCAATGCCGCCGTGATAGCGTCTTTCCACTCTACCGACAATCCACCATTTGGAAGCATCCAAAATACGGAAGAAAACAAACGGGATGACGACGAGCCAAAAAAATCCCTCGGAGGGCTTCCAAAAACCGGCATACCGAACAATGCCGGCGGCCCACAAAAACCCGGCCACTTCATCGATCACAATCTGCGAGGGGTCCCCTTCTTTTTTGTTATCTTTATATAAGGATAAGGACAAGGCCCGGTCGGAGACGAAGATGCTAAGGGCAGTAAATGCCAAAAGTGTCAAAAAATAGAAACCGACATTCAGGCGGGCTAAAGCCCAAAAAATGGGGACCCCTAAAAGAGTCCCCAATGTCCCCGATAAAATGGGGGTGTATCCCAAACCGAACCCGCTTGCTAAAAGTCGGATAGCCAAAAACATACGATTAAATTATCAAAGAGCCAAAACGTTACAAGGAGAGATTGCAAAGGGTGTGCCACCCGATTTGAAGTTTAAAATGGAGCTGAGGAAAAAAGAGAGGACGAAAAGCGTCGGGAGGGGACGAAAAACGTCAGATTCTAAAAAGACGGCACAGCCAGTTCCAAACATTGCCTGTTTTTTCCACTAGGGCATCATCGGCATCTTCTTTCACCAACGTCCGAAATTGTCTTTCGCGTTCCTCGTCAACATCATCCCGTCGACAAATAATATCGATAATCTCTCGAACCATTTGCATCGGTAGCGGCCTTCCCCGCCAAATGTGTCGGTCGACAACATTATATAAAAAGTCGAGGTCCCTTTCATTTTTTGCCAATTTTTTGATTGCTTTGTGAACCGTTGCCCTCCCCTTTTTAAAATGATCTTCTATAATAAACGACCATAAATAAAAACCCTCTTCGCGAATAGCATTCGGCCAGTGCATATCGGGATCTGAAATTGCCAATAACCAAGTTAGGGTGAAATCAAATTCCAGTGAAGACGGTTGTTGTCTTTGAAAAGTAACGACATGGCAATACAAAATGCCCCCTAATTGGTTGATCAGGACCTTTGTTTTTTCCATTTCCGGTTTTGTCATACGAACGGGATCAAAATGGCTGAGGTGAGCAAAGAGTTTTTTTAGATAGAGCTCCATCCATGGTTTAAATTCTCCGGACAAAAGATTATTGAGAAGTTTTACCACAAATTCCTGAAATTCATTCCATTCTTCCTGAGTGACTATATCGAAAAGGGCATTGGCCGTTTCAGCCTGCATCTGAATATCCCCATCGAGAGAAAAAAACCAATATTTGAGGGCTAAAATTCTTCTGGCCGGAACCTGCTCGAGATCTGTAAAAATGGGGATGGCGTCCTTCGGTGATTGTATCTCCAATGCCTCCCGATAATCTTCAAGAGACAAATTGTGGGGGATGGATGTTTTCAGATCATCCCCAGGATTTTTGAGATTTTCTACATCGTGATCGCCCAATGAAACCCTATCGGGCAATTCCACCGGCTGCACTCTGGGAAAACGGAAAAATTGAACAGCCCCCTCTTCTGTGACATGGATTTCATCTTGCAACAGGGCCAAAGCGGCGCCACAAACCAACCGGCCATTTGGTATTTCCCAAATCTTTCCCAAATTTCCCCGCATCGCAACCAATGCCCCTTTCAAAAAAAGCAATGCCTGCCCCTCTTCTGTCGCCTCTCTTGCACTCCGCAATCGGGTCAAATCATCC
The DNA here is from genome assembly GCA_023265595.1 of Deltaproteobacteria bacterium. Classification (GTDB taxonomy): domain Bacteria; phylum UBA10199; class UBA10199; order SPLOWO2-01-44-7; family SPLOWO2-01-44-7; genus JAHFSU01. Next base: position 38,426 of record JAHFSU010000001.1, read on the forward strand.
TGAAAACCGAAACGCTTGGCATAGGGATGACCGACAAGACCGACGAATACGGAGAGGGTGTCATTCAAAGCAGTTGAGGTTTCTAAAAGAAAGGTGTCGTGGGCCGTTGTATCTTGTACGGCATCCACAACGGGACCAAACGTGGCGGGACCGGCGGCAAATGCGAGAGCCGGGTTTAGCAATGTAGAAGCCGATGTCACCAATTGGTGTCGTATAACAAGCTTAAGGACTTAGCAAGATTTTTTATCTTGACCAATAAGTAGCGGCTACTTATTGGTCAAAAATGGCTAAATCCCGAACGATTTATTCCTGCCAAAATTGCGGCGCCCAATCTCCCAAATGGATGGGAAAATGTCCCGATTGCAATCAATGGAATAGTTATATTGAAGAGACTTATACCAAACCATCCGGTGGCAGTCGGCCGGCATTGGCTAATTTGGTGGCGGCGACATCGCCGCAACTCCTGCATGAAATCGATTCTTTAAAAGCGGCCCATATTCCGACGAATATTGCCGAACTCGATCGGGTATTGGGTGGCGGATTCATCCCGGGCTCTGCAATTTTAATCGGCGGCGATCCGGGAATCGGCAAATCGACACTGCTTCTGCATGCCCTTAAAAATATCGCCCAACTCAACAAAAAGGTTTTGTATGTCTCCGGCGAAGAATCGGCGGCGCAGATCAAAACGCGTGCCGACCGTCTTGGTGTGCAGGAAAAAACATTATGGGTGGCCACTGAAAATAATCTTGAAAATCTTTTAGAAACAATCCGCCAGATCAAACCCGATATTATCGCCATTGATTCGGTCCAGACAATCTATTCGCAAAATTTGAGTTCAGCCCCCGGCACGGTAAGCCAAGTGCGGGAGTCATGCGGCCAACTCATAACCGTGGCCAAGGCAACCGACACAACACTTTTTCTGGTGGGCCATGTTACCAAAGAGGGGGCTATCGCGGGACCGAAGGTTTTGGAGCACATGGTCGATTGTGTTCTCTATTTTGAAACCGATCAGGGACACAGCTTTAGAATCATCCGCGCCATCAAAAATCGTTTTGGTGCAACCAACGAAATTGGCGTTTTCGAAATGACCGGTTCAGGACTTAAAGAAGTTTTAAATCCTTCCCATCTTTTTTTATCCGAGAGAGGTCAAAATGCAATCGGTTCCGTTGTCGCCGCATCGTTGGAGGGGACAAGACCGCTGCTTTTGGAAATTCAAGCGCTGGTCACCCATTCGCCTTTGGGTAATCCGCGCCGAACAGCCATCGGAATCGATAATAGTCGCATGGCCTTGCTGGTCGCCGTGCTCGAAAAAATTGTCGGCATCTCCCTTTTTGACCAAGATATTTTTGTCAATATTGTAGGGGGGCTCAAATCGGCGGAACCTTCTCTCGATTTAGGTGTCCTCCTTGCCATTTATTCGAGTTTCCGCAATCTCTCGCTCGATCCTAAAACCATTTTCATTGGGGAGGTCGGTCTGACCGGCGAAATACGTGCAGTGAGCCTCATAGAGCCCCGCCTCAAAGAGGCGGCCAAACTCGGATTCACGAAGGCGATGATGCCGCAGGGAAATGCCAAAACAAAAATTAAAATTGAAGGGATCGAATCGATTCCGGTAAAAACAATTCAGGAGTCATTGCAAATTTTGTTTTAAAAATCTTCTATGGAATTTTTGGATGCCCTTTCAGGAAATACAGCCTATCTCATTATCTTTTTGGTTTTGATTTTTTGCGGTTTAGGGGTCCCCTTACCCGAAGAGCTTACTTTGTTGATGGCCGGCTATTTGAGCTATGAGGGCGATGTCTTGCTAAAGCCGATGTGGATTGTCTGTGTAGCCGGCATCACTTGCGGCGATGCCATTTTATTTCTAATTGGCAAAAAATGGGGGACAAAAATTGCGGCCCATCCCAAAATTGTCCGATTTTGGCATTTGGAAAAACAGGCTAAAATCAAAAATTATTTCAAGAAACAGGGAACCAAAACCATTTTCTTTGTTCGTTTTTTGTCGGGGCTCCGTGGACCGGCCCATATGCTGGCCGGTTCGATGGGTTTTCCATTTTGGAAATATCTCTTGACCAATTTTGGCGCCGTTTTGATTCATGTCTCCGTCGTTCTCGGTCTCGGTTATTTTTTTGGGAATCATATCGACGCCGTCCGGAAAAATCTGGAAGCGGCCAAACATATGTTGATTGTAATCATTTTCATTGTTGTCATAGTTCTGTTTTTGAAATACAGTCACTCCAGCAAAAAAATTCCGGGGAGTTAAAAAAGGAGATAAAATATGAAAAAAATGATTACTGCCGTGGTCGGTCTCATTTGTCTGACCCTTGCTTCTTTAGGCTTTGCCTCAGCCGATTATGCCAGCAAAGAAAAGGGTTGGCATAAAGGCTTCTATGCCTTGGCCAATGTCGGTATGATGAACATCGACAAAGACACAAACGTTTTGACAAATCGGGCTTTCGGATCCGATATCATTTTAGGTTACGGATTGACCTTTGGTTGGAACTTCCTCGATTTTTTGGCGGCGGAGCTCGACATGCGCTATGGCAGTGAAAAATTCAATAATCAGAAAGAACATGCTGCAAATATCGATATCAACGTGAAATATTCCCTTATTCTGAATGCCCTTACCCAATGGGAAAAAATCCGTTTTCTCCCCTACGCCAAAGTCGGTGGCGGTATCTTTGGGGCCGCCGTTCCGGATACGAGCGCCGGCAATGACCGTTTTGGAGTTTATGGGCCCTCCATGAATATCGGGGTCGGACTGGAAACGCTCATTCTGCACTATCTCTATGTCGGAGTCGATTTCACAGAACATTTTGTCTGGCTTCAGTCAAAATCTAATAGTGCCGGCCAAAAGATTTTAAATGGCGGTTTTGATCCTCAATACTCGGTCTTCGGCCATGTCGGTGTTCATTTCTAAGTTATTTCAAATAGTTATATAACATCTTGACATCTTTCGGTTTCTTGCTAATTATCACCGCCTGAGTGATAATTAGCTTATGAAAATGACCAAGGCCAGCGATTATGCGTTAGTTCTTTTGGCTCGGCTCGAGCAGTTGCCAAAAGAGGAGTGGAGGAGTGTCCGTGAAGTGGCTGAAGAGATCGGAATCCCAAATCGTTTTTTGAGCAATATCGTTCACCAATTGGTTCAAGCCGGCGTTCTTGCCTCGCACAGAGGTGTTAAGGGGGGAGTCAAACTGGCTCAGGACGCAAACCAAATCACGATCGGTTCTGTTTTAGAGGCGATGCATGATCCGATGGGACTAGTTGATTGCATGGAACAACCCGGAATGTGCCCCCTCGAAAATCATTGCGATGTCCAAAAATTCTGGTCGGTGACGCATAGTCTCGTTTTGGCCGCTTTAAAACATATTACATTAAAAGAAATCACCTCGTATTTTAAGAAAGGCCTGCCTATCGGCGGGCAGGGAGAATTGAATGCCATCACTATTAAAACTCGATAACCTCCATATTAAGGTGGAAGGAAATGAGATCATCAAAGGACTCGATCTGGAAATCGCCGAGGGTGAAGTCCATGCGATCATGGGGCCAAACGGTTCGGGAAAAAGTACTTTGGCCTATACCTTGATGGGTCGCCCCGGTTATGAAGTGACTCAAGGGAAAATTATTTTCAAGGGCGAAGACATTACCGAAATGGAACCGGAAAAACGGGCGCAAAAAGGGCTCTTTTTGAGTTTTCAATATCCGGTCGCTGTCCCCGGTGTTACGGTTGCCAGTTTTTTGATGACGGTCCTCCAATCCTTAAGCAAAACAGGCAACGGCCGTTTTGCGGAACTTCGGAAAAATTTCCGGAAAAATTTTAAAGAGAACATGACCCAGCTGAAAGTCGACCCCTCTTTTGCCACCCGTTATTTGAACGACGGTTTTTCAGGCGGCGAGAAAAAAAGAATCGAAATTTTGCAGATGATGACTTTGCAACCGCAGTTGGCCATTCTGGATGAAACGGATTCCGGTCTCGACATCGACGCACTTAAAATCGTCTCGGAAGGGGTCAGCCGATACATCAATCCCGAACGGGGGGTTCTTTGCATCACCCATTATCAAAGAATCTTAAACCATTTAAAACCGGACTTCGTTCACATACTGACTCAAGGCAAAATCATCGCCAGTGGCGGACCGGAGCTGGCGCTACAACTCGAAAGCGAAGGCTATAAAGCGTTTGGTATTGTGGAAGAAACAAGGGGGACCATATGAAACAGGCACTCGACATCGGCAAAGGTTATAAAGAAAAATACGGTTTTCATGAGGAAGAGAAGTCGGTTTTCAAATCGAAGAAGGGCTTAAACCATCAGGTGGTCGACGATATTTCCGATCACAAAGGCGAGCCTGATTGGATGCGCGCCTTCCGCCACAAATCTCTCGACATCTTTTTGTCCAAGCCGATGCCGACTTGGGGCGGAAAACTCGACGACATTAATTTTGACGAAATTTTTTATTATCTCAAACCGTCCGACCACAAAGGACAGACATGGGAAGATGTCCCGCCTGAAATCAAAAGGACATTCGATAAATTAGGAATCCCGGAATCGGAGCAGAAATTTTTGGCCGGAGCCGGCGCCCAGTATGAATCGGAGAGCGTCTATCATAATTTGAAAAAAGAATGGGAAGATAAGGGCGTGATCTTTCTGGATACCGATTCGGCGCTCAAAGAACATCCCGAAATTTTTCGAAAATATTTTTCAACAATCGTCCCGCCCGATGACAATAAATTTGCGGCGCTCAACAGTGCGGTCTGGTCGGGTGGCAGTTTTCTCTACGTGCCGCCGGGCATTCACGTCGACTTGCCGCTGCAGGCCTATTTTAGAATCAATGCCAAAAATGTCGGCCAGTTTGAAAGAACATTGCTCATCGTCGACAAAGGGGCACAGGCCCATTACGTGGAAGGTTGCACCGCCCCGTCGTATTCCACCGATTCGCTCCATTCCGCGGTTGTTGAAGTCATTGTGATGGAGGGGGCCCGGTTTCGCTACACCACCATCCAGAACTGGTCGGCCAATGTTTACAATCTCGTGACCAAGCGTTCCAAGGCCTACAAAGATGCAACCATGGAATGGGTCGACGCGAATTTGGGATGTCTTACTGCCGATGCCCAAGTATTCTTGAATCCGAAAGGTCCCATCTCGATCGCCGAAGTAAAAAAAGGAGATTCGGTTTATGCAGTGGATCTTAATGATCTCAAACCGAAAAAGTTTAAAGTCAACGCCGTTCGTTGCACCGGAGTAAAAAAGACCTATCGTCTCACAACCCAAAACTTCCGAACGGTAAAAGCAACGGCCAATCATCCCTTCCTGACATTAACAAAGGAGAGCTATTCCGCTTATCCAAAACTCGCATGGCAACCCCTTGAAAAGCTCAAAGAAGGGAATTTGATTGCAATGCTTACGGCGCTTCCCGACGAGGGGAAACCTTATCCAATCCATTATATCTATCCCCAAATAGCAGGAAGAGGTTTAAAACATCCGGTCTCCATACCCAAAGAAACAACAGAGGACTTCATGTGGTTTCTAGGTCTCTATTTGGGAGATGGTTGTATAGAACGCGATGCCAAATCAAAACGGGCCAGACGCGTTTACCTTGCCGTTCCTCCCAATGACAGGGCAAGGCCACAACTCATCAAAATTTTAAAGGACGTTTTTAACACGGAATGGAAACCCAAAGGCATTTCTGTAACGATTGCCTCTGCTGTATTAGCGGATTTCGTTCTTCAGCTGGGATTCGACGGCACCGCAAAATCAAAACGGATTCCAAAGTGGATTTACTCGCTACCTCTCCGACAAAAATTGGCCTTCATCGAGGGTTACATGGAAGCAGATGGCCATGTCCGCCATGGAAAAAAGGGTGGCGCTATCATGGAAAAAGGACAGCTGGCCTTCGCCTCCGTTAATAAAAAATTGCTGGAAGAGTTAAAATTATTGATGATCTCTTGCGGGTTGAATCCGTTAAAAATTTCAACCTATTCCAAGGAGAGGAGCTTGCTGAATTATCCAGCAAAGAATTACACAACCCACTATTTGACTCTCAATTTGCGGGAGAATTTGGCAAAAATCCGTAAAAAAGAGGCAAGTCAATCCATGATTCAGTTTACACGAGTCCGTTCCATTGAAGCGGAGGGAGAAGAAGCCGTGTATGATATCGAAGTCGATGGCGCTCACAATTTTATTGCGAATGGCCTTATCGTCCACAATTCCAAATTAACGATGAAATACCCTTCGATTTATCTGATGGAGCCGGGGGCAAAGGGGGATATTCTTTCGGTCGCTTTTGCAGGAGCCGCACAGCATCAGGATGCCGGCGGCAAAGTGGTTCACTGCGCCCCCCACACCTCGTCGCATGTTTTGTCCAAATCGGTCAGCCAACACGGCGGCCGTTCTTCGTATCGTGGTTTGGTGAAAGTCTATCCCGGGTGCAAAGATGTCAAATCGACCGTCCGTTGCGATGCGCTGTTGATGGACAAGAATTCCCGTTCCGACACCTATCCTTATATGGAAATTGATGAGAAAGAGGTGACGATCGGCCATGAAGCGACCGTTTCCAAAATCGGCGATGAGCAACTTTTCTATTTAAGAAGCCGGGGCCTCTCGGAAGAAGAGGCCAACTCGATGATCGTCTCCGGTTTTATCGAACCGATCGTCAAAGAGCTGCCGATGGAATACGCGGTCGAGATGAACCGTTTGATTCAACTGCAAATGGAAGGATCCGTTGGATAAAAACGTGAAACGTGAATCCCGCCAAACTACCGGCGGGCAGGCGTGGGTCGTGAATCGTAAAAAAGAGGATAAAAAGATGGAACCGAAATGGCTCACAGAACGCCGCCAAAAAGCGGCCGAGGATTTTAAGACCCTACCCCTTCCCAAAACGGATGAGTTTTGGAGACGGACGAATTTATCCCGTATCCCATTTGATCAATTTGAGCCGATCCAATCGGTAACCAATGGCGCCGCCAAAGGGTCCGCCAGTCGATATCTGCCGGTTCCGATGATGGTTTCGGGTGAACTCCTCTACGGTGAAAAAATGTCGCCAGCCACGCTCGATCCCAACTCCCAAAAAGCGGGTGTTATACTCGACGGTTTGCAAAATGCGTTAGAAAAATATCCGGAACTTGTTTTAAAATATTTTGGGAAAGGTTTTCAAAATCGCCATGAAAAATTTTTGGCGCAAAATGAGGCTTTTTGGCAAACAGGGGTCTTTTGTTACATCCCCAAAAATACCCAAGTAGAGTTGCCGATCCTTTTGGCCTCCCATTTTTCCGGCGGCAACCAAAGCGCAGCCCCCCGCTTGCTGATTGTGTTGGACAAGGGGGCCAAGACAACCATTGTCCATTACGCCTCATCGGAAACGGAAAACGATTCCATTTTTTTGAACAATGTTGTCGAAATTTATATCGAAGAGGAAGCCCACTTGACGTACATCGATTCACAAGCCCTCTCCGATCAAACATTTGAAATCGCGCAAAAAAGAATCGAGTTGGAAACCAACGCTAAATTAAAATGGGTGCTCGATATTCAGGGTTCAAAACTTTCCAAAACAAATATTGAGACCGTTCTCAAAGGGTCCGGGGCCGCGGCCGAGGTGTTGGGTCTGCTCTGTGGCAACAAAAAACAACATTTGGAACTGTATGCATGGACACAACACGCCGCCCCGCACACCACGGCCGACATTTTGATCAAAGGAACGGCAAACGATGCGGCCAAAACCATTTTTCAGGGGATGATCCGGATTGAAAAAGCGGCGCAAGGGACGGAAAGCTACATGGCCAACAACAATCTGGTGTTAAGTGAAAAGGCCCATGCCGATTCGATCCCAAGACTCGAAATCGAGGCCGATGATGTGCGCGCCTCGCACGGCGCCACGATCGGACAGGTCGATGCCGAACAACTTTTTTATCTGGAGACAAGGGGCCTAAACCGCGAAGAGGCGGAACATCTGATTGTTGAAGGATTTTATGAAGATATTTTCGGCCGCATCCCGGTGGAAAGTGTTCGCGAGGTGATGCGGAAAAATATCGAAAAAAAGGTAGGGGTGATTGCATGACTTTCCCGACTGAAAAAATCCGGAGCGATTTTCCGATTCTCAAAAGAAAAATCGGATCCAAAGCGCTGGTCTATCTCGACAACGCCGCCTCCTCCCAAAAACCGAAACAGGTGATCGAGGCGATGGATGCCTTCTACCAATCAAGCTACGCCAATATCCACCGCGGCATCTACACAATCGCGGAAGAAGCGACGGAGCTTTATGAAAATGCGCGCAAATCAGTTGCCCGATTTTTGAACGCCGCATCAGAAAGTGAAATTGTTTTTACGCGCGGCACGACCGAAGGGATCAATCTTGTCCGCTTTGCGTGGGGAAGAAAAAATATCGAAGAAGGGGATGAAATTTTACTGACCGAAATGGAACACCATTCCAATCTGGTCCCGTGGCAGCTTTTGGCCCAGGAAAAAGGGGCCACACTGAAATTTATCCCGTTTGATGCGCAAGGGCGCCTGCAACTCGACCGACTCGATTCCCTTTTGACTCCCAAAACAAAACTGGCGGCTTGCGCATTTGCCTCCAACACATTCGGGACAATCAATCCGGTTGAAAAAATTATTGCGGCGGCCCATGCAAAAGGAATCCCCGTTTTGCTCGACGCCGCACAGGCCGTGCCCCATTTCAAAATCGATCTTCAAAAGCTCGATTGCGATTTTTTGGCCTTCTCTTCACACAAAATGCTGGGTCCTACGGGCATCGGTGTTTTGTATGGGAAAAAGAGGCATCTTGAAAAAATGGACCCTTTTTTGGGGGGTGGAGAAATGATTAAAAAAGTGGAATGGGATCACGCCACATGGAACGATATCCCATGGAAATTTGAGGCCGGCACTCAAAGCATTGCCGAAGCGGTGGGCCTCCATGCGGCTATCCAATACTTAAACCACGTGGAACTCGACAAAATTTTTGAACACGATCAAAGTCTTGTCCGCTATTGTATGGAGCGGCTCCCCGAAATCGACGGCCTCACTATGTATGGCCCACCGGCCCATGAACGGACCGGACTCATCGCCTTCTCCATTCGGGATATCCATCCCCATGACATCGCCGCCGTACTCGATCGTAACGGCATTTGCGTTAGAGCGGGACATCATTGCACACAGCCGCTTCATCGCAAATTAGGTTTAGAGGCAACCGTTCGGGCCAGTTTTTATCTTTATAATACAAAAGAAGAGGTCGATCTGCTGGTGGATGGATTAAAGGATACAGTGAAATTATTTAGAAAGTAGGAAGTAGCTGGTACAATCGTACGAGAGTCCGAGCGTACGATCGTCCAAGCGTACGAATATGGATGCACTTTATCGCGAAGAAATTTTGGAACATTACAAGTTCCCGAGAAACCGGGGGGCTTTGCAGCATCCCGACATTACTTACAAAGATACGAATCCCCTCTGCGGCGATGAAGTTCAAATCGATTTAAGTATCAAAGAAAATAGGGTGACTGATGTCAAATTTCAAGCGAAGGGCTGCGCCATTTCACAGGCGGCTACCTCGATGCTGACAGACATGATCGAGGGAAAGACATTGGATGAAATAAAACAGTTGGGGAAAAAAGAGATTCTGGAAGCGCTCGGCATTGAACTGGGCCCTGTTCGTCTGAAATGCGCACTGCTCTGTCTTAAAGTTTTGAAGAGTGGCGTTTATGGAATCAAGGAGTGGCCTACATGAGGGAGAAAATAATATGAAAGAATATGAAGTCGCCAAAGTAAAGGATATTCCGCCGGGAGAGTCCAAATGTGTCGATGTCGATGGAGACCCGGTCGCCATTTTTAATCTCGACGGCCAGTTTTACGCCATCAGCGATACCTGCACCCATGCCCAAGCCTCGTTATCCGAAGGGTTTGTCGAAGAGGGCATTGTCACCTGCCCGTTGCATGGGGCTCAATTCGACATCAAAACCGGAAAAAATATGACGATGCCGGCGCCGGTCCCCGTTCAAACCTACACCGTCAAAATTGAAGGTGACGCCATAAAGATAGTAGTGTAAAAGCCCCGCCGTGCCAGCGAAACAATCCAAACTTTCAAGGGCCGTCCGGATCAAATACAATATCTTGTCGCGTCTTTACGATTATATCTGGCCCGGCTATATCCGCAAAACAGTCGGCGAAGCCATGGCCCCATTAAACCTCTCCGGTTCGGAAAAAATTCTCGACATCGGATGCGGCACGGGGCAACTCGAAAAATCACTTCTTCAAAAATGGCCCAATCTGAAAATAACCGGCATCGACCTTTCAGAAGACATGCTTGGGTTTGCGCAAAAAAGGATTGGGTCCAATCCAAACATTATCTTCAAACAGGGTGATTTTCTGGAGACCTCTCTGGAAGAAAACAGTTTTGATGTGGCCTTCAGCATCTCCAATCTTCATTATTTTTCAAATCCCCTTTCCGTTTTTGAAAAGGTAAAACGGGTTTTAAAACCGGGTGGACTTTTTATCATTGTCGACTGGAACCGCGATTCCTTTCAGGGAAAAATATATAACTGGTATATGGGAAAGGCGGACCCGGCATTTGCCAAAATCTATCGCATCTCAGAGGCCTATCCTCTTTTGGAAGAGGCCGGGTTGAAACCGAAAAATCACCGCTTTTTTGGTGTTGGCCTCCGGTGGCGAATGATGTGTCTGGTCGCTCAAAAGCCTTAAATTGGGGGAGAAAGACCCCAAGAAGAGTCTGCCACAGAAAAAAGTCGCATTTAACTATGTGAAATTAAATAACTTTTAGAATCGGCGTTTGGCAGACAATTTGCAATTAATGCTGGCGATGAGCCATATTAACCACAAAGGACCGAAAAGGACCCAGATTCCGACCCCCTTTGAGCCACTCAATAATCGCAAAAATGCGAGGCCAAAAAGCGAAACGATTGGGCAGACCTATGGGGAGAGGCGCCATCAGCTCAGTCTTTTGGAGTCCACCGGCTGGCTCAAAACCGGTTTCAATAGAGCCAAAGATTTTTTCTTGGGGACAGGAAAAAAATCGAATCATACTGAGGATTTTGCGAATAAAGATGATACCTATTTGGGAACCAACCTTTTCCGTGATTATGCCCAGTCGGCCGTCGAAAAAAGAACCCGCCTTGAAGGGGGTGTCAAACCGGTTGCAAAACCGGCCTCTCAACAATATGTCCACTTTCTCGATTCGGTGATTACCTATCTGACCCCCCAAAAAATGGCCGTAAAACCTTCCAAAAAATAGTCTTGTTTAATGAAAATTGCTGTGTTAGGAGGCGAACCCTATGAAAGAAGGCATCCACCCCGAAATGCACGCGATTACCATCACCTGTGCCTGTGGCCATCAGATACAAACGATGTCGACCATAGCCAAAAATTTCGCCATAGAGATCTGCTCCAACTGCCATCCTTATTTCACAGGCAAACAAAAATTGATCGATTCGGCGGGCCGTGTCGAACGCTTCCAGAAAAAATACGCCAAGTTTCAGAAAAAACCGAAACATTAACATCCCTTTGTCATTGCGAGGCCCCCAAGAGAAGTCAGTGGGGACGAAGCAATCTATTTTATGTTCACCAAACTTGACAAAATTTTTCATCGCTATGAAGAGTTGATGCATAAACTCTCCGATCCGGCGATCATCTCGGATAACCAGCAATTTCAGAAACTCTCCAAAGAGCATTCCGACATGACGGAGCTTGTGGATGTCTATACGGAATACAAAGCGACCAAAAAAAATCTGGAGGAAAACCGGGAGATCATCGCCCATGAAAAAGATCCCGATATCCGCCAGATGGCGAAAGAAGAAGTCATCCCTTTGGAAGAAAAAATAAAATTATTCGAAGAGCGCCTCAAAGTTCTTCTTTTACCCCAAGACCCCAACGATGAAAGAAACATTTTTTTGGAAATCCGTGCCGGAACCGGCGGTGACGAGGCGGCTCTTTTCGCGGCGGACCTCTTCCGCATGTATTCGCGTTATGCCGAAACGATGCGCTGGCAGTTGGAGGTAATCGAATCGAGCGGAAGCGGCAAAGGGGGCTTTAAGGAAATCATCGCGCAGATCCGCGGCCACAAGGTTTACAGCAAGATGAAATACGAGAGCGGCGTGCACCGCGTGCAGAGAGTACCGGAGACCGAACAGATGGGCCGTGTGCATACCTCTGCCGTAACGGTCGCCGTTTTGCCGGAGCCCGACGAGGTGGAAGTGGTCATCGACAAAAAAGATTTGCGCATCGACACCTTTTCCGCCGGCGGCCCCGGAGGCCAGCATGTCAACAAGACGCAATCGGCCGTGCGGCTGACGCATCTTCCATCCGGCCTTGCAGTCGCCTGTCAGGAGGAACGTTCACAGCATAAAAACATGGCGCGGGCGATGAAATTGTTGAAAGCCCGTCTCTTCGACAAAATGTTGCAGGAACAGCAGGACGAGATGGCCAAGACACGCAAGGGAATGGTCGGTACCGGCGACCGGAGCGAAAAAATCCGGACCTACAATTTTCCGCAAAATAGACTTACCGACCATCGCATCGGTTTAACGCTTTATCAGTTGGATAAAATCATGGAAGGTCATTTGGAGGATGTCGTCTCTCCCATCCGCACCCACTTTCAGACAGAGGCGTTGAAGAGTGGCTAAACTGGAAAAAGGTCCGGGCGGCGCGTTTGCAAATTGGTAAGAATCAAGCGAAATTGAGTAGCCAGCTGTGGATCCAAATCTTCCTTTTCGAAGATTCTATTTAAAACCTCCACATGTTCTAAGGTAAAGACTGCACTTTCATTCCTCGCCTGACTCAAAAAAATAAGAAGAGAATCAGCTGATTTATTTGCTTTCCTCATTTCTTCAATTAAAAAGAGGACTATTCTCCTCTTTGCATTTTCACTACCAGAGTCTGCAGAGGCAACGGGACTAGAAACCGCGGGCGCCTGATGCCCGAAAACGGCGCGGCCCGACCGAACAACTCTTTCTATGATTGTTCCATAGTCAATTAAGGAAATTTGCAGCAAGGCATCCCGAAGATTACAAGTCTGAGTTAGAACCTCATCGCGCAGCAAACGGGGATTCTCTGAAAAACGAAGAATTGCAGAAGAACATTCTTGTATGAATCGACCCAGGTATTGTTCGTCTCCTTTGCGATTAGAGTGGATCAGTTCAGCAATGGAAGGGTCGGCCCCTATCCTAAGTGCTACCGTTGTAAAATTGCTTGCCTCCACCTTCAGATCTCTAGCAACATCTTGCCATGAAACCGCCGCCAAAGCCTCCTGACTCGTCAACGCGGCCGTCGCCAAAATAGTCCCGGGTACCATTAGTGCTGGTAGTGTCGTCATAAATTTTTTTCCTTACACTTAAGTTATCGGCAGATCTCCAAAAAAGTTGCTTGATTTTAAAGGTTTTTTATAAAACATATAGCAAAAATGGGCACTGATATGAAAACTTTGTTAAATCAAGCTGTTAAAACCCTTGAAAAAGCCGGAGTGGAAACACCCAAGCTTGATGCCGAGGTGTTGCTGGCGCACGCGCTCGGCTGCGAACGACACGAACTTTACACAAAAAACATCACAGGGTGCCAGGCACCAGGTGACGATTTTGAAAAATTTAGGACCTATATCCAGCGCCGATGCAAAAGAGAGCCGGTCGCGTATATCCGCGGCTTTAAGGAATTTTGGTCGCTCAAGATCAAAGTCACCCCCGCTGTTTTAATCCCCAGACCGGAGACGGAGACGTTGGTGGAGAAAGTGGTGGAGATATTACGCCCTTCGACTGGGCTCAGGGCGAGCGGTAATCGATCCGGTCATGGTGAGTCTTCAATACCCGGTCATGGTGAGCCTGTCGAACCATGTACCATTCTCGACCTCTGCACCGGCAGCGGGTGCATTGCGGCGGCGTTGGCCACAGAACTTCCCGATGC
>JAHFSU010000001.1:52417-55214 GCA_023265595.1 Deltaproteobacteria bacterium
CCGGTCATGGTGAGTCTTCAATACCCGGTCATGGTGAGCCTGTCGAACCATGTACCATTCTCGACCTCTGCACCGGCAGCGGGTGCATTGCGGCGGCGTTGGCCACAGAACTTCCCGATGCGCAAATTACCGTCGCCGATATTTCCAAAGAGGCTCTCGATGTGGCCAGAGAAAATCTCGCCTTCGCCAAAGAGCGGATCACTTTCATTCAAAGCAACTTATTTGAAAAAATCCCACCCCCCTCCACCGGAAAATTTGATCTCATCGTCTCCAACCCCCCCTACATCCCCTCAACACAAATCACGCAACTTTTTCCGGAGGTGAGCCGATATGAACCCCGTCTGGCGCTGGATGGTGGCCCCGATGGCCTTGCTTTTATCGATAAAATCAAGCAGACTGCGCCCAATTTTTTGAATCCCAATGGTTGGCTCGTTTTGGAGGCAGGATCGGAGATATTCATATGGACAAACTCATCATCGAAGGGGGAATAGCACTAAATGGCATCGTAAAAGCCGGCGGCGCCAAAAATTCGGTACTCCCTTTGATGGCCGCCACCATTTTAGCGGAAGGGTCTCATCAATTTTCCAATGTCCCGCATCTGCGCGATGTCATTACCATGCAACGACTCCTCACCCACTTGGGCGTTGCTTCCGAGCTGACGAACAACAATCTTCATTTAACTTCAAACGGTTTGCAATCGCATGACGCTCCTTACGATCTCGTCAAAACCATGCGCGCCTCTGTTTTGGTTTTAGGGCCGCTCCTCGCCCGCTGGGGTAAGGCGCGTGTCAGTTTGCCGGGCGGTTGTGCCATCGGCGCCCGTCCGATCGACCTTCATTTGGATGCCTTGAAAAAAATGGGGGCCCAAATTGAAATCAAAGAGGGCTATGTGGAAGCGACTGCCTCAAAACTCAAAGGGGCCGAAATTCAATTCAATATCGTCACGGTGACCGGCACCGAAAATATCATGATGGCGGCGGCTCTGGCAGAAGGGACCACCATTTTGAAAAATGCCGCGCGCGAGCCCGAAGTGGTCGATCTGGCCCATTACCTCATCAAAATGGGGGCTGAAATTGAAGGGGCCGGCACCGGCACAATCGTTATCCGCGGTATGCAAAATCTCAAGCCCGCTGCGCACACCGTCATCGCCGACCGAATCGAAGCGGCCACATTTTTGATCGCGGGGGTCATCACAGGCGGCGAGGTCACCGTTGAAAATTGTCCCCCTTTTTTATTGGAAACATTGTTGCAACATTTGAAAAAATCGGGCTGTAAAATAAAAACCGACTCTGAATCGATCACCGTTTCAGCCTCCGAACGACTCAAAAGTATTGATATCGCCACAAGTCCCTTTCCCGGCTTTGTGACCGACATGCAGGCCCAATTCATGGCGTTGATGTCTTTGGCTCGAGGGACGAGTCGAATCACCGAAACCATTTTTGAAAACCGTTTCCAACACGCCTTGGAGCTTAAAAGACTCGGCGCCGATATTTCTGTGGAAGGACATACGGCCATTGTAAAAGGCGTTGAAAAATTATCAGGGGCACCGCTTATGGCAACCGATTTGCGCGCCTCTGCCTCGCTCATCTTGGCGGGATTGGCCGCGGAAGGAACCACCATTGTGGACCGCGCCTACCACATCGACCGCGGCTACGAAAAAATCGAGGAGAAATTGACACTGCTCGGCGCCAAAATTTCGCGCACCAACCAATAAGTAGCAGCTCCTTATTGGTTATGGTATAAAGAAATCTATGCAGCTAATCCCTCTCATTTATCTCAAAAATGGAAAAGCGGCGTCCCCTTCCGAGACGACTCCGGCATGGTTTAGTGAAGAACCCTCGGCGCTTGCCCGATATTTTTTGCAAGAAGGGACAGAAGCTCTCTACATCAACGATCTCAACATTCCGCCGACCGGCAAAGGAGAGAACTTTGCCGCCATTCAATCTTTGGCAGAAAATAAAAGTCTGAGATTATGGGTGACCGGCAATTTTAAATCGGTGGTGGCGATCGAAATGGTTCTGCAAACCGGTGTCGAAAAAATCATATTAGGTTCATCGGCGTATCAGGATTCCAAACTACTCAAAGAGGCGGCCCAAAAATTTCCCCAAAAGATCGGTGTCCTGATTGAAGTTAAAAACAAAAGGGTCGTGATTCCGGGACTTGTTACCCCAAGCCACAAAACAGCGAACGACTATGCGAGCCGTTTTGAAGCAGATGGGGTGAGCGTTCTTTGCTATGCCGATGAAAGTTTGGAGGGAATCCAATCTTTTTGCAGTCACACGAAAGTTCCGGTGGTTACGCTGCTAGATATTCAGGCGATGCAAGATTTGAGAAGTCTTTTCGAAATGGAAAGCGTGGGCTTAAGCGGCGTCGTGGTCGGCAAACCGCTCTACGAAAATAAAATCGACTTTCACAGTTCCATTTCTTTTCTGAACGATTTGGCCGTGGCGTCGGCACAGGAGCCGACAACAAATCCTTAGGGATGGTAATTTATGGACGATTGTATCTTTTGCAAAATTGCCGCGGGCGAAATTCCTTGCGACAAGGTTTATGAAGACAAAGAAATTTTGGCCTTCAGAGATATCCATCCCAAAGGGCCGGTCCATATTTTGTTCATCCCAAAAAAACATTACACCACGTTAAATGACATCCCGGAAAAAGAATTGCCCATCGTCGGAAAAATTTTTGGTGTGATCCAAAAAATGGCCAAAGAGCAGGGAGTTGCTGAAACAGGCTATCGCACGCTGGTCAACACGAATAAACACTCAGGCCAAGTTGTCTTTCACGTCCATTGGCA
>JAHFSU010000001.1:55314-82343 GCA_023265595.1 Deltaproteobacteria bacterium
GAAAAATTTTTGGTGTGATCCAAAAAATGGCCAAAGAGCAGGGAGTTGCTGAAACAGGCTATCGCACGCTGGTCAACACGAATAAACACTCAGGCCAAGTTGTCTTTCACGTCCATTGGCACTTGATTGGCGGAAAACCGCTCGGCCCAATGGCTTAAAGAAAATAGAGAATGCCGATCACCAACAGGGAAAGAATGATCAGATAGCTCACGGCGACAAACCACCGCATAGGGCCTTTGGATCTGATTAAAGGTCCCGGTTGCCACCACGGAATAAAATTTTTTTCTTCGTCAAAAGGGGCCTCTTCTTGAGTCTCTCCAAAAAGACCTCCCCCTTTTTTCTTGCTGCGCATGTTTCGCAAAATTTTCTCTTTCTCTTTGAGTTGCGCACCCAACTGCAAACCCAAATCATTTGCCACTTTTTCTTCTGTCTGGGCTGTCCCAAAAAATTTTCCTTTGGTCGCTGCTTTTGCATAACTAGCTTCGCTTTCAGCCGATTTGATCGCCAGATATTCGAGTTTTTCGCCTTGCCCCTCTTTTAACTCACTCGCAGACAACTTTGTCCCCGGTTCCAATAAATTCAAACGCTCCGCCAAATTCATGGCTGAAAGGTTCAAGCGAAAGCGGGCGAATTTTTCAAGCTGGCCGGTTACCAGCGCCAAATCGGAAATCACGGTTGTCTTGGAATCTTTGCGAACAAGCCCGCGAAAAATAAACTCTTGTACCGCCTCCATGGAGATATTCCGCTTGACCGTTCTCTTTGCAAAATGGGAAAAAAAATCGCGCCAGCCTTGAGCCGTTTTTTTCAAAAAAGAAAAACGCCCCTCTTCGGCCTGCCGCGTCATCTCTTCTCCCCCTTCAAATCTTTTCAAAAGGGCTTTTTCGAATCGACTGAAAAGTTTGACCAACCTTTCGGTGGCCGCCTGCTGTTCCGGCGTTTTGATACGTCCGCTAGGATCGGCAAAATAGTTGGCGTAGTCTTTCTCTTTGGAGGCCACCATTTTCCCTTTTTGTAAAACCAGTTCTTCGAGCGGCTTTTTCGCCTCTTCGGCAATTACTTTTTGTTCTGATTCCAGTTCCGGTTTTGCTTTTTCTTTGGAGCTCTCTCGCCTATCGTGGACAATATATTCGGTGCCGGCCAATTTAAAGGTTTGATAAACTTGGGAGCCTTCCAACCGCTGCAAGTTTTTCTGAATTAAGCGGGGAAGATTTCGGGAAAGTTGCAAAAGAGCCTCGGGATCCACCTGCTTCTTTTCCCCTTTTTCCTGTTCGATTTTTTTGGAAAGAAGCTCTTCCTGCTTGATGAGCTGTTGTGTTTCCAGCTCCAGCTCCACCGGTTTGGAATCTCTCCCTACCGGCTGAACACCACTACGCTCTTTGTCCTGTGCCATAATCGGTTATTTTAGCCTGAATTTCTGATTACCTCAATCTCTCTTTGAGGGCATCCAAGGCAAGTCGGGCTTCTCCAACAAGATTGGGATCGGTTGTATCGCTAGCCATCTTCTCGAGCAAAGAGACACCAACACTAGCCAGCTCTGAAAAATCGATCCCATCATCTTTTCTGGATGCCATAAAATAAATAACGGCAGCAGCATTTTTTTGTAATTGATGGTCTTCACTGGCTAAGGCATTGGCCAGAGCCGGAAAAGCAGCCGCTCCCATGGTTATCATGATACCAATCGCGTCATCACTCAATACGTTGTCCCAATCAGAACTATTGACAAATGGGAGAAAAATAGTCGCGGCGGCATTAGCATCACTCTTTATCAGCTCTTCAATCGCTACTTTTTTCTTCCATATCGCTTCCGAATTACTCTGCACCACACTTTGCAACCACTTTGCCCTTGCTTGAAGGGCTTTTTTGCCATCGGCTCCCGCTAAAGTATCGATAAAATCTTTTGCAAATCGAAGCCGTTCTAAAACAATCCGTTCATCGGATGTAACTTCACCCTCCTTTCCTTTCCCAAGGACCCTCATCAAATTGATACATTGGTTGTCAGAAAATCCGAGGTCATTGCACTCTTCAAACTGAAGCCCCTTCAAATCTTCCGCATAGGCCTTGATAATTTTTTCTGCCTGTTTGATGGGATTGGCACTCATCGTGAAGCTTCTTTCAAGCGTTCTATCGCCTCTTGAGCTGCTATGCGGCAGTCGGCATCGGCATCTTCTTCAACCATTTGATAAAGTAGCGGAATAGCCGGAGTGGCCCATTTTCCCATAAGACCTAACATCGTTGCTGCGAGATAGCGGCGCTTTCTATCACCGCTTTCCAATAATTCGGCTAATTTAAAAGCAATTGGATCGTTGCCATATTTTCTTAGCATCTCTGAAACAGTTTCATTATTATCACAAAACATCGAAAAATCGTCCAAAGTCACATCACCATTTAAAACTTTTTCAAGTGCCAAGGGTAGTATCTCTTCAGGATTGTTATGATGCTCGAATAAAAAGGGGATCGCCACAGAGAAAGACCCTCCCTCAGCATTATGGAGCACTCTTAAAGACCACGACATCATCATTTTTTCGTAAGCCAATCGGGCGGCGTCTTTTATTTGTGCATCACGGGATTGCATCAGATGCAAAAATGACAACTCGATATGAATAGATTGGTCATTTTCACTCAGCTCTTTCAAAAGTTGTAATATTTCTTTTTGACTCAAATCATCGTCCCCTTTTTTATACCATTCATCTTTAAGCCAACGCACGCGACTTCTAAGGGCCTTGTTGCCATCGGCTCCCGCTAAAGCATCGATAAAATCTTTTGCAAATTGAAGCCGCTCTAAAACAATCCGTTCATCGGATGTAACTTCACCCTCCTTTCCCTTCCCAAGGACCCTCATCAAATTGACACATTGATTATCAGAAAACCCGAGATCATTGCACTCTTCAAACTGAAGCCCCTTCAAGTCTTCCGCATAGGCCTTGATAATTTTTTCTGCCTGTTTGATGGGATTGGCACTCATCGTGAAGCCTCTTTCATTCGATCCAAAATTTTTTGTGCGCGCCTCTTATTATCCCAATCGGGATCGCCTGCGGCAACTTTTTCCAAAACAAAAATGGCTGGCAATAACTCTTCGGGGTCACGCGATACAAAAACATTGAGAATCCTTGAGCGCACATCTGTGTAGTTACTGTCATCAAGCATTGAAACCAAAAAGGGAAAGGAATAATCCCAACAAGCTTCCAATGCCTGATCGACTCCACGGTTAATCCTTCGTATTCTGCCGTCACCCATTAAATCGATCAGTTTTTTGATCATGGAATAGGTCGGCTCCATGCTCTTTTCCCGATATCCGTTTGCAAGAAAATAGAGTCCATTCTCATAAGTACTATCGAAAGGACTCTCAATCATTTTTTCCAAAAAAGGGGCACCCTTTTCCCCCAAACAATAAAGACCAAAAGCAAGCGGATAGGAATTGTAGTCCTCCACTTGAGAGCCGGTCTCAACCCTTTTGGCAAGAATGGGCAAAACGATATCGGCATGCCTTTGCAAAATCTGTTTTATTCTCATTCTGGATTCATGGGACCAGTCGGAGTGATTAAAAATAAGGGCATCGACCGCCTTTTCCACCTCGCACCCCATTTTTAAGAGGGCCTCTGCCGCGGGGAGGTAGACATCAGCGTCATAATGATAAAAATAATTATTCGATGAAAGTTGTGCCACAAGCGCTCGCCGATATTGGAATGCGGCCACCTCCGGCCCCAAATCTTGCGCCGATTCATCCAAAAAAATGTTTTCATCAGGCTTCAATTCCGGATAGACATTTGCAATCGTAGCTACTAACGAATCGAGTGCCGCCCGTTGGGTGGAGCTGATTAAATCTTCTTTGTCACATGTTGGATTAAAACAGCCGGCAAGGCCGACATGAATATCGCCACGGAGAGGTTTGCCCTCTGCGACCGTTCCATCTCCCAAAATATAAAAATGGTAGGGCATCCCCGGGAAATTCTGGGGTTCCAGATAGGCCGATTTTCCCGATGCCTCAATCACGATGCGGCCGGGTGGCATTGGATTTTCAGATTCCTCCGTATCCGGTGTATCGGGTCCCACCGGCGGCAAAACCTCCCAAAAAGTGCGTGGTACTATTTTAAAAGAATCGTTCATTATCGTCCTAAAGCCCAAAAGGGCCCCTTTCAACCCATTTCCCCGAACCACGCGGCACTTTGCGCCGTGTGGTAGTTCCCCCTCTTTATAGTTATCGGCAAAAACCGGATTTTGTTGCTTAAAATTTTATTCCAGAATTCGTCACTTAAATTTTTCTTACTCTTCCCCCTCCCTTGATGGGAGGGGGTTGCCTGTCCGCCGGTAGTGTGGCGGGGGGGGAGGGTGGTCTTGAAAATTATCTCACCCGGTCGGTGATGTTCACCCTCTCCCTAACCCTCCCCCATCAAGGGGGAGGGAATTTTTGCTGACGAATTCTGGAATAAAATTTTTAAGAATTTTATTGAACCTTCGCGCGGCAGAGACCTTCGGCAAAAGTAATTTGCAAACTATCTCCTTCTTTCAGCACGCTCGCTTTTTTGATCGGCTTTGTGCTCCCGACTTTTTGCACCACCGAGTAACCTTTGGCCAAAATATTCAAAGGAGAGAGATGATGGAGATTGCTCATGAGGCGTTTCAAATAATCGTCCCGTTTTTCAAAACCGACCTGCCAGCCGTAACTCAGGCGTTCTCGCAATGTGTCGAGCCGCATCATCCGTTGCGGAAAATCTTTGGAGACCGCTTGTATGAGACGTGTCCGCATCGTTTGGATCGTCATCTCCAAATCTTGTTTACGCGGCACCACCAGCTCCGCCGCGGCAGAGGGAGTCGGTGCACGAACATCGGCCACAAAATCGGCAATCGTAAAATCAACTTCATGCCCCACCGCACTCACCACCGGAATTTGCGATTTGAAAATCGCCCGTGCAACGACTTCTTCGTTGAAGGCCCATAAATCTTCGATCGAACCGCCTCCGCGGCCGACAATTATCACATCGACATCAGTTTGTTCGTTCATCAGCTCAAGGGCCGCCGCAATTTCTATCGCCGCACCATCACCTTGCACTTTGACCGGAATCAGCAACACTTCAATATCGGGATAGCGGCGGCGCAGAATATTCAAAATATCGCGGATGGCGGCGCCGGTCGGTGAGGTGACCACACCAATTTTTTTCGGCAAAAAGGGGAGCGCTCTTTTTCGCGCGACATCGAACAATCCTTCGGCACCCAGTTTTTTCTTGAGCTGCTCAAAGGCCAGTTGCAAAGCGCCGATCCCCTTGGGTTCCAAATAATCGAGGATAATCTGATATTGGCCCCGCGCCTCATAAACGGAAATTCTCCCATGGCAAATCACTTCGATTCCATCTTGAAGGCGGAAAGCCAGTTTGGCATTGGCGCCGCGAAACATCACCGCAGAGAGCTGTGCCTTTTCGTCTTTGAGTGAAAAATAAAAATGGCCGTTGGTGTGGGCCTTGAAATTGGAAATTTCGCCGCAGACCCAGACTTCTCCAAAATTCCCTTCCAAAAGAGAACGGATGTTTTTTGTGAGCTCCGCAACAGAAAAAATCTTTGGTGGTTCGACAGGCTCACCACGAGCGGGCGTTGAAGGCTCACCACGAGCGGGCGTTGAAGGCTCACCACGAGCGGGCGTTGAAGGCTCACCACGAGCGGCAACGGAAAGGTCTTCGGTCTTCTGTACTCTGTCTTCTGTCTTATTAAAATCAAACCCGCATTGCTCTGCCGCCGCTTCTTTTCTTTTTCTGGCCACGCCTTCCCTCCTCCAATATTTTTTTCAGCATAAACGGATCGACCTTTTTGCGCATCTTTTTATATTCCGCCTCCACTCCCTCACGACTCATTTCAATGTTGTAAGAAGCCAGAATTTTTTTGATCTCGTCATATTTTTCTTCGATGGAATTTCTGACCGATTCAAACCCAAGCTGGGCCGCATGAAGCCTGTGTCCCAAAGCAAATGGATTCATCGAAAAAAAAGCCTGATCATCGGCGCGGGGCTCGATCAACAGAATATCGCCGTCAAAAGTGGGGCTTTGTCCATACATTTTCAACGCCGCGTGCAAACGGGTATGAAAAACGGTCCTGAAAAACTGGTTCAAGACGGCAAAAACCCCCTCTTCGCTCAAAGAGTGCTGTTTGGTTTTTCTCCCTTTTGAAACATAATCGACAAACGATTTATTTTCGTAAGGTCTGAATGGGTTGTAGCAAATGATCAGCTTGGCCCCTTTGTCGACCATCAAATCGAGATTGGCCGTATGTTTCACGCCGCCATCGACAAAATACTCCTCTCCGATTTTGACCGGCTTGTAAAAACCGGGCATGGCAGAGGAGGCCTGCACTGCTTTGGAAATCGTCACGTCGTTTCTTTCATCGGGGCCAAAGACAACCTCCTGAGCCCCATCCAATGTCATCGCCGTGATATAGAGTTTTTTCCCCCCCAGTTTTTCAGCCAGTTTAAAATTGTTGGTCATCCGGTTGCGGCGAATATTTTGGCGCAAATATCTTTCAAGCGGGCCGTTATCAAAAACGCCGGAAGGGAAACATTCCATCAACGAGGGAAAGGGATGGTCCTCCAAGGTTGATTCTTCCAGCATCTCCCAGAGCGTTTCGTAATGGGAAAGACTGGGGTGTTGAACAAATTGCCAGAGAAGATCCTTAATGCCATTTTGCTTGCCGGGCAGTTTTGTCGCCAAACTCCAAACCAAACCGGGTAACCAAGTAGCGGCCCGCGCCGCATAGCGAAAAGGACGGAGACAAAATTCTTCCCAGTTGGGCCAATAAAAATGCCATGGCTCCAGTTTGGAAAATTTTTTCGAGGAACCATCCAGACTTTTGAGCATCTCTTCGGGGGTCAAGCCCCCCATCAACGAAGTGGCCAACAGAGAGCCGGAGGAAATCCCCAAAAAAATGTTGAAGTCGACGATGTTGAAATTGGTGAAATAATCGTTAAAGGCTTTAAGCCCCCCAATTTTGAAGGCCGCCCCGGTTAACGCCCCACCCGCGAGCACCAAAGCCCTCTTAGCCTTCGGTTTTTTTTCCTTGAGATTCGATTTTTGGACGATGGTAATACCCATAATGTTTATTTATCAATAACCTGTTGAATTACTTTATGAATTATAAAAATACAAGACGAAAAAAGATTAAAAAAATATTGACACCCCCCTCCCTAGAATGAGATAAATAGCGTTATGCGTCCTTCAAAAATCCTTACCTTCTCTTTTTTAACCCTATTGATGATTGCCTTAACGGTCGGCTGTACCCAGCAACCTGCAACCGATTTGGGTGATGGAAATGGCGGGGGTGGTGGTGAAGGTGATGGCGGCGGCTCTGGGGGCGTTAATCCCGGCGGTTCTGCACCCATCACCGTCGATGAAAAATATCTCGATTGCAACACAGCCACCGATTGCAAAGTGCTTGAAGTCGGTTGCTGTGATATTTGTAACGGCGGAGGAGGTATTGCCGTTAACAAAGTCTTTGCAGACGAGGCTTACAAAAAATATAAAAAGATTTGTTCTCCCAATTGGATCTGCACAGCCATGGCCTGTCCCCCGCCGGTTGCCTATTGTAAAGATAAAAAATGTGCTTTTTTGAAGTCGACTAATGAAGCAAGACGTTGCCAAAAAAATGAAGACTGCATTATTGTGAAAGGGGGTTGTTGTGATCACTGCAATGGGGGATCTCTCGATGCCATTAACAAAGAATTCGTCGATCTGTATCACTCTGTTCCCGAATTTACGAACCCCGATTGCAGTCAGATTATCTGCACCAAGGAACCCTGTTATGAAACCGTCGCAACATGCTCCAGTGATTATTGCTCTTTTTTTGTAAAATAATGTTAAAAATTCTGCATTTTGTTTGACACCATATCGTAATATCCTTATAATACAAAAATCTTAAAAATCATGTAGTTATGTGTAATTATTGAGGTTTTAGTTGTAGAACAGCCAAGGCGATTATGTCTTATTCCAAAAGCGCGCGCAGGGGAGCCGCACCCGGTTATCGAAAAGAAATTTTGGGAGTTTTATTTTTTTCGCTCGGTTTTTTTATCTCCCTCTCCCTTTTTTCCTACAATGCCGCCGATCCCGGCTTCAATGCCGCATCGAATGCCTCTCAAATCGCCAATTTGGGCGGTGTGGTCGGGGCCTATTTGGCCGATCTTCTTTTTACCACATTGGGGCTTTGCGCCTACGTCGTTGCCGCCTTGTGTTTTTTGATTTCGATGCTCAAATTCAAGGGGCACACGGTTGAAATCCATATCAAGGAGATTTTCTACCATCTTTTACTCCTCGCCTCCGTCGCCACCATTTTGCAACTCCATTTTCCGGTCGTCCGAATTTCAGGCCAAAATTTCGCGGGCGGCGGCGTGCTGGGTTCTCTTTTCAGTCAGTTTCTCGTTTTTTATTTGAATCGTGTCGGTGCGGAGCTGATCGTTGTGACCTCCTTGATTTTGTCCTTTGTTTTGGCCACGCAACTCAAAATTTCAGCGCTCGCAATCAATACGTGGCGCCTCCTCCAATTTTTCGCGGTCCACCTTTCACAATGGGCAACTGTCACTTTTCAAAGAAGCAAAGTCTGGATGAAGGGTCAGTGGAAATCGATCTTCGGGAAAGAAAAATACGTCGTCCAAAATGGAGACGATGAAGAAGAATACGAAGAGGATGAGGAAGAGGAAAACGAAGAGGAAGAAGAAAGCGAAGAGGATGAAGAGACAGAAGAAGACCAAGAAAAAATAATCAACAAACCGGCAAAGATTGTCCCCGGAATCAAAATTTTTGAACGGGCCGATGCGGGGAAAAAACCGACTCCTGAAGAGCAACTCCATTTCCTTAAAATTTCGAGCGGCGGTTTTTCGATCCCTCCCCTCTCGTTGCTCGATTCCGACCAGCAAAAAGCCGTCCATATTGACGAAGAGGTCTTGAAAAAAAATGCGCAACTGCTCGACAAAAAGCTGAAAGATTATGATGTGGAGGGGAGAGTCACCGAAATTCATCCGGGCCCGGTCATTACGATGTATGAGTTTGAGCCGGCCCCCGGCGTCAAGGTGAACAAAATTGTGAATCTGGAAAGTGACCTTTCACTCACGATGGGCGGCAAATCGATTCGCATTGTCCCCCATCTACCGGGCAAAGCGGCATTAGGGATTGAAATTCCCAATTATGAACGCGAAACCGTCTGGCTCAAAGAAATTATCAGCGCCCCACTTTTTCAAAAAACCAAATCGAAACTCTGCCTCGCATTGGGAAAGGATACGGAGGGGCGCCCGATGGCAACGGATTTAACAAAGATGCCGCACTTGTTGATTGCCGGCGCCACCGGTTCCGGAAAAAGTGTCGCCTTAAACAGCATGATCATCAGCATGCTCTACAAGGCAACGCCGCAGGAGGTCCGTTTTATTTTGGTCGATCCGAAACGGCTCGAACTCAATATCTACGAAGGGATCCCGCATCTCTTGTTGCCGGTCGTGACACAACCGAAACAGGCGGTAGCCGCTTTGAAATGGGCGGTTCGCGAAATGGAGCGGCGTTATCGGTTATTGGCCGATGTCGGCACGCGCAACATCACCACTTACAACGAAAAAATCGACCGAGGCGATATTGAGTTGATTTCCGACGAAGAGGCCAAAGTCCGGCTAGAACAAAACAAGGAAGCAATTTGTCATTCCGGAAAACTTTATTATCTCGTGATCATCATCGATGAATTGGCCGACATGATGATGATCGCCTCGCAGGAATTTGAAGAGACGATCACGCGGCTGGCACAAATGGCCCGTGCCGCCGGCATTCACCTGATCTTGGCGACACAGCGCCCAAGCGTCGATATCATCACCGGCCTGATCAAAGCCAACTTTCCCGCCCGCATTTCGTTTAAGGTCTCCTCCAAACATGATTCGAGAACGATTCTCGATCAGATCGGTTCCGAAAATCTTTTGGGGCATGGCGATATGCTTTTCATGCCCCCCTCTTCGAGCGCATTGACGCGCATTCATGGCGCCCTTATCACCGAGGCCGAAATTGCGCGGATTGTCGCTCACCTCAAAGAACAGGGGACGCCGGTTTATGATACAACCCTGCTGGAGATGCCTGCTGATGATGCCATTGCCATCGATGAATTTGATGAAGAAGACGACAAAATTTATGACCAAGCCATACGGCTTGTGGCCGAAACCAAACAGGCCTCTATTTCGATGATCCAACGAAGACTGAGGATCGGCTACAACCGAGCCGCCCGAATGATTGAACGGATGGAGGCGGAAGGGGTGGTCGGCCCGCAAGACGGCGCCAAGCCGCGTCAAGTCTTTGTCGGCAATGCGGAAAATCCGACATGAAAAAAAAAACACATCCCGCTCGTCCTGAGCTTGTCGAAGGACGTACATGGTTCGACAAGCTCACCATGAGCGGTTATCAAAAGCGTACCATGAGCGGTTATCAAAAGCGTACCATGAGCGGTTATTTTTTTGCGATCGTTGTCATTGCGAGCGTCAGCGAAGCAATCCAGACCGCCTATGCCGCTCCCGATGTCGCTGCGATTGAAAAAACCTACCAAAATCTTTCCACGTTGAAAACGGACTTTGTTCAATCGACCCTTGTCACTCTTCTCGAAAAGACGGTTACGAAGTCGGGACGGATTTTTTATAAAAAGGGGGGGAAGCTCCGAATTGAATATGCCGGCGACCGGATGATGCATTATATTGTGAACAGCCCCAATGTCTGGATGGTCGATCCCATTTTGAAAGAGATCAAAATTTATTCGATTGAAAATTCGGGCGCCCCGCAGGAAGCGCTCGATTTTCTGGCCAACCTTGGAAACTTAAGCACTTATTTTGATGTGAGTTACGACAAAAAAGACCGGCTTGTCTTGAAACCGAAATCGAAAACGTCCTATAAAGCCCTATATTGCCAATTTAACGAAGAGAATTTGCTAAAATCGTTCAGTATCGTCAGCAAAACAGGCAACAGCACCGATTACCGCTTGTTCAACATTCAAACCGACGTTGCTCTGTCTGACAAACTCTTCACCCCTTAAGCAACCTATTTTACTTTGCGTCGATAATGATTGTGGAGATAAAATATGGCGGAAAAAGTGATGCCCAAAATTGCAGCACCCTATCCTCTGACAAAGGCCGAACGGCTCTACCATCTTTGCGAGGGAGAGGAACGATCTCATTATGATTTGACTCTTCAGGAGGGTTGGGAATTTTTGATCCACCACCGGCAAGCCAACCGACAGTTTCGCACGCCGCAGTTTTCAGCCTCTTTTTTGGATGCGCTCCTTGAAATTTCCCGCGGCTCTGAACGAGAAGTGGCGATTTCTTACGATACCGAAAAAGAATCGATGGTCTTTCAGTGGGGGGAAGCCGACAATGCCGGCGACAATGATGCCGCCCGTGTTTTGACTCTGCTTCACACGCATCCTCGTGCGACAAAAAATTCGCTGCCGGCAACGATGCATGCGGTGAATGACCTCTATGCACTGATTGTCTTTTCCCGATCGCAGAGTTCAGCGGCAGTATCCACGGTGATCGGCAGGATTTGCGGCGGCGAAATGGAGGTCTCCAGCATTGCGATAGAGGGGGCCGTTCTTTACACCACCAATCCGCAGGAGAAAGTATGGGTCGAAAGTATTTTGGCCCTTCCCAGATCCAAACCCTTGCAGGAGATTTTGATTGCAACGAAAACTGCGCCACTCACGGTGGAGGTCCATCCGGAAAAAATCGCAGAAATCGCCGGGCAGCAAAAATTTTTGGAAAAATGGGAAAAGAGCGCGCTGGAATTTTTTGGAAAACCGAGGAAGTAAATTTTACTTACTGGCCAGTTTTTTGTGCTTGCGGTCGCGGATTTCTTTGAGGATGTTTGCAATCTCAGGGGAGAGTTTTTTATTTTCTAATCGTAGGTTGTGTTCCCAATGAATTTTTTGTTCGATAAGGAACTCCGGTATTTTGAACGATACGGAGGGTCAGGGGTCCAGTTTCTGTGTAATAAAATGCCTGGCCGGTTTCTGTATCCAGCATCACCGCCGTTTTGCCAGCTCCTCCCTTTGCAGGAAAAAGAACATCTTCTTTTACAACGTGAATTTTTTGAGCATCTAAATTGAAATGGATACTTTGTAAATTTTCTGCTGGCCAATTACCCCATGGTTGTCGTTCACCCGATTGCATGGCCCCATAGAGCCGTGCTTGAAGAAAAGAGCGGGCCCCACCGTTTGCTTCAATATCAGCGATCATCAGATCTAAAGAATCTTTTGTGTTTTGGGTTCCATCAAGATGGGCAATCAATCCACGTTTGCTGGCAGGATCCCAAAGCACAAGGGCCGTGCATCCGGCTAGGAATGCTGTTTGGATGTAGCGTTGATGTTGAGGAGAAGAAATTGCATACTCACCTTGCTCTACATAAAGGGCATCTTCTGGATCAAAATTTCTTGGGGGTTCAATCGGTGCTAAATCTGGGCTTCCTCCCTCTCCGGTTGCTTCAAGATAGTTGCTCCATTCCATTTCGGCTTTGCCCAATTGTGTTTCGGCCTTTTCCAGAAATAATTTCGCTTGTACAAATTGGTTGCGCTGAATGGCCGCTTTTGCCTCGCCTAAATTCCGCCCGGCATGGTTCAAATCAAATGTGTATTGATCTTTAATACCATCGGCGCCTGTTACAAAGTCGGCTGTGGCACGGATAAGAGGGTTGGAAGTTTTGCCCCATTCTTCCCCCTGATTTTGCAGAAAGCGGAGTTGCTCTTCCATGCGGCTTTGGGCAAGAGAGAGCTTTTTATCGGATAAAGGTTCCATGTATATATTATCGTCGCGGCGATGGGGTAAAGTTGCTTTAGGTCAAAACAAATCAAGAGTACAAAAATATATTTAATTTCAAGTAGTTAGGTCTGCAAGGATAATTTTGCGATATGGACAAGATGGGTGTTGATGGGGGTGGGTCGCGCCATTGTCGCGACCGGCCTCAAGACTTTTTTCGACGAAGGCTTTATGAACACCGACCCCCATGCGGGAAATGATCTGGTTGATGGGGCCTCATGATTTTATCCGGCGAAAATTACACAAAGCCGGAAGATTTTCAAACCCTTCTCCTTCAGGAAGGGGTAAAATTTTGGGGCCAATCGTCTCCATCCTGAAACTGTTTCCAATCTGTCGGCTTAAAATATTTTTTAAACAGGGGCAAAAACCTATCCTTGGGGAGCTGGGGCAAAAGCATGCGTAGCGTAACACAACGACTTTTTATATTCATGGAACGAATGGCTTTTACAAAGCCGGCATCGCGCGTAAAGAACAAATCATATTCTTGCGCAATTTCACGATAGAGCCTTCCATTTTGCATCCCCTTCAAACGGAGGGTGTTAACAGAGTCGGCAACATGTCCCTCCTCCCTCAAAAAATCGAGGATGGAGTGAGGCATATTTTCATCGAGAAGGATTCTCACGCGGCGTGACGTTCCTCTTGTTCGCCAAGTTCTTTAAGAACTCCCCGGACGGCTTCTTCCGTCAAACTGGGATACTCTTCAACAATCTCCGGAATGCTCATTCCGGAGGCCAAACACTGAAGTATAAGAGAAACAGCAATGCGCGTTTCCCGGACTCTCGGACTTCCCCCTAAATGTTCCAAGTCTGAAACGATCCATTTCATATTCACAAGATAATTAAAAGCCGACAAGGGGTCAATCAAAATTTAATAAAAGCCTTAAGTCTGCAAGGATAATTTAGCGATATGGACAAGATGGGCATTGATGCGGCGCAGGTTTCCCAGCACATCGAGATGGATGGAGCTCGTTTCAAAAGCCTCCGGCGAACCGGCGTGTAATCGTTGAATGTGGGATTGCCGCAATTGTTGCTCCAAATTATCGAAATGCTCTCCTTGATGCTCTACCCTTTTGACCAATTCTTCGCCGGGCGCTGCAAAAACGGAAATGATGAGACCAAAATTTTCAAGTCCCGCTTGATGCAGTCTTTGAATCTCCTGCCAACCTTCCTCAGAAAACGTTCTCTGTTTCTCCACTTTCTTTTGCGCCAAACGCGCCAACTCTTTTGAAATAATATCGCCGATGCCCTCTAAATCTGCTGCGATAGACAACAAAGCTAGTTCTTGTTGGGCCTGCGAGTCGGTCAAGTTTTCCTGCGAAATTTTGGCGAGATAAAAACGAATGGCGCGATCCAGCAGATCGAGAGCAATCTGACCCGCATCGCGAGATTGATCCCGGAATTGAAAAAAGAGGGTTTTGCGGATGAAGTGGCCGTCATCGAGGCCTTCACGGAGCCGGTCGGTTCCAAAATGCGCGACGAATTGCGGATGACGAGGGAGGCCGCCGCCCTGAAACGGGCCGCGGCATTTTATAAAAGAATGAATGAGGAATTAAAAGAGGATTTGGGGGGATGGCGTTTTGCGGTGCCGGAGTTGGTGGAGGGTTTTCATGTCCGCGACACGATTCTTTTCACCACCTATGCCGGCCAAGACTCTTTTCATACCCTTCTCGACGGCCCCGAAAAAATGGGGGTGGGTCGCGCCATTGTCGCGACCGGCCTCAAGACTTTTTTCGACGAAGGCTTTATGAACACCGACCCCCATGCGGGAAATGATCTGGTTGATGGGGCCTTATGATTTTATCCGGCGAAAATTACACCGACCCGCAAACCTTTCAGAATCTTCTCATGCTGGAGGGAATGAAAATTATTGCCGGAGAGAAATCCCTTGTAACTCCTTAAAATTGCTGTTAGGATTTGACACATGTCAAAGAATCATATCGTTGCCAACCCGGAAGTATGCGGGGGGGAGCCTTGTGTTAAGGGAACAAGAATCCCTGTCTATATTGTGTTAAGCCATCTTGCCGCCGGCGAGGACTTTTCTACTCTTCTTGAAAACTTCCCGAGTCTCACCGCTGAAGACATACAAGAATGTCTGAAATTTGCGTCGGAATTAGCCCAGGAAAAGGTCCTTCCCCTTGAAATTTCTCGTTGATGAAAATGTAAGCAAAGCTGTTGCAAGTTGCCTTGAAAAATTGGGCCATGAGGTGTCTTCTATAATCGGATCCAAAATTTCAGGCATTGGAGATAAAAAGATTTTTCAAATAGCAGTGGAAACAGGAAGCATAATAGTTACAAGAGATTATCATTTCACAAACAACCTTCTTTTTCCGGCAGAAAAAACAAAGGGTATTATCTATATTCGCAAAGGAAATCTTACTTCAAATGAAGAGGTGGAGCTTTTGGAAAAAACTGTCAAAAGATTTCCATTGGATGAAATGGCCGGAAGACTTCTTACAATATATAAGAATTTTTCAACAATCCGTTAAGTCTGCAAGGATAATTTAGCGATATGGACAAGATGGGCATTGATGCGGCGCAGGTTTCCCAGCACATCGAGATGGATGGAGCTCGTTTCAAAAGCCTCCGGCGAACCGGCGTGTAATCGTTGAATGTGGGATTGCCGCAATTGTTGCTCCAAATTATCGAAATGCTCTCCTTGATGCTCTACCCTTTTGACCAATTCTTCGCCGGGCGCTGCAAAAACGGAAATGATGAGACCAAAATTTTCAAGTCCCGCTTGATGCAGTCTTTGAATCTCCTGCCAACCTTCCTCAGAAAACGTTCTCTGTTTCTCCACTTTCTTTTGCGCCAAACGCGCCAACTCTTTTGAAATAATATCGCCGATGCCCTCTAAATCTGCTGCGATAGACAACAAAGCTAGTTCTTGTTGGGCCTGCGAGTCGGTCAAGTTTTCCTGCGAAATTTTGGCGAGATAAAAACGAATGGCGCGATCCAGCAGATCGATCTTGTCATCGCGTGTCTCAATTTCCTGAAGCGTCCGATCAAAATCAAAGACCGGTTCAAAAAGTTTCAACGCATCATTATAGAGATCGTAGGTCAGATTGGCGACGCGCAAAACCTCCCGTTTGGCTTGTGCAAAGGCGAGCGGTGGCGTCTCGAGCCCTCTTTCATCCAGATATTTCGGCCCAAAGGCCTCCTCTTTTTTCGGTTCCGGAACAATTTTGGAGATCATCCAGACACCAAGCGATAAAAAAGGCAAAAAGAGAACGGCCAAACCGATGTTGAAGAAAAGATGGGTCATTGCGATATTGCCGGCAATGCCATGGGATAGAGAAGAGAGGCTTTCAATGCCGGCCGCAATTTGAGGGATAAACGGCAACGCCAAAATCACACCGGTCACCTTGACAAAAAGATGGGCGATGGCTACGCGCTTTCCGTTTGCGTTGCTCGCAACGGAGGCGATCATCGCTGTAAAACAGGTGCCGACATTGGCCCCCAAAACAACCGAAATAGCCGCGGGAAACGGCAATACACCGGCCAGCCCCAGCGCCATAGCCATACCTATGGTGGCCGCTGAGGCTTGAATCAAAAGGGTCAAAATAATGGAGGCGACCAGCAACGCAATCGGATGCGTCGATAAAACTTCAAAAATAATTCTGGCCTGCGGGTCGCTGGCCAAAAACGCGGAAGTCTGCGTCATTAATTTCATCCCGTAAAAAACCATCCCAAATCCGAAAAGAACGCGCCCCGTATATTTAACATTTTTGGAACCGCGCGAGGCCCATTCCAGAAGGACTCCAAAAATCACCAAGAGCAGGGCGTAATCGGAAACTTTTTTGATGGAGAGCAAAATCACGACAACGGTTGTCCCGATATCAGCCCCCAAAATTAATCCAAAGGCCTGAGACAAGCTCAAAAGGCCGGTCGCCGCCAAACTCATCAGCATCAAAATGGTGGCGGTGGAGCTTTGCAGGACAACCGTCATGAGCGTGCCAAAACCCAAAGCCAAAATACGGTTTCCGGTAAGACGGGTGATGGCTATTCGAAGACGGTCTCCGGCCAAAAGCTGCAGGCCGTTCCGCGCATGCGAAAGC
Organism: Deltaproteobacteria bacterium; assembly: GCA_023265595.1. GTDB lineage: Bacteria > UBA10199 > UBA10199 > SPLOWO2-01-44-7 > SPLOWO2-01-44-7 > JAHFSU01. The sequence goes on from JAHFSU010000001.1 coordinate 72,162, forward strand.
CCAAAATAAAAAAAGGCGAGACCGCCTAATAAAATAATCCAGCTGAACTCTGCCATAGGAGATCCGTTGTACAGGAATTTTTGTTTTTTTCCACAGATTATTGCAGTATAATGATTCTTATCGCTTCTTATGATGCCTATGCGCCCATTTAACGTCAGCCTATTATCCATTGCCCTCATTCTGGTTCCGGCGGTTTCCTATGCCCAAAATCCGATGAACATTGCTCGCATCTCCGTTGCCACAAATGGACAACAGGGAAATGGCGACAGCATTCTTCCTGCCATCAATGCAGACGGACGATTCGTTGCATTCCAATCGTGGGCCTCCAATCTTGTGGAAGGAGATACCAACAACACATGGGATATTTTTGTGCACGACCGGCTGACGGGAGAAACCAAGCGTGTCTCAGTCGCTTCTGACGGCGTCCAAGCCAACGGCAAGAGTGAATCACTCAGCATCAGCGGCGACGGCAGATTTATTGCCTTTTCCTCCATCGCCTCTAACCTCACATCGAACATCACCAATTATAAATCCGATATTTTTGTTCATGACATGAAGACGGGCGAAACAACCCAAGTCTCTGTCTCCTCTGACGGAAAACAGGGAAATGGCTCAAGCATCAACCCCAGCATCAGTGCAGACGGCCGTTACGTGGCATTCGTATCGCTTGCCTACAATCTTGACCCGCGGGACACGAATAACAATGCAGACATTTTTGTCCATGATCGCTTGACTAAAAAAACAATCCGCGTTTCGGTGGCTTCGGATGGCACTCAGACCAACGACAACAGCACCGATGCCAGCATCAGAACCAACGGGCGCTACATCGCCTTCACTTCAGCCGCTTCGAATCTGGTTCCAAAAGATACCAATGGAAAAGTCGATGTCTTCATCCACGATTTGGAAACAGGGGAAACCAAACGGGTCTCGGTGGCTTCCAATGGAACTGAAGGGAATGGGAACAGCGCAAGGGCGCGCATCAGTCTCAATGGGGAATATGTGATTTTTACCTCCGAGGCAAGCAATCTGGTCCCCAAAGACGCCAATAATTTTTGGGACATCTTTTTTCACAATGTTAAAACAGGTGAAACGACCCGCGAGTCTGTCAGCTCTGATAATATTCAGGGAAACGGAAACAGCACAAGACCGCGCTTAAGCCGAGAAGATGGGAGATTCATTATTTTTGCTTCCGAAGCGGCCAATCTCGTTCCAAATGACAACAACACAAATAACGTTTGGGACATTTTTGTCCACGACCGAACGACAAAAAAGACTCAGCGCGTGTCGAAAACTTTTGACGGCAAAGAGGCAAATAACGCCAGCGATTTTCCGACCGTGAGCAGCAACGGAAGATATATCGCTTTCGATTCGTGGGCCTCTAATCTTGTCCAAAACGATACCAACCGCACCAAAGATATTTTTGTGGTTAACAATCCTTTGGTTCCGTTTAATGACAAATGACAAATTTGGATTTTTTTAGGCAACTTGGGCGGCGGGTTCCAGTTTTTGATCGCCGAGTTTGACGGAGACTACTTTGGAAATACCGGCTTCTTCCATGGTGATGCCATAGAGGCAATCGGCCTTTTCCATCGTTCTCTTGTTATGGGTGATGACAATAAATTGAGAGTGGGCCGTCATTTCGCGCACCATATCATTAAAGCGGTCGATATTGGCATCATCGAGCGGCGCATCGACTTCGTCCAAGAGGCAAAAGGGCGACGGCTTGATCAGGAAGATAGCAAAGACAAGGGCCACCGCCGTTAGCGCCTTCTCGCCACCGGAGAGAAGCGTAATCGACTGCAACTTTTTGCCCGGCGGTTGGGCATAAATTTCGACACCGCTGTCGAGCAGATTGTCCTCATCGATCAACAGGAGTTTGGCGCGGCCCCCTTTGAACAGACGCGGAAAAATCTCTTGAAATTTTTCATTGACCATTTCAAATGTTTTGAGAAACCGCTCGCGACTGATCCGGTTGATTTTCTGGATCGCTTTTTTAAGACCTTCCAGCGACGTGACCAAATCCTGCTGCTGTTTCGATAAAAATTCATAGCGCTGTTTCAATTCGTCATATTCCTCAATCGCCCCCACATGGACCGAACCAATTTTTTCGAGTTTGTCGCGGAGTTCAGCAACGGCGGCAGTTTCTTGTTCCAAATTAAACCCCTCACCCTCCGCCACACTACCGGCGGACAGGCTACCCTCTCCCTCAAGGGGCCCTTCGACAGGCTCAGGGTGAACGGCGTAATTACCGATATCCAATTTGTATCTCTCCAGAATTTGCTCAACGAGATGACTCAGCTTGTTGCGCGTCTCGGCCAGCTTCAGATCATTGGCATGAACCACATTCACCATCTCTTCATGACGCTTTCGAATTTCCCTCATCGCAACATCTTTCTGGCGGATTTTTTGGGAAAGCGCTTCGTAATCGGCTTTGATGGCCTTCAACTTTTGTCCGCAGGCATCCATCTCCTTGAGGGCCACGGCCAACTCTTCTCGCTCCAAAATCTGCGCCTTGGAAAGTTCCGCAATTTGTTCGGTGGCCATATTGATGGATTGAAAACGATTTTCAATCCCTTCACTATTTTCCAATTTCGAGGCAACCCAATTTTCAAGTTCTCGTTCACAGGAGACCACCTGTTCCAAGCTCTTTTGCGACTGGGCTCTGGCCATCGACAGTTCTTCACCCGCCGCCTCTTTCTGCCGTATCGCTTTGGCAAGTCCCGCTTGGACTTCCGAAAGTCCTTTTTCCAATTGTTGCTGCTTAAGCACCCTCTCTTCAAAAGATTGGGCCACGGCTGCTCGTTCTTTTTCAATCTCGTTTGTTTCATCAAGACAACACGCAATTTCAACGGAGAGACGGTCTCTATCCTGATTCAAACGAGCCAGCTCTTCACGATAGCGAAGGCCATCTTTTTCATAATGAACAATCTTGATCTCTTCACCATGGGTATCGCGATTCAAACCTTCGAGTCTCTCTTCCAAGGCCTGCACCTGTGATTTCAGACGCCACACTTCATTTTCCGATTCGGTGACGGCGGCTTTGGCCTGCGCCACTTTTTGCTGCCGCTCCAAAACTTTTCTTGTGTGTCCCAACAGGACTTCGCCCTCTTTCGTTTCCCCGCCGGAGACAACCCCTTTGGAATCGATTACCTCTCCTTGCAACGTGACGAAGGTTGCATCCTGCACCCCTTGGCCCCGAAGGTTGAGGGCCTTTTGCAAATCCTCCACTAAAACGCAGTCGCCAAAAAGATATTGTGCGATTTTTTTGTAATCATCAGCAAAATGAACATTATTGAGCAACGGGCCCAAAACCCCTTCCCCCTGCACCGATCGGATATCCTTTTCAGAGGCCTGCACATCCATCGGAATAAAAGTGGAACGGCCGCTCGCCTGTTGTTTCAAATATTCCACCGCCTCAACCCCTTGCGCCTGTGATTGGACCACGACGTATTGAAGTTTTTCACCCAACGCCGCACTCACGGCGGTTTCAAATTTCGGATCGGTATCGACCACGTCACTAACCGGCCCGCAAATGCCTGACAAATCTTCTTTAGAGGCCCTCAAAACGCTGCGAACGCCGTCCCGATATCCTTCCATATTCCGATGCAATTCTTCCAACGAACGGAGTGACGATTCTTTGGCGGCAAAATCGGCTTTGAGTTTTTCTAACTGAGCCGCTGCCTCGTTCAACAGAATCCTTTTTTCAACCAAATCTTTTTTGACGAGACCCGTTTCATCAACCAGTTTGAAATTGAGCTGTTTTAAATCCTCCAAATCTTTTTGGGCAGTGGCGATTTTCCTATCAAGCCCTTTTCGCAAATTGTCAGTCGCATCGATTGCGGATTGCCCTTTTGCCATGCGCGCATGGACATCGATTTCGCGCCGTTCCAAAAATTCGAGACGCGATTGTGATTCAGCCACTTGTGAAACAGAGAGGAGGATCAACTTATTTTTCTCCTCCACTTTTTTATTCCACTCCTCGCAAACCGCCGCCGCTTCTGTCACGGCCGCTTCTTTGTTTCGGATGTCTTCTTGTGATTGCGCCACCATCAAATCGAGCGTCAATTTAAGCTGATTGAGCCGTTCTATTTCACTAACCGATTTTTTCAGTTTTTCGCGCAGGGTTTCAATTTCTTTGGAGTCCCTCTCCTGATTCACGCTCAAATCTTTGAGTTTACCCATTTGATATTCCAGCGTCGTTTCATGGATTTTCACCGCATTCTGATTTTTGTAGAAATTTTCCTGTGCCAGATTGAGTTCCTGTTCCAACTGCACCAGTTGGAGTCTCTCCTGTTCCGCATTGGTTTCAAATTCGGAGAGGTTGGCGGCCAAGGCCGTTTCATTCTGCGCCAGATCGGCCCCTTCGGCCTCCTGTTTTTCAATCAACTCTTTCCATTCGCGATAACGGACGGAGGCAAGTTTCAATTCTTTCTCTTTCAATTCTTCAAAAACCTGTTTGTACCGTTCCGCTTTTTTGGCCTGACGATCGAGCGCATTGAGCTGGCGTTTGATTTCGGAGACGACATCGTTCAAGCGGATCAAATTGGCTTCAGTCGATTCCATTTTGCGTAGGGCCGCCTCTTTTCTATTTTTGAATTTGGAAATGCCGGCCGCTTCTTCAATAATCAGGCGGCGTTCTTCCGGTTTAGATGATAAAATATGGCCAATGCGCCCCTGTTCGATAATCGAATAGGCCTTGGTGCCGACACCGGTTCCCAAAAAGAAATCGATGATATCGCGAAGCCGACACGGAATTTTGTTGATGTAATATTCGCTTTCGCCGGAACGGTAGAGCCGGCGTTCGATCTGGGCTTCGGTGTAATCGGCAAAACCGGCGGGGGCACGGCCATCGGTCAAATCAAAAGTGAGTGTCACCTGTGACATCCCGAGCGGCGAACGCTGGGCCGTCCCGTTGAAGATGACATCTTGCATTTCAGATCCGCGCAGATGCTTGGCCGATTGTTCCCCCATCGCCCAACGAATAGAGTCGACGATGTTGCTGTTGTGCACCACAAGGTCATTGGCGACAAAATTGTGATCTTTTTCCACACAAAGATCATAAACCCATTCTTCTTTTGGCATGATTTCATCAACGGAAACAATTTGATCCCAATAAATATCGGACCCGGCCAATTTATCCAAATGAACGGCGGCTTTTTCCAAATCACTGCTCCAAAATTTTGCATGATCCCGCAAATAAGCCAATGCCTCCTGCAAACCGGTTCTCGAAGTATCGCAACGTCCCTCCCGATAAGCCTCCATGCGCCCACGTAGGGGATGTTTTTTGAAAATGGAGGTTTGGGCCCCGCTCCAAAGATTACTGAAAGGCCCCGATTTGCCGGTAATATTGGGAATGACATCCTGTGTGGCGGCGGGATGCGTAAGTGAAACGATTTTTGCCAGCTGATCTTTTTTATAGCTCACCAGTCTCAAATTCTCCGCCAGAACTTTTAAACCTCTCTGCCCATAAACATATACAGAATAATATTCTCTCTTAGGCCCGTCTGAATTGGTGGCCTTTTTATATTTTTTACGAATAACACCCCGAATGCCAAAACGGAGAAGCAATGTAGCCAAATCTTTCGCCAACGCTTCACTGGCGGTGGCATATTCGATATAGGCAATCCATTTGTTTCTTTCCTTTTCTTTTTTGATGCAGACAAAACCGTCTCCTTCAATGAGGGTCGACAAAAAATCCCAAACAACAGGCGATGGAGCTCCGAAAATCATGGGGGGTATTTTTTTGGTTGAGGAATGGCCGCCCCTGCGAATGCCGAAATTTTTATCGAGCAGATCGCACAAGGTGGTGGAAAACAGCAAACAATCTTTGACCCCCGTTCCCTTATAGTCTTTAACAACAGGCCCCGCACCAAAGAGCCTCTCGCAAAGACGGACAAAATCTCCAATCACATTTTCATCTTTATTGACAAAGCGGACTTGAGGGGTCCATTTGCTGTTTTGACCTTCCGAAATAATATACCCCAAAAACCGCCCCCACTCCGGCAATAGACGACCTGGAATCTTGCACGGTTTAGATCGGGGGCGACCGACCACGACAACAGAACCCTCTGCAGACATTTCGACCGATTCGCGTAATTCCAGACTATCGGCAATATAAAAACCCTCTTTTTGCACTGTTATGGGAAGATGCCGTGGTGATGCAATGGAAACACCGACTTTTAATTCATCAGCACGGGCCGGTTTGACCCCCTCTTCGGTACAAATAAATAAGGGATGATATTTTGTGGCTATAATTTCACGACCGGCTTTGGTTCTAATTTTGAGCAAGGTGTCAGGACTTTTGCGACGAACAAAAGCCAAAACAGGACGTGCTTCCATTTTTAAAGTCTGCACATCAAGGCTTAAAACTTTGACATGATCCGGGTTGTCATAGGTATATTCCCCATCATCCATGGATTGAATTGCTTCTGAATGGTTCAACGCTTGAGAAACCAGATCCCGAATGGTAACCATGCGGCCACTGGCCAGTGGGATACGGGTATCGCCATCGACACATTTTCCGCACCCATTCGGACCTACAATGGAGGTAATCCCTTCATCAAAATGGACGATCGTCTTGTCGACAAAGGATTTGAATCCGAATAATTCTAGCGATTTTAACTTCATGATTGGGTGTTTTATCGTCTCAACTGCCAAAAAGTTGCCTATTAAAACTTCCCTTCCCTGTTTCCCTCTCCCCTTGTGGGAGAGGGTGGCCGTTAGGCCGGGTGAGGGAATCCTAACCCCTCGAAATTAGGGCGATTTTACAGGTGAAAAACGGCAAAAGCAACAATTATTTTACATTTTTCAATCGCGCGCGCGCGGAGGCCAAGCGCGCAATGGGGACGCGGAAGGGAGAACAGCTCACATAATCGAGACCGATTTCGTCGCAAAACTCGATCGATGCGGGGTCGCCGCCATGTTCACCGCAAATCCCGATCTCCATGTCCGGTTTGATTTGGCGGGCTTTTTTAACGCAGACCTTCATCAATTCACCGACCCCTTCAAAATCGATTGTTTGAAAGGGATCCGAATGAACAAGACCTTTTTGTTCATATTCGGACAAAAATTTAAAACCGTCGTCGCGGGAAATACCCAATGTTGTCTGTGTCAAATCATTCGTTCCAAATGAAAAAAAATCGGCGTACGGGGCGATCGCGTCGGCGCGAAAAGCGGCGCGCGGCACTTCAATCATAGAGCCGATTTTATATTCAATCTTTTGACCGGTCGATTGCATCACCCGTTCACAAACCGTTTTGCACAATTCTCTTAAGAGGCGAATTTCGCCGGCCAACCCGACCAGCGGGATCTCAATTTCCGGCATCACACTTATTTTTTCACGCGCTAGCTCACAGGCCGCCTCCATGATCGCCTCCACCTGCATTTCGTAAATTTCAGGATAGGTGATCCCGAGCCGACAGCCGCGATGCCCCAGCATCGGATTGGTTTCCCGCAATGCCTCCACATGGGGTGCAAATTCATGGAGCGGCGGATCGAGCAGGCGGATCGTCACCGGCAGGCCCTGCATTACGCGGAAAATCTCCAAAAAATCTTTTTTCTGCATCGGCTTTAGTTTTGCCAAAGCGTTTTTGCGCGCTTCTTTGGAGTCGGCCGCAATCATCTCCTGCATCACCTCAATGCGTCCCTCTTCAAAAAACATATGCTCGGTGCGGCAAAGCCCCACCCCTTCGGCGCCGTATTCCAGCGCGCGGCGGCAATCGGCGGCGGTGTCGGCATTCGTCCTGATTTTCAATTTTCGATGGCCGTCGGCCCAACCCATGAATGTGTGAAATTCTTTGGAGAGTTTCGACGCGATTGTTTCGAGTTTTCCGACCATCACATCTCCCCAAGTTCCGTCGAGGGTGATCCAATCCCCTTCTTTGACGATCGTTTTGCCGACGCGAAATTGTTTTTTCTCTTCATCGACATCCAACTGCCCGCAACCGGCGACACAGACTTTTCCCATCCCCCGCGCAACCACAGCCGCGTGGCTTGTCTGACCGCCATGAGCCGTTAAAATGCCTTGGGCCACATGCATCCCGTGAATATCTTCCGCCGCCGTTTCGGTGCGCACCAAAATAACCGCCTCTTTTTTTTCACTCCACTTCACCGCCTCTTCGGCCGTAAAAACGACACGCCCCACCGCCGCGCCCGGAGAGGCCGGCAGGCCCTTCGCCAAAACTTTGCGTTTGATCCGGGGCGAAATCATTGGGTGTAAAAGCTGATCGATCTGCGCCGGCTCCACGCGGAGTAATGCCTCCTCTTTTGTGATGAGCCCCTCCGCCACCATATCGACGGCGATTTTGACCGCCGCATGCGCCGTTCTTTGTCCCCGTCGCGTTTGCAACATCCACAATTTTCCTTTTTGAACGGTGAATTCAATATCCTGCATGTCGCGATAATGCTTCTCCAGTTTTTTATAGATATCGGTCAGTTTTTGATAACATTGCGGCAAGGTCTGTCTCATTTGATCGAGCGATTCAGGTGTCCGGATCCCCGCAACAACATCCTCCCCCTGCGCATTGATCAGATATTCCCCAAAAAAAAATTTTTCACCGGTCGACGGGTCGCGCGTAAAGGCAACACCGGTGGCCGAATCCTCTCCCATGTTTCCAAAAACCATTGCCTGAATGTTGCAGGCAGTCCCCCAATCTGCGGGAATATGATGAATGCGGCGATATTCAATGGCGCGCGGGCTGTCCCACGAATTGAAAACGGCCTGAATCGCCTCCAGTAATTGTTCCATCGGATCATGCGGCAACGGTTTGCCAACCACATCCCCAAACATTTTTTTGAGACGCTCAAAACTCTCCTGCGCAAAGGGTTTGTTTTTCGAACGATCGGCCAGTCCCTTCACCGTCTCTTCGTTGAGTCCCAAGTTTAAAATGGTATCCATCATCCCGGGCATGCTAGCCCGCGCACCGGATCGGACCGAAACCAGAAGCGGTTTGGCGGCGTCGCCAAACGTCAATCCCAAAATAGTTTCGATATGAGATAAACCGGTCCGAAGCTGTTTTTCAAAAACATCGGGGAATTTTTTGTGCTGGTGAAAAAAATTGCAGACCTCGGTGGTGACGGTAAAACCCGGCGGGACCGGCAACCCAAGGCGGCACATTTCGGCCAAGCCGGCCCCTTTGCCGCCGAGCAGGTCCTTCATCGCGGCAGACCCTTCCGCCCGACCTTCCCCAAAAGTGTAGATTGCGTTGGTCATCCCAAAATTTTGTCGTTTAAATATTTTATCAACTGATCGGTTGCAACCCGATCTTGTTGCATCGTATCCCGATGGCGAACGGTCACGGCATGATCGTCCTCTGATTGAAAATCGTAAGTGACGCAAAACGGGGTGCCGATTTCATCATGGCGGCGGTAGCGTTTGCCGATGGAGCCGGCTTCATCATAATCGGCCACAAAAGTTTTGCGTAATTCTTTTTCCAGCTTGATGGCCGGCTCACGCAATTTTCCGGACAAAGGGAACACGGCAATCTGATACGGCGCAATGCTCGGATGAAAGCGCATCACCACCCTCTTTTCCCCTTTGACCTCTTCTTCATGATAGGCATCGGCCAAAATGGCGAGACAACTCCGATCCACGCCGACCGATGTTTCAACCACGGCCGGCACATATCTCTCTTTGGTCTCTTCATTGTAATAATCCAACTCTTTTCCGGAAAATTTGGCGTGCTGTGTGAGATCAAATTGGCCGCGGTCGGCAATCCCTTCCAGCTCCGACCAGCCGAAGGGCATATGGAATTCGACATCGGTGCAACCGCTGGCGTAGTGGGCCAGTTCCTCTTTGGCGTGGGGACGCAAGCGGAGATTTTCTTTGCGAACACCGACCGACAAAAACCAGTTGTATCGCTCATTCACCCAATATTCGTACCATTTTTTTGATTCTTTCGGATGACAGAAAAATTCGAGCTCCATCTGCTCAAATTCGCGGGAGCGGAAAATAAAATTGCGCGGCGTGATTTCATTCCGAAAGGCCTTGCCGATCTGCGCAATGCCGAACGGAATTTTCAAGCGCGACACATTCTGTACATTTTTGAATTCGGTGAAAATGGACTGGCAGGTCTCGGGTCTCAAATAGGCAATCGATGCTTCATCTTGCGTGGCACCGACATGGGTTTGAAACATCAAATTAAATTGACGGGCCTCTGTCAGCTCGCCGCCGCATTCGGGACA